>JAIOXK010000043.1 GCA_021741645.1 Candidatus Nanopelagicales bacterium
CGGCTCGGGCACCAGTCTTGAGCAGAACCGACCAGTACGGGTCCATTAGGCTCGGGGGGTGACTGATGCTCCCGCCCCCGTCCTCGTCGTCGACTTCGGCGCTCAATATGCGCAGCTCATCGCTCGCCGCGTGCGCGAGGCCCGGGTGTACTCAGAGATCGTTCCGCACACGATGTCGGCAGCGCAGATGCTGGCCAAGCGCCCGGCCGCCGTCATCTTGAGCGGTGGTCCCTCAAGCGTCTACGAACCGGGTGCCCCGAGCCTTGATGCGGAACTGTTCGACACCGAGATCCCAGTGTTCGGAATCTGCTACGGGTTCCAGGCCATGGCTCAGGCACTGGGAGGCACCGTAGACAAGACCGGACGCAGGGAGTACGGGGGAACGACTCTGCGGGTCGCCACTCCCGGAGTCCTGTTTGACGGGCTGCCCGCGGAGCAGAGCGTCTGGATGTCGCACGGTGATGCCGTCACCGCGGCACCGGCGGGCTTTCTCGTCACGGCTGAGTCAGATGGTGCTCCCGTCGCGGCTTTCGAATCGGTAGGACGGCGGCTCGCCGGCGTCCAGTTCCACCCGGAGGTCCTTCACAGCGAGCACGGTCAGCGGATCCTCGAGCACTTTCTGATCGACATCGCCGGCTGTGAGCCCTCCTGGACCATGGAGAGCGTCATCGACGATCAGGTCGAGCGCATCCGTGACCAGGTGGGTGACGGTCAGGTGATCTGCGGGCTGTCCGGTGGAGTCGATTCCGCCGTGGCGGCAGCGTTGGTGCACAAGGCCGTGGGCGACCAGCTCACCTGCGTCTTCGTCGATCACGGTCTCTTGCGCAAGGGCGAGGCGGAGCAGGTCGAGCGGGACTACGTCGCGGCGACCGGCATTCGGCTCGTCGTGGTTGATGCGAAGCAGCGCTTCCTCGAGGCACTCGCAGGAGTGAGCGATCCTGAGACCAAGCGCAAGATCATCGGCCGCGAGTTCATCCGGGTGTTCGAGGCGGCCGAGCGCGATCTCATCGCCGAGGCAGGTGCGCACGGCGAGACGATTCAGTTCCTCGTTCAGGGCACGCTCTATCCGGATGTCGTCGAGTCCGGTGGCGGAACCGGCACGGCGAATATCAAGAGCCATCACAACGTTGGAGGCCTGCCGGAGGATCTCCAATTCACGCTCGTGGAGCCGCTGCGCACCCTGTTCAAGGACGAGGTGCGACAGGTGGGACTCGACCTCGGCCTGCCGCCGGAGATCGTGTGGCGACACCCGTTCCCGGGGCCGGGGCTTGCGATTCGCATCATCGGGGCCGTCGATGAGGAGCGACTGGCGATCCTCCGCGAGGCCGACGCCATCGCTCGCGAGGAACTGACGGCCGCTGGACTGGACCGCGAGGTGTGGCAGTTCCCGGTGGTTCTGCTGGCCGACGTCCGATCCGTCGGCGTTCAGGGAGACGGACGCACCTATGGGCATCCGGTCGTTCTGCGTCCGGTGTCGAGTGAGGATGCCATGACGGCTGACTGGTCGCGTCTTCCCTACGACTTGATTGCGCGGATTTCGACACGCATCACTAACGAGGTTTCGGAGATCAACCGCGTTACGGTGGACGTTACGAGCAAGCCGCCCGGGACGATTGAGTGGGAGTGATTCGTCAGAGTCACGACCTAAGGACGGGAGTGATTCGTCAGAGTCACGACCTAAGGACGGGAGTGATTCGTCAGAGTCACGACCTAAGGACGGGAGTGATTCATCAGAGTCACGACCGAGGAATGGGAGTAGGTCGCTGATGGATGTCGTCTACAACATCATCGTTGTACTGCACTTCGTTGGCCTGGCGATGCTGCTGGGTGCTTTCCTGCTGCAGTTGACGTCGAAGGAAAAGACGGTCACGCGGTGGATGTTCGACGGTGCCATGACTCAGCTGCTCACCGGTTTGATCATGGTGGGAATGCTGTCTGGCGGTGCGCTCGGTGACGCAGCCAAGGATGAGGTCGACAACACGAAGATCGCCATCAAGCTCGTCATCGTGATCGTCATCGCGATTCTGGCGGCCGTGGGCCGGCGCAAGCAGCCCCCTCAGACCGCGCTGTGGCTGATCATTGGTCTGCTGACACTGGCCAATGTCGTGATCGCGGTGTTCGTCTAGTTCGAACCATGAGTACGTTCCCCAACTGCTGAGCCCATGGGAGGTGAAGGCGTGAGTGATAACGAAGAGTCGATCCGGCCGTGGTCGGCGCGCAAGCCCCAGAACTACGTCCTGAGCGCCATTCTCGTGATCATCGGAATCGCGCTGGTGTGGCAGGGATTAGCGTTGATCGATGATGGAGTTGGCGGGGTCATTCCCTACTTCATCATCATTCTCGGACCGGCGCTGGCCGTCTACTACACGTGGTACTTCACCATCCGTGACTTCGGCGAGGGCATCGCCGAGTGACGCTCGGCTAGGCCGTCGACACCACCATGAACGCTTCAGCAAGTCGCCCATCGGGCAGGCCTCCGCGTTGCGCCTGAGCCGTCAGCCATCCCCGCACTCGTTCGTCGATGCCGGCGACGTCAGGAAGCTGACTGGCGTGGGAGTGGATCGCCGCGAGCTTGGCCTCGAACGTATCGGTGACGTCGATCCACCGGTCTGGGGTCGGAGTGCCCATCACCCATACCTCGGGCACGCTCCACGCCTGCAGCCCCTCGTCCTCAAGAAGGGATGTGTGCGCGAAGGGATTGCGCGCGTCGGGATAGATCGCCTGGATCGCGGCCTCACCTGCCGCAAGGTGGTCCGGGTGCGAGGCCGCGATGCGGTCCCAGTTGCGATCGGGGGACTGGATGATCATCCGGTTAGGTCGCACGCGGCGGATCTCTCGGGTGATGTCGCGGCGCAGTTCGTGACTGACGCACAATTCGCCATCCCGATAGCCGAGGAAGACGATGTCGTCGACACCGAGAACCTCGCCTGCAGCGCGCTGCTCCTCCTGGCGAATGCGTGGAATCTCTGACCGCGGCACGGCGGGATCGAAGCCACCGGCATCGCCATTCGTGATGATCGCATAGCTGACCTGCACTCCAGCGTCGGTGAGGGCCTTCACGGTGCCGCCTGATCCGAAGTCAATGTCGTCCGGATGCGCCATGACGGCCAGCACCCGCTCGACGGGCTCGCCACTGGCGTCATGGGTGAGAGTGGAGTGTGTGGCATCGGTCATGAGTCGAGGCTACTGACGACGGTCAGCACCGCTGGCAACAGGTGTCCAGCCTCTAGAGTGCAGAGCGTGGCGAGCGGAACGTGGCAGACGTGGTGGCGTCGCTGGGACTGTCGGCTCGCGCGCCGCGCTGCTCGTTGGGCCCGCGCGCTTGGCGGCACTCGTCGACGCGTATGCGCCATCACTGACGGATCACAGGCGTGTGGGGGCAGTCCGCTAGCCCTCACGGAATACCTGCACGCCCAGGGCATTCCCGTGGTGTGGGCGTATCAGTCCGACCGCAATCAGGTACCCCACTGGGCGAAGGCGGTCAGGGCAGGCACCGCCCGACACCGTTGGCTGGCTGCGAGGAGTCGGTGGTGGGTGACCGACGGCTTGCCGATGCGTGTGTCTGGTCCGGACACGGTCGGTCGACCCCTCGAACGCGGACGAGACACCCGAGTGCTCGCGCTCGTTGAGCCTTCCGTGGAGAAGGTGGGCTCGGACATCGTCGACTGGCCGCTGCTGACTCCTCGTGGGCAGCGGCAGTTGCTCGTGCGCGGGGAGACTGACGTGGATGTGGTCGCGGCTCCGTCACATGACGTCGGCCGTCGATCCGCGCAGGCCCTCGGCTTCTCGTGTCGCACTGAGACTGCCTCGCCACTTGCCGAGATGGTTCCGGCGCGCGCCACGGTGCGCACGGGGTTGGGCATTGACGGTGACGAGATGGTCGTCGGAGTGATCACGAGGCGCGTGGACTCGGTCATGATCGCTGAGACTCTCAAGGATGCGCCCGTTCGAGTGCTGGACGACTCAACGCTGCCCGCCCGTGACGTCATCGGTGCTTGTGACGTCCTCGTCACTGACACGTCAGGATGGGCGGCTGTTGCAGCGCGGCTTGGTCGGCCGATAGTCATCTTCACTTCGGACATTCGAGATCTCCTCTCACGAGGACCTGGGCTGTACCTGCCGTGGCAGGAGGGACTACCGGGCCCCTGCGTCAGTGGTGCAGCCGAGCTGCTGGCGGCTCTGACACGTGTGACGGAGGCAGCCGCATTTGAACCGTGGGCTGAAGGCCACGCGGCATTGGCGCGCCTGGCGGGGGATCCGGACGACGATGCCTGCCAGCGTCTCCTCCGGGTCCTGCAGGAGGAATCGTGACGTCGGTCGTCATCATGGTGAACTCGATCACCGAACTCGGTGGAGCCGCACGGGTGGCACACGTTCTGGCCCAGGGGCTCGCCGGTCGTGGACATTCGGTGCACCTCGTCGGACTCGAGATGGCCGCTGAACCGCATGCATTCGCAACGGATCAGAGCTACCGGTCAACGACACTGCTGCCGTCACCTGTCCCGTCAGCGTCCGACGAGCAGGCGCGCTCCGACGCCGAGGCAGGCATCCTTCAGGGCATCCACGATGTGTTGGCAGAGGGTGATCCGGGTGTCGTCATCACGACTCAGGTGTGGTGCAAGGAGATGCTGGATCGCGTCCCTCATGACCAATGGCGCGTGATCGGTCAGTACCACTCGTCGGCGGAGGCGGCGGAGATGGGAGGCGACGCAGAACGTCTGCTCGCTGCGTATTCGGATCTGGATGTTGTCACGCTCCTCACGCAGGCGGATGCCGACCGATGCGTCTCCTGGGGAATGCACGGAGCTATTGCATTGCCGAACCCGCTTGCCTTCTGGCCGGAGCAGCCGTCGCCCTTGACCGATCGCGTCGTCACCTACTTGGGGCGATTGTCGGTGGAGAAGGCGCCGGGAATTCTGGCCGATGCCTGGGCGCGAGTGGCTGCCGACCGACACGAGTGGCGGCTTCGATTCGTCGGAAGCGGTCCACTGGTGGATGAGCTCCGTGATCGCAATCTGCCACGCGTGCAGTTCGTGGAGCCCACCTCCCACCCGCAGGGCTACCTCATGGCGAGTTCGATTCTGGCACTGCCATCCCTGGTCGAGGGTTTTCCGCTGTCGCTGATGGAGGCGATGGCGTGTGGGCTGCCTGCGGTGGCCGCGGATGCCTCGTCCGGAGTTCGCCAACTTGTCACGCATGGGCGCACGGGTCTTCTCGCCGTGCGCGGAGACGTCGACGATTTCTCCGGACATCTGGGACGACTGATGGACGATGAGGAACTGCGACGCTCGATGAGCGTCGAGGCAAGGACGGCAGCCGAGATATATCGACTGGAGACGGTCCTTGATCTGTGGGAGCCGCTGCTCCGCGCGGATTGACCGCTCACACGCCGATCCACCGCTCGTACGCCGATCCACCGTTCGTGCGCCGATCCACCGCTCGCACGCCGATCCACCGTTCGCCGTATTGTGCGGGGGTGAGTATCTGGCGATCGAGGCAGGCGCTGTTCCTGCTCGTGCGCCGGGACCTGTCGCAGAAGTACCGCAAGCTCCGGCTGGGTTACCTCTGGGCGATCCTCGAACCCCTGGGCATGAGCGTCACGATGTGGTTCGTCTTCGAGATCCTGCTCGGCGGCCGCAAGATGGGCGGCCAGCCCTACTACCTCTTCCTCACCGTGGCGATCCTGCCCTGGTGGTGGTTCACCAGCGGCATCTCCTCGGCCACGAAGGCCTTCATCGGGTTCTCGCGAACCCTCCCGGTCAGCGTGCTGCCCACCCAGTTCTCCGTCGTCCGGGTGCTGATCACGCGAACCTTCGACTTCCTGTTCTCGCTGCCGCTGATTCTGTTCGCCATGCTCGTGACGTGGACCTTCCCCGGCATCAATATCGGCTTCTTCTTCCTGGCCTTCGTCGTCCAGTTGATCCTGATGTACGGCCTCTCGCTGCTCGTGGCGTCAATCTCCGTCCTCGTACCGGACTTCGCCCGGATCGTGCGCATCGTGTTGCGAGCGGCCTTCTACCTCAGTCCGGTCCTCTACTCCCTGGCCCTTGTTCCTGAGGGTGCGCGATCGGCGGCGGCGATCAACCCGCTGGCCGGCATATTGGCGCTGTATCGCGTTGGCTGGTGGCCCGAGGAGCACGTGCCGATGTTCGGGTATGCGATCTCCGGCTCGGTTGCACTCATCTGCGTCATCGCCGGAATCATCACCTTCCTGCGGCTCGAGCACCGCATTCTGAAGGAGGCCTGACGATGGCCCGCATCCATTGCGACCCCAGCCTCGGCAACGCCCTCGAGTTCGAGGACGTCACCCTCACCATGCCGCGCCGTCGGCGCCGCAAGGGCGGGGGTCGGTCCGATCGCCTTCGCCGGCTGGCGCAGGAGACCAGCAAGGTCGACGAACAGGTCTACGGGAATCTGACCTTCACCGTCGCGCCCGGTGAAGCGGTCGCGTTGATCGGGCGCCAGCCCAAGGACAGCACTGTTGAACTCATACGCCTGGCGGCCGGAACACTGATCCCAGACCACGGCCACGTCCGTCGCCGCGACGTCATCCTTCCCATCCTGCGTCGTGCCGGTCTGGTCAACGCCAAGCTCACGGTGCGTCAGAACATCTTCGTGATCGGGATCCTGCTTGGCCTCTCGCCAGAGCAGATCAACGAGCGCATGGACTGGATCGTGACGACAGCGGGGCTGAGCAGGGCTCTTGACAGTTATGCGCGAGCCTGTCCACCGGAGCTTCGGCGGCGAATCGTCTGGACCGTGTCCATGGCGGCCGATGCCAAGGCATACGCAACCCAGGGGTCGCTCATCGTGGGTGACGACTCCTACCGCGAGGTGGGCTGGCAGCACGTCGAGAAACTCAAGGAGCAGGGTGCCACCTTCCTCGTCGCCGGGCAGAACGCACGCGTCATGGAGCGCTTCTGCACCCGGGCGCTCGTCATCGGCGATGGTCAGGTGATCCTCGACGGCACCGTGGAGGAGGCCTTGAATCTGGTCGGCCGAGGCCAGGTCAAGGAGGATGAGGACGATGCGGCGGAGGACGCCATCGACCTGCTGGACTCCAGCGCGGAGCGCGACGAATGGCGTGCTGACTAGCGAGTGCTGATGCCGCCGTTCGGACTTGCCGATGTGGTCGGTCAGGTCTCGAGCGGGATGCGTACGCCCTTGCTCCGCAGGTCTGCCACGATCGAGGCATAGAGCGCGTTGATCTTCTCCGTGGTCTCGCCATCGAACTGGGTGCGCCAGCGCCCGACGTGAGCACGATCGACACTGACGTTGTCAGCGAACCACTCCATCATTCCGGGGTCGAGCGGGATGTTCAGGAATGAGCACACCTGCTCGAGGCTCTCCTCCCGAGCGTTCTGCACCATGTCGAGCATGTCGACCGTGAGGATGCGGCCGGGGCGGCACCGCTGGACGGCCTGATGCATGCGAAGCGAGCGTCGCCCCCACTCGCGAAGCGACTCCAGGATCTCGTTGGGGCCGAAGGTCTGCTCGACGAATGAGGCGGCAACGTCGCGGCCGTCGCGGATGATCGCCACGACCTGGCAGTCCGGGTAGATCGGCTCGATGAGATCCGTGACGCGGGCATTGGCCGGCGTGCCATCCACCCAGCGGCGTCCCTCCGCGGGAGCCGCCACCTTGTCCATGACGGCGTAAGTGAACTCCTGGGTGGCCGCCAGCGGCTCCCTGCCGAAGCGCTCGAGGTAGCGATCACCCAGGGCGACCATCTCCTCCTTGGTCAGCCACTTCTGCAGTCCGCTGTTGTTGGGCCGCTTGAAGTAGGCCCCTTGAGATCTCTTGATCGCTTTCTGGGCGAGATTGCGCGCTCGCAGACTCCGCGGGAACCCGGCGTTCTTCATCCCGAGGGCCGTGGCCATGCCGGGGTTGTTGGCCAAGAAGCGCACCTCTTCAGGATCGGTCAGGTACAGATCCGGATGACGGGCGAGGATGCGACCGAGAATCGTGGAACCACTCCGGCCGGTCCCGCCGATGAGGACGGGATTGGTGACTGCAGGCACCCGCTGACCTTACAGGTCGCAGCCCTAGGCCCGGTGCCGTGACATGGGCGCGTCGTGCCTCGCCCCGGAGGCCAGGCAACTCACCGCTCAACGACCGAGGCGTGGCGATCTCGCTGTGTATGCTCGCGAAGCGTGGCCCTGTTCTCCGTGATCGTGCCGGCCTACGGGGTCCAGGCGTATCTCCGGGCCGCGATCGAGTCGGTCCTCGATCAGGATTTCTCCGACGTCGAGATCGTGGCCGTCGACGACTGCTCACCGGATCGCTCCGGTGACATCCTTGACGATCTCGCCGAGCGCGACAGCCGGGTCCGCGTGCTCCACCTGCCGGAGAACGTCGGACTGGGCGGAGCGCGCAATGCAGGGGTGGCTGCAGCCACGGGCGAGTACATCCTCTTCCTGGACGGTGATGACACTCTCTCGCCGGGTTCGCTGTCCGCCATTGCCGATCGCCTCGAGGTCGGGGAGTTCCCGCAGCTCCTGATCTACAACTACGCGCGCGTGTGGTGGGACGGTCGAACGGCCGTCAGCTGGGCCGACGAGATCCTGGCCGCACTGTCACCGCAGGTGTTCGTGCCACGGGAGCATCTGCGGCTGTTCAACCTGCTGCCCATCGCCTGCAACAAGGTCTACCGACGTGACTTCCTCGCCTCCCTCGACATCACCTTCCCCCAGGGCTACTACGAGGACATCCACTTCACGTACACGGTGCTCCTGAGTGCTGAGACCGCCGTCTCGTTGAACAGGGTCGTTCTGCTGTACCGCCAGCGCCGGGCGGGGAGCATCCTGGGGAGTGGCAGCCCGCGTCACTTCGACATCTTCGGCCGGTACGACGAGGTGTTCGCGGAACTCGATCGGCACGACGTCGACCTCAAGGTCCGCAAGCATCTCTACGACGTGATGGTCAATCACTACGTCACGATCCTCAGCCACAACGACCGCGTGCCCAAGGCCATGCGCCCGGAGTTCTACCTGAAGGCGCGGGAGTCAGTGGCCAAGCACGCGCAGGACTGGTCTTCGGTGGCCAAGCAGAACAAGGCCAGCAACCTTCGCGCCCGGATCTTCCTCACGCGCTCGTATCGGTCCTTCCTCGTCTACGACCGCCTGGATCGCTGGCGCAAGCCTCTGCGGCGGGCGGGCGGCAAGGTCTACTGGCCGGCTCGTCGAGCGCTCAAGCGCGTGCGCGCCGTGGGGAGGCTGTACTACAAGGCCCTGCGGCTCCTGCCGATCGATGACAACCTCGTCCTCTTCTCCGAGTACTGGGGAAGTGGCTACGGATGCAACCCTCGGGCCATCTTCGAGGCCCTTCCTGAGACTGCTCCGCACCTGAAGGGAGTGTGGCTCATCGATGAGAGCAAAGCCGCTCACCTTCCCCCGGGCACGCCCTACGTGACTCCGGGGGGCTGGAAGCGCTGGCGTGTGTTCGCGCGAGCGAAGTACTTCGTCAACAACGTCAACTTCGCCGGCTCCTATGTGAAGCGCCCCGGCCAAGTGCACATCCAGACCATGCACGGCACTCCACTCAAGCTCGTAGGCCTCGATGTGATGTCGAGCTCGGTGGCGAGCACTGCGGTCGATCCCGTGCGGCAGCCGCGTCGTAGTGGCGGCAAGGTCGTGCCCATCGATGAGGCACGGTCGGCACGCGAGTTCGAGAACCTGCTGCGCCGCAGCGATCGCTGGGACTTCGCCGTCAGCTCCAATGCCTATTCAACGGAGATGTGGTCCCACGCCTACCCGTGCCGCTATGAATGGCTGGAGTCGGGGTACCCACGCAACGACGCCCTCGTCAACGCCACCAACGAAGACATTCGCGAAGCCCGCGAACTGCTCGGCGTCCCCGACGGCGCGACGGCGATCCTGTACGCACCGACGTTTCGCGAGACGGTCGGCGACACCTCCATGCGCATCGATGTAGGCGGACTGCTTGAGGCGCTGGGTGACGGCGTCGTCGTCATCGTTCGCGCTCATCACACGGCAACCGCGGGGCCGGCCATGAAGGCACTCATCGCATCCGGCCGGGTGATCGATGGATCCAAGGTGCCGTGGATCGTTCCCTGCTACCTCGCCGCCGACGTCCTGATCACCGACTACTCGTCGACGATGTTCGACTTCGCGCTTCTGGACCGGCCGATCATCACCTACGCCGACGACTGGCCCTCCTATCGCGAGACCCGCGGAACGTATTTCGATCTGCTCGCTGAGCCGCCCGGCCTCGTCGCGCGCAACCAGAGGCAACTCGTCGACGCGCTTGCGTCTGGCGCCTACGACGGCGATGACGCGCGCACTCGTCGAGCGAGATTCCGTGAGAAGTTCTGCCAGTTCGATGATGGCGACGCAGCAGCCCGCGTCATCAGGGAGACCATGCTCACGTCCTGAGGCGCACCACGCGGCTCACGACGCGGCTCACGAAGCGGGAACGGCATCCCCCGTGTTCGGCATGCTGTCTGCGACTCGGCAGCTCTCCCCGCTGCACCTAGCCAGGGCTTTCGCCTGAGCCGCCAGCTGACGGACGATGGTCTGATCTGTGGACCTGATCACATTGTGGATCTCATAGGGATCCGTCTGCAGGTTGTAGAGCGCCGCTCCCTGCTTGCGCCCGTAGTCGACGTAGAGGTAGTCCTGCGTGCGGACGGCGTCGTACTTGGGGGCCTCGAATCCCGAGTAGTCCGGATCGTCGGGCGTCGTGGGTGCCATGTTCTCCGTCAGGACGCCTGTGCGCCACGGGGCGTTCTCGGGATCCAGCAGCAGGGGCATCAGGTTGCGGCCGTCAAGCCAGGTGGGTGTGGCCGCGCCTTGAATCGCGGCGATGGTGGGGGCCAGGTCAATGGTCGAGGTCATGGCGTCGATCGTGACCCCCTTGGCGATTCCTGGGCCGATGAAGATGGCAGGAACGACGGAGTCCTCGCGATAGGGAGTGTGCTTGCCGGAGGGAATGCGGTGCGAACCGACGTGATAGCCGTTGTCGGACGTGATGATCACGAGCGTGTCATCGAGGTGCCCGGTGGTCTCGAGCTGGGCCATGATCGCGTGGAAGGAGTCGGCCATGGACTCCGCCGACTCCAGGCGTCGGGTCCACAGCAGGTCGAGATTCGACTGCTGCTTGGGTCCGAGCTTCGGCTGCGACTTCAACCACGCGGGTTCATAGATGCCGAACGCGTTGTAGTTGGGCAGTCGGGGAGCCTGCGAGCCGGCGCGGGTTCCCGTGAAGCGCGGAGCCGCCGGAGCCGGTGAATGGGGAAGGTAGGAGGAGAACTCCAGGTAGAACGGATCGGTGGCGGTCTCGAGCCACTCATTCGTCTTGGCCGTCAGCACATCCTCGAGGAAGTCCGTGGGCTGGTCGCCGTACTTCTGCAGGGTCCCGTTGGTGTTGAGCGTGTAGTTGTAGCCGGTGTAGGCGACCTTGCCGCGCGTGGTGGAGACGAAGTTCGCCCAACCGGGGGGTGTGTAGGTGGGCTTCTGCTTGCGGCTGGGGAAGCCGTTGAGGTACTTGCCGAAGTGCGACGTGGTGATGCCCGCCTCGCTCAGCCAGACGGGGAGGCAGTCCTTCTGCCGGCCCAGGTCGTAGAACGTCTGCCAGCCGCCGCCGGTCTGCGGGATGTTGGAGATCACCTTGTGGTTGTGCACGTACTGGCCGCGCATGATCGACGACCGCGAGGGGCAGCAGAGCGACTCGGTGACGACGAAGTTCGTCAGTGTCGTGCCCTGATCCATGAACTCGCTCAGACGCGGAACACCATCGAAGAGCGGCCAGTCGAGGTCGTCGGCGAGGAGCAGTACGACGTTGCGAATCTGCGAGACGTCTCCGCTCGTGCTCTCCTCGGCGGCGACGGAATCCGTGGCCGTGGATGCGGTCTCCGGGTCGAGTGGTTCCGTGAGTGCGCCGTCAGACGGGACCTCGGTCTCGGCCGCCGAGGTCGGAGTGACCATGGGGGAGCCTGGGACGACGACGCCGACGGCAACGATGCCCGCGACGATGGCAATGGTCGAGATGGTGGACGCCAGCACCACCGACACCCGCGTACGGGTGGGGACTTGGGGCACGAAGACTCCTGATGCTGGGCGAACGGTGTCCAGCGAGGATACGACACCGGTGCGGTGACCGGTGGACACCGGTTCGACCGTCCTTGGAAGACCCGGAGAGTGCGCGGGCCGCTGTTAGCATGGCGCGATGACCTCCGGTTCGGGCTCCGCCCGCTCGAATCTGGCCCCCGGCTCCATGCTCCTTCACATCGGCGTGCACAAGACGGGCACGACGGCGGTGCAGACGGCCCTGGCCAACAGCCGCGATGTGCTCGGCACCTGGAAGGTGAACTACCCCGGACGTCTCATGGCCCATCGTGAGATCGCCTCATCAGTGATGGGGCGTCCGCTGGGCTGGCGGACGGACGGAGCGAAGCCGCCACGCGAGGGCCTGTGGGAGCAGACGGTGGCCGAGGCGCATGGCTTCGACGGGGTCACCGTCCTCTCCAGCGAGTTCTTCGCCGAGTCACCCGATGACGTAGCCGAGCGGATCGCGCGCGATGTGGCGGTGGATCGGCTCCACGTCGTCGTCACCTTGCGCAATCTCGGACGGATCCTGCCCTCGGCCTGGCAGCAGAACCTGAAGTCGGGTTTTGAGACTCCCTACCTGCCATGGCTGCGCCGCATGCTCTTCGAGGATGACGAGGCGACGCGCAGCACCATCTTCTGGCGGCGCCATCGACACGATGCGCTGATCGCCCGCTGGGCACGCATCGTCGGACCAGAGCGCGTCAGCGTCGTCGTCGTGGATGATCGGGTGCGCGAGGGGATCTTCCATCACTTCGAGGATCTGCTCGAACTGCCGCGTGACACCCTCTATGGCCATCGCGGTGAGGTGTCGAACCGATCGATGACCTTGGCTGAGGCTGCCTTCCTGCGTCGTCTCAATGTTGCTGTGGGCGGCGCGGCCGGCTGGCGGGCGTACCCCAACCGGGTGCAGGCCCAGATGGTGAAGGCGCTTGTCGAGGGGCGAGCGCCGGCGGCTGACGAGGCGCGGCTGGCGACACCGCAGTGGGCACTGGATCGTGCTGCCGAGATAGCCGACGAGATGGTGACCGCGATCGAGGCCAGCGGGGTGCACATTCTCGGGGACCCGGCGGTGCTGCGAGAACGGCTGACCGGCCCGGAGGAGACGGTGGATGACTCCACGGACATGCCGGTGGACGCTGCCATCAGCACGCTGATGGGGGCGTTGGATGCCACTCGATCCTCGGACGCCGGTTCGCTCAGGCCACGCTCGGTGGCTCGTCGGGCGCGATCCTGGCTGGCACACCGCCGCTGACCCGCGGGGGGTCGACCAGCAGAATCGGCCTAAGGGGAGAAAAACGACCCGATTCGTGTTAATTCGTCCTATTTTTCATAAATCACACTGGTCACACTGGTAACAACTGTCCCATTCGTGTCACAGTATGCACGTGCTTCCCCGCTGGCACGGGTTCCGTGCCCTACTCCGTCGTGCCCATGGGCATGACCGGGATCTCGCGCGTGGTCAGACGGGCCGTGGCGCGACCCGGGGAGTTCGCACGATGGCGGCGCTGACCGCCTGCGGCGCTGTAGCGCTGATCGCTCCCTTGACGACCGCCAGCGCCAACGGCGACACCTGGCAGCCCTCGACCTGGACGGGGCCGGTCGCCGGACCTCCCGTCCCCGGTGTCGGACTTCCCCCCGCGACGGTGCCCGGGATCGCGCAGCCCCTGCCCGAGGGATACGACGTGTCACCGACCTACGAGGGGCAGGCGCAATGCGACCCGCAGGCGAAGGCGGGCACCCAGAAGCTCGCCGACCTCATCAAGGCGACCTATGGTGCCGATCAGACGGTGTGGATCCCGCGAGCGTGCGACATCGGCGGACAGAGCGAGCACAAGGAGGGGCGCGCACTGGACTGGATGACGACCGTGCGCAAGCCCCAGCAGCGGGCCAACGCAGAGGCCTTCCTCGCCTGGCTTCTCGGTCCTGATCAGTTCGGCAATCCCTACGGCAACGCCATGCGTCTGGGCGTCATGTACATCGGATGGAATGACCGCATCTGGCGCGGGTACGACGTGGAACGCGGCTGGACCGAGCTCAAGGGCTGCTTCTCGCGGACGACGACGGGCAGTGACACTGTCTGCCATCGCGACCACATCCACATCTCGCTGACGTGGGACGGTGCCTCCGGGCGCACTTCCTTCTGGGACGGCACGCCGATGGACGGCCCGTACTGTCCGCGAGCTAAGAGCTCAGCATCCCTCGTGAGCATGGGTCGATCGGCAGACATGGTGGGCATCGAGCCTGTTCGCGTTCTGGGCACGCGGCGGGCGATCGGGGTTCCGGAGCGATGCCGCCTGCAGCAGAGCACGTCGTCCAGTGACAGCAAGCGCATTTACGCGCGCGTCACCGGCGTGGGTGCCATCCCGGTCGAGGGAGTCGCTGCCGTGGCGGTCAATGTCACGGCCCTGGGTTCCAACGCCCCGTCTCGCATCCGCATCTGGGGGCCTGGGGAGGGCAAGAGCGACATCGTCGTCAAGGTGCCCATGAACCAGGACGCCTCCGGAACGGCGATCGTCCCGGTGGCCAATGACGGAACGATCGCGCTGGCCAATGCGGCAGGCGCAACGGACCTGAGCATGGATGTGGTGGGCTGGTTCGGCATCGGCGACGTCCCCAATGTCACGGTGGGCACCCCCGGTGAGGCCACGAGCATGTCGCAGGAGCAGGCCCCTGCCCCTGCGCCGTCCTTCGAGCCCGAGCCGCCCGCGCCGCCCGCGCCGCCGGCACCCGCGGAGCCGGTCGACGAGTTCATCGCGGTGGGCTCGGAGGTCGGATACGAGACCGATCCGCAAGGGGCGCTGCAGCCCGGCGAGGAGCGCATCGTGGGACTGGCAGCCGTGCCCCCCACAGCGACGGCCGCGCTGGTGATGGTGACCACGCGCGAGGCCACCAAGCGCGGCAAGATCCGCTTCGCAACGCCGGACAAGGGTTCCGCGGCTGCCGTGAAGTTCCGCAAGGACAAGGTGCGCTCGGCAGTGATGGTCGTCCCGGTGGTGGGCAGTCAGGTACTGCTGGAGACGACGCGCAAGGCCGCCGTGCAGGTGCGGGTCGAGGTGCTCGGCTACTCGGTGAACGGTGCACCGGTCAAGGTGCGCAATGCTCAGCGCAAGCGGATCGTCAAGGCGGCGCTGGATCCCGGTGCACCGATGACCGTGGGTCCGATCACCGGAGTCGCGGGTCTGCCCAAGCGCGGCAAGCGCATCACGGGCGTCATCCTCAGCGTGACCACGCGCACCAAGGCGGTGGATGCGGGCAACGTCTCCGTGTACGGGCTCGACAAGGCAGCTCCGGGAACCAGATCGGCACCCGTGATGCCGGACCGTCGGCAGACCAGTCTCGTCGTGACCGAGGTGGGAACTGACGGGAAGATCGTCGTGCAGTCCTCTGTGGCGGCGAAGGTGAAGGTGACGATCGTCGGCTGGATTCGCCGCTGACGCGGATCGACGGGCAGTTCGGCGGGGAATTCAGCGGGGAATTCGGCGCGGAAGGTACGCGTGAGTCGCGGCTGGTACCGGCCGACCATCGCCACCCTCAGGGTGTCGGCGCCTCTGCCTAGGATGCTGGGATGACCGACGCGCTCTTCGACCTCGGGCCATCTGCGCCCGGTGGACGCGATCATGAGGCGCGCTCTGCCGGCGGGCCCACCACCGCACGCGCCAGCAGTCTGGTCGAGGATCTCAACCCCTCGCAGCGCATGGCCGTCGAGCATCGGGGAGGTCCGCTGCTGATCGTCGCGGGAGCAGGGTCTGGCAAGACTCGCGTCCTGACCCGACGCATCGCCCACCTGCTTGCCTCGGGTGACGCCACCCCCGGCGAGATCCTCGCCATCACGTTCACGAACAAGGCGGCAGGCGAGATGAAGGAGCGCGTGGCCGAGATCGTGGGCCCGAGATCCCGCGCCATGTGGGTGTCCACGTTCCACAGCGCCTGCGTGCGCATCCTTCGGAGTGAGGCCTCGCGGCTGGGCGTCAAGAGCACCTTCACGATCTATGACTCGGCGGATTCCCTGCGGCTGATGACGATGATCATGCGTGACCTCAATCTGGATCCGCGCAAGTTCCCGCCCCGCTCGTATCTTGCTCAGGTCTCCAACCTGAAGAACGAGCTGATCGATCACGAGACATTCGCCTCGAAGGCGGCCAACCCTGCCGAGCAGCAGCTGGCGGAGGCGTACGCGGAGTATCAGCGGCGACTTCGCCAGGCCAACGCTTTCGACTTCGACGATCTGATCTCCAGCACCGTGGCA
>JAIOXK010000044.1 GCA_021741645.1 Candidatus Nanopelagicales bacterium
CATCACCTGCTCGTACACGTCGAGGTACTGGCGGACGACGACTGGACCTGACCACGTTGCCAGTGCTCGTTCGCGGGCGCCACGTCCCCACCTGTTCTCGCCCTGCGCGTCCTCGAGAGCTTGGCCCAGGCCCGTTGCGAGCGCGTCGATGTCGCCCTCGGGGGCAAGGAAGCCCGTCTCGTGGTGCACGACGATGTCGGGCAGGCCACCGATGTCGAAGGCCACCACGGGACGGCCGCACGTCTGTGCCTCCATTGCGGTGAGTGGCATGTTGTCCTCGCGGCTGGGCGTGGCGGTGACGTCGCACGCGCTGTAGTGGAGGCGTAGGGCCTCGTCGCCTGCGATCGAGCCCCGCCACTGGATCGGGACGCCGCTGGGCGACAGGTAGTCGGGGCGTGAGGGTCCGACGACGACGACCTGGACACCTGGATGGGCCGCCTTGACGGCCGGGAGCGCCAGCTCGAGCAGGTCCCATCCCTTGCGATCGTCGGCGATTCCTGCCGAAGCGAGGAAGAGGATGAGCGGAACGTCCTGGGGCAGCCCGAGCGCCTCGCGGGCTGTTCCCTTTTCCATCGGCGCGAACGCCGTCGCGTCCACCACGTGCGGGATGCGCGAGATCGGCCAGTCCTGAATCAGTGCACTGCCCTGCGCCGCCTGGGTGAGCCAGGTACTGGCCGGCACGACCGCGGTGGATAGCCAGTGGCGGCGCTTGCGCTCCCAGGCATCGCGGTCGAGGTCCCAGCCGGACTCGCTGCTCGGCCGGTTCGCCTTCGTGTAGCCGGCGCGCCAGCGGGCGTCGGGGGCATCGACGCCGTAGTGCTCGGTGCCGCAGAACGTCCACATGTCGTACAGCGTCCAGACGATCGGCTTGGTGATCCGGCCGATCTGCTCGATGGAGAGGAAGCCGTCGGTGACCCAGTGAAGGTTCACGACATCGGCGTCGCTTGCGTTGATCTCCTTGGCGCTCAGGCTGCCGAACCGCGCCGGGGACCGCCACGTCTGCGTGGGAGAACGCTGGAGCCGCCAAAGTCGCCGATCGAGTTCGCTGGTGATGCGGAACCGGGTGCCGTGGGCGGTCGTCAGAGTCGAGCGGATGCCCTCCTGCAGCATGGCGCTGTGGAGCGCTGTGGCCGCTCGAGCCGCGCCGCCGTTGGTGGCGTAGGTGCTTAGATGGAGCACAGTGGGCGGCACGGACCCACGGTAACGGGTGGCACGCGCCGCCTGCCTGAGATGGAGGTGCACGTAGGTGGACGCTCTGTTCCTCGTCGCCTACGTCGTGCTTCCTCTGGTCGCCCTATGGCGCTCGCGGAGCATCGCTTGGACCGTGATCATGACCGTCGCGTCCGTGTCGATCCTCGGCGCGGTCGTGGGCTTCGTGATCGACCACGTGATGCTGTGGACCCGGGTCCAGCTCCAGCTGGTGCTGCTCCTCGCGCTCCTGGTCCCGGCGCTGCTGGCGTTCGTGCGGCGACCTTCGCAGCTATCGCCCCGACGGCACCAGGTCGTGGCGGTCCTCGTCCCCGTGGGGGCCCTCACGGCGTTCTTCGCGGTCATGACCACGTGGTGGACCGAGGGCCCGGCATACCTGAACCCGGTCAGCTTCCTGATGGGGCACTCCCTCGCCGAGGACAACGCGAAGTGGCTCGACTTCACGTCGGTGATGGCGGCAGGCGTGCCCATGGAGCAGTTCGTCCCGATGGGCGGGCCGCTGCAGCTGTTCCTTGTGTTCGTCGGCACCCTCATGGGCGTGGTCTCCGCGGTGACGCTCGGCGGCTACAACGAGGTGATGGTCGCGGCGAACACGGTCGTGTATGCGCAGTTCATGATGGTCGTGATCGCGCCATTCGCCCTCGTGCCGCTGGTTGAGGCGCGGATGCGCCGCCCGGTCACTGAGGGTGTGGTTTCCGGAAAGCGCGTGCGCCTGCCATGGCCGCTCGTGTGGCTCGGCGCGCTCGTGTTCGTGCTCACCAACCTGATGCTGACGGCATACGGGCACCTCACCCTGCAGTTCACGATTCTGGTGTGCTCGCTGTGGGTCACGACATTTCTGACGTGGGTTCGGGTTCCGCGAGCCCTGCTCCTGACGTCCATGGCGGTGGCGGCCGGGATGACGGTGTGGCTGCCGATGAACGCGATCGCAGGGGTCCTGGTGGTCGGGTGGCTGGCATACCTGGTGGCGCGGGCGGTGCGAGGGGGTCGGCCGGCGATCGACTGGGTCGGCTTTGGGGTGGTGCTCGTGGTCGCGGTGAGCATCTGGGAGCCCATGCGATCGTCGCTCGCCTTCGTCCTGGCGTCGACCCCGTCGGCGGCCGGCGCTGTCGTGAGTGGCCTCGGCGGGGGCGTGCACGCCGCCGTGGGCGTGATTTCGTCGGTGCCGGGCATCGGCAATGTGCTGGCCGGACTCACCGACTCGACGCTCTTCGCGGCGGGCGGGGGCACGGAGCAGACCACGGCGATCCTGGCCGGACTGGCCGCGGTGGGGACCGTCGGGACGGCCGTGGTCGTGTCGCGGCAGCAGATCGCGCGCCAGGCATACGTACGGTTCCTGCCGATCCTGCTGCTCGCCGGCTTCGCAGTGACTCTCAACGTCCTCGACCAGTGGGCCACCGGCAGCGCGCCGCACTACGGCTCGCTGAAGTTCACCTTCATGGTCGCCATCGTCCTGATCGGCTGCTGCGTCCCGCTGGCGCTGCTGCTGCTCGACCCGAAGGTGTCGGGGATGACCCTCGGCCGGTGGGTCGGCCTAGGCGCCGTCATCTTCCTGCTGACGGTCGACTCGCTCCTCGTGCGGTCCGTCGCGGCCGCTCGCCCGACGCAGTGGTCGCCACCGATCCCGTTCGACAACCCGCAGAGCTACTGGTGGCCTGCCGATGTCAACGGAACGGCTACCCAGCCCATCGCCGAGAACCCGGTCGCCTGCGTATACCTGCCGCAAGGGGCCGCGGCTCCGTCCGCGATCCTCGAGTCGCAGCTGTCGGATGCGCAGCGCGTGTACTCGTGCAGCAGGCTCCTCGCCGGCCTGGCATCCGAGGATGGTGGCGCGCAGCCGATCGTCGACTGGCTGCGACGGGAATGGCTCGCCAACACCCGTGCGTGGACCGATGTCCACGGCTACCTCTCGGCCATGCCCGACTCCGTGCTCGACAAGTCGGTGATCCTCCTCGACGACGGCAGCAACGTCATCGGGCTGGAGACGATGCGGGCCCTGCTTGCGCGGTATCCCGCCGAGGCGGGACAACGCTGGTGAGCGATCAGGTCTGAGCAGGGACCATGGACGTGCATTGGACCCGCTCGAGCACGTCAAGGTAGACGGCTTTCATGCCGGCTGGCAGCGTCGTGACCGCGTCGAGCGGAACAGTGGGCTCGAGCCGCAGGTCCGAGGACTGCGCCGTTGAGCTGGGATGGCTGCCAAGCGCCACGGGCACGCGTCTCTTGGCCACGAGGTTCATCGTTCGCAGCACCTGCCCGACGGTAGCGGGCTGACCGGAGGCGACGACCTGCACCGATGTGGTGGGCTGCCCGGCCGACGCTGCACGGGCAGTTGCTTGGAGCACGGCTCGTGCCGCGTCATCGACGTAGATGTAGTCCCGGATCGTGTCGAGGGGAACGAAGATGTTGATGGGCTGCCGGGTCACCGCGGCCAGCGCCAGCCGGGAGATGAGCCCCTGCAGCTTCGTCAGGTTCTGGCCGGGTCCGTAGAGGTTACTGACCCTTCCGATCACCAGGGGACAGACCGAGCTGAGGGTGTCGTTGGCGAGGTTTTCCTGGGCCAGCTTGAGCTCGCCGTAGGGGCTCAGCGGCACAGGGGTGGTGGCCGCCTCGAACGGGGGATTAACCGAGCCCGCGTAGACCCCGCCGGCGGACGACGTCAGGAAGACCGCACCTGGGCCGCGCGGCAGGGCCGACCGGATGCCCTCGAGCAGGCCGCGCAGTGGCTCGAGCTCGCTCATGGCCTGATCGGCCGACGTGGAGGTGGTGGCTGCGCCGGCAGCCCACACGACGGCCCAGCGGGCATCAGCTATCTCAGCGGCGAACCGGCGAGCCTCCGCACGCAGCGAGGTGGCGGCTGCCGCGGGGTCGGCCCAGGGAATGGGGTGGCTGTCGAATCGAGTCTCGCTTTGACGCACGACTGCGCTGCCGAGGAGGCCACCGGACCCCACGGTCCAGGTGATCATCGCGCCCGTGGGTCGAACGTCTTGGCGGGGTCGCGGACCACGACGTACAGGGGCTTGCCGAGGCTCATGTTGGTCGCCGCTCCGATGTACTGGGCGATGATCCCGAGGGAGAGCATCACGGCACCACCCACCACCATCAGGGCGATGAACATGGACGCCCAGCCGCTCACTGGCAGGTCGCCGACAAGACGCTGGTAGCCCACCCAGAGCGCGGCAAGGCCGCCGACGATGACGAAGGCGATGCCGATAAACGTCACGAAGAACAGCGGCTTGGTGCCGGATGACACCACGAGGCGTCCGAAATGGGAGAACAGTCGCGAGTAGCTGTAGCTGCCGGCGGGCCGTCCCTCCTGCCGGAGGGTGACAGGGCAGGTGGTCACGTCCGCCACGACCCACGACAGGGCGACATCAAGGTATACACCCGTGCCGGTGTAGGCGGCCACCGACCGGCCCACCTCGCCCAGCACCAGACGGTAGGAGTTGAACTCCTCGAAGTCCTGGTCTGCCAGGAAGCGTGCGAACAGGCTCTTGGCGACCTTCGAGCCGGCATTGCGCACGGCGGAGTGCGGGGGCGGATTGGTCGGACGGCCGTAGACCAATTGCGCTCCATCGACATACGCGGCGTCGAGCATGTCGCCGATGAACGCCGGGTCCTGCTGGCCGTCCTCGTCCATCGTGACGATCCAGTCGCCACCGGAGGAGGTCATGCCCGCCAGGGTGGCGGCGTGCTGGCCGAAGTTGCGGCTGAGCCACACCGGACGCACCCGCTCGTGCTTGGCATGCAGTTCGCGGATCACCTCGTCGCTGCGTCCGGGACCCCGGTCCCACACCAGGAGGACCTCGGAGACTTCGAAAGAGCGACCCTGGGGCGTGAGCTGAGGTCCGTGCAGCGCCGACAGTTCGTCGATCAGTCCAGGGAGGGTGTCCTCGCCCCGGTAGACGGGGATGACGACGCTCACGCTCAGCGTGGAGTCGGCGTGGGCCGACGGGTCGTCCTGGGTCACGCTGAGAGTCTAGGGGTGGGGGGTCGGCGACATCGTCGAGGCCTTCGCGCGCGTTCCGTGGCAGGTTAGCGTGCCAGTCGGCCTCTCGCTCGGTCAGGGCACGCGTGCGCAGGACCGTGTCGGTCGGGTACTCGTGGTTGACCTCGTCGATCAGCCGGGCCAGGGAGTCGATGTCGCCGGTAGGAAACGTGAATCCGGTGTCGCCGTCCGCGATCCAGCCGAGGTTGCCGGGGGTGTTGCTGGCGATCACCGGGGTGCCGCAGGCCATGGCCTGCAGCAGGGTGATCGACGTGCCGTCGACCTCGGACGCCGTGACGTAGCAGGCGGCCCGGCCGAGCAGCGGGACGAGATCGCTCTCCGGCACCGACCCGAGAAGGCGCGTGCGTGCGGCGATGCCGAGGTCGCGTACCTGCTGCCTGAGGTCGCCGGTGAGGGAGCCGTAGTGGCCGATGATCAGGTACGCATCCGGGAAGTCCTCGTGCAGCCCGGCCCGCCGCGGAACGCGCGTGAAGGCCTCGACGATGTCGCCGACCCGGTAGATCGGCTCGTGCGCGCGCAGCGACAGCACCAGGTGGGCGTGCGGGGGCACTCCCAGGTGGAAGGCATCGATCCACGAGCCGTGGCAAGCGAAGGTCGCGAGGTCGACGCCCCACGGCAGGAAGGTGATGCGCTCGGGAGCCAGTCCGGCACGCTCGGCGATCGCCCGGTTGGCGTGGGAGTCGACGATCAGGCCGTCCAGCCCGGCGAGCCAGGAGAGGTCGGCATCCGTGGCTGCGAGGTCGCTGAGGTCGTACCCCCACGATAGGCCCACCAGCTGGATGGGCAGGCCGACGAGGTGGGCAGTGACGGAGTGGAGGGGGCCGGCGAGGACAGGAGCCCGCCTGCTGCCGCTGCGTCGACCACCTGACGCAGCTTGAGGGCGTCGGCGTCATCGCGCCCGAGGGACACGACGTGCGGGGTGAGCCCGACCTCGAGGAGGGCGGTCACCCATCGCTCGTCGTGGATGCCCCAGCCCGCAGTCGCGTAGACGCAGTCATGCGTCATGTCAGGAGAGGTCGTCCCAACGGACGTCCTGGCGGGCGACCAGGGCTCGCGTCAGGACCTTGCCGACCACGGTGCCGACCTCGTGCGCCGGGACCGCCTCGACCGGGGCCGGACGCAGCACCTCGAGGTCGTCGCGGATGAGCACGGTGCCCGCGGGCAGGTCACGCGCCGCCCGCACGCAGCGACGCTGCAGCACGACGGTCTCGCGCTCGTTGTCCTCGACGCCCTTGACCCCGGTGCCCATGGCCGCCTCGAGCAGGCGGGTCTCGTCGACCATCGCCCGCCACGTCACCGGGTCCATCGAGAAGCCGTGATCCGGGCCGCTGCGGGCGGTGTCGTCGGTGAAGTGCTTCTCGACGACGCGCGCGCCCAGGTCGACGGCACCGAGCACGGTGACGCTGCCGGGTGTGTGGTGGGAGAGGCCGAGCGTGATGCCTAGGTACATCTGCGCATATCGGTTCAGCACGCGCAGGTTGATGTGGTGCACGTTCTCGATCGAGCCGGTGTAGTTCGTGTTGCACTGCATGAGGACGATGTCGACGCCGGCGGCGAGGAGCACGGGCTTGCCGATCGCGGCGATCTCCGCGAGTTCCTCGACGAAGTTGACGTCGCCGGAGCCGACCTTGAACGCGTTGACCCACGGGTCGAGGTGGGCGACGGCCTCCAGGTCGTAGGGGGCCGACATGAACTCGATGCCGATCGCCCGGCCGTGCTCGGCAAGGGGTTGCGTCCACTCCCACGGGAGGCTGGCGTCCGGGTAGGTCTCGAAGACACTCTTCTCCCATGAAGCCTGATGGGACTGCTGCCCGCCGAGGGCCTTGAACCCATAGTCCGAGACGATGTGCTCTGCCCGAAAGTGCTGGAACTTGGCGCAATCGGCTCCTGCTTCCTTGGCCAGGGTCATGAGGTGCTTGGCCCGCTTGAGGTCACCGTCATGGTTCGCGGCGATATCGGCGATGAAGTAGGTGGGCTGGTCTGGGCCGATGAGGCGGTCCCGGGGCGGAATGTCGTCACCTCGTCAACGTAGGGGGGCTTGGGTCCGCGCCTGCCTACGATGGGGCCATGCCCTTGGGGATCCTGCAGGCGCGGATGACCTCTTCCCGCCTGCCCGGGAAGGTACTGGAGCCTATTGAGGGCATGCCGATGATCGGGCGGCAGATCGAGCGGCTTCAGCGTTCGGACCTCCTCGATGGTCTGGTGGTGGCGACATCCGTGGACCCATCGGACGATCGACTCGTGGCCTACGTGGAGTCGCTCGGCATCCCTGTGGTTCGGGGGTCCTTGGACGATGTGCTGGGGCGTTTCATCGGTGGGCTCGATGAGTTTTCCCCCGAGGTGGTCGTGCGGCTGACGGCCGACTGCCCTTTGGCAAGCCCGTCGGTGGTCGATCGGGTGATTTCCGCATTCGGGCCCGACGTCGACTACGTGTCGAACACCCTCGAACCAACCTGGCCCGACGGTGTCGATGTTGAGGTGGTGCGGGCGTCTGCACTGCGATGGGTGGCGGAGCACTCCGATGATCCCCATGAGCATGAGCATGTGACCTTGGGGGTGTATCGGCGGACGGATCGTTTTCGGTGCGTCAATGTATCCGGTGAAGTCGACCTGTCGTCGCTGCGGTGGACTGTCGACAACTCTGAGGACCTCGCCTTCGCGCGATCGGTATACGGGGAACTTCTCGCCTCGACACCGAACTTCGACGTTGCTGATGTGCTCGACCTACTGGAACGTCGGCCTGAGTTTTCGCGAACCACGGCGGACTCCATGCGCAATGCCGCACTCGATGGACTCGACATCGGAGTTATGAAACACGAATCGACCTAGCCGGAGTTGAAGGCGCCCCTCATCCGGAGAATTCGGTAGGCCACCCTCCGCATGAGGGCGTTCCTCTCCATGCCGATCCACGCCCGCGCCCTGCGGACGAGGCTCGGCGGTGCAGTCAGCGATGCCGCGTACTTGCGCTGCCATCGGGCGAACTGCTCTCGCTGCACGTTGGCAAGGCGGGTGCTCCAGGAGCTGTTGCTGACCCGGAAGGCGCCGATGGATTCTTCGCGCACGACGACGTCACCCTTGGGAGCGACCTTGGCGTACTGGGTGACGTCGAGCATGAGGGGGTTGCTGTCGTCCCACGGCATGGATGCGAGGAGCTGCTCCCGCCTGAACAGGACCGTCAGCGGCTCCCCGATGATGTTGGCGCCCTTGAGATAGCAGTCGTTGATGACGCTTGCTCCACTATGGAGTCCGGGCTTCAGCCCTTGGCATCCGCGCTTGGCGTAGAGGATGTTGCCCTTGGCATCGATGATGTCGCGCGGGGCGAAGGCCATAACGGCGGTGGGATTTGATGTGAGGTCGTGGACCTGCTTGCTGATGGCGTCCGGCGTGATCAGATCGTCCTGGCAGACGAGCTTGATGAACTCCCCTTGGGCAGCCTCAGTGGCCGCCGTCCAATTGCGGGCGGCACCTGGGGCGTCTGGGGTGATCACTCGCACTCGGGGGTCGTCGATGGTGGCGAGGAACTCAGCGGAGCCGTCGGTGCTGCCGCCCTCGGAGAAGACGATCTCCAGATCGGGGTAGTCCTGAGCAAGGAGGGCGTCCATGAGGGCCTTGAGGTGGGGCATCCCGTTATAGACGGGAACGACGACCGAAACTCGCGGGCTCACGCGGCTAGTATCGCGGGGTGGGCCAACAGGTGACGAGGGGCGCGCCCGCGCAGCGTGTGGTGATCGGCTTTCTCGTCACCATTGTGTTGCTCGCTGTGGCGCTGCTTCGCGTGCTGCTGAGCCTGACGGACCCCGCCAACACCTCCGCCCCCGGCTACATGGGCCTGGCGTATGCGGCCACTGCGGTTCTGCTCGCAGTCTTCGTCGTCGGCGCTTTCGTGCGGTGGGCCGATATTCGTGTGGGCGCGGGATTCCCGTGGCTCGTGGGCGGGGTGTCACTTCTGGTGTCGCTCGTGCCGTGGTGGGCGATTTGGACGGGCAATGCGGCCCTGGGTGGATCCATTTACTCGGGCCTTCGCGTGCCCCAGGGCATCGTGCAGTTCTGGGACCTGCTGCTGCCGATGCAGAGCATCGACTGCGCCTCTGTCGGCGTCGACGTGTATGCCGCGAACAACGGCTGCCTTGCCGAGCCCACGATCTACGCACCGGGTGTGCTGTGGCTGCAGTGGGTGCCGTTCGACCTGTTCTCCGCGCGCTACGTGACGGGCCTCGGGGTACTCGGGATCCTGCTGTCGTCGCTGGCTCTGGTGTGGTTGGCGCGGAACTCGTCTGGGCTGGGCCAGATCGTGCTGCTCGTCGCCGCCGTGGGCGGCCCGTGGCTGCTGCTGCTCGAGCGTGGCAACCTCGATGCCGTCGTGATCTGGGTGGCTGTTGCTGCGGTGATCCTCGTGCGGCGCTGGGACTCGCTGTGGGCGTGGTGGGTGGCCGCGGCGCTGTTCTGGCTGATGGGAACCTGGAAGTACTACCCCTTCGCGATGGGGTTGATGCTGGTGCCTGCGCTGCGGATGCGTCGTGGCTGGACGGTGCTCATCGGCTATGCGATCGCCGTCCTTGTCTTCATGGCCGTCACATGGGAGACCTTCCGGTTCAGCTCGGCCTCGAATTCGAACATGATCGACTACGGCGACCCGTGGGTTCTCGGCCGCGTGCCGGTGGTCGCGCGCATGCTCGGCACAGAGGTGGGCGCTGGAGGCCTGCAGTTGGGTGACCTGCTGCTTTTCGCGCTCGCCGTGGCGGCTGTGCTCTGGGGCGTGGCGGTGGGTGCGTCGCTGCGGGGTGTGCCGTGGCGACCGTCGATGCTGGCGATCGCCGGCTCGTCGATGTTCTTGGTCAGCGTGCTGGTGGCCGGATTCGGCTGGGCCTACAAGGCGGTCTTCCTGCTGCTCGCGGTGCCGCTGGTGTCCGGGCTGGTGCGGTCCCGCTCTGCTGCCGTAGTTTCCTCATCAGTGACGGTGCTGCTGCTCACGGGTGTGTCTGCGGTGGTGGTGTGGAACACCGTTCTCGCGACGCTGGCAGGCATCGTTATCGCTGGCTTCGCGCTGGGCTTGGCCGGAACTGTGCTTGTTCGGTCTGTGCGCCATCGGAGTGAGTCGGCGTCGAATTCGCCGACCGAGGTGGTGGCATGAGTCAGCGGGACGCCCTGGCCGTTGGCGGCCACACTCGACTGGCAGCCGTGCTCGTCGGCGTGGTGGCGGGGGCGATTTCGCTGCTGCGGCTGTGGTGGGGCAATCCGGAATCCCTCACCCAGGTGGTGTGGGCGGAGGATGGCGTCTTCCCGCTGTGCATCGAGAAGGCCGGTTTCCTGACTTGCCTCGTCGATCCGTTCGCCGGATACCTGCTGGTCCTGCCGAGGCTCCTTGCTGGCGTCGTGGCGCTCGTGCCGGTGGAGCAGTGGGCGCTCGCGACGAACCTGCTGGCTGCCCTGATGGCCGGCGTGGTGGGTGCCCTGGTATTCGCCGTGGTGCGTCGCTTCGGCCTCGGCTGGGTTGCCAGCGTGGTGATCGGTCTGCTGCCCGTGGTCGTCCCAGTGGTGGGATTCGAGGCCATCAACGCGCTCGGCTCGAGCTACATGCTCCTGCTGTACTTGTCGACCCTCGTGCTGGCCTTCCCGCTGCGCTCCCACGTGGTGTCGTGGCCGATGACGATCGCCGTGGCCGTCCTGCTGCTGCTGACGACCCTGACGATCCCGACGGCTGGCGTGTTCCTTGCCTTGATCGTCGTGCAGGTGGTGCGGCGCGCCGTGCCGTGGCGCGCTGGCGCGGTGTGGGCCGGGGTGATCCTTCTCGGGCTGGTGGCCCAGTTGCTCACGGCGCTGGGGGCAGAGAAGCCGCGGGCGATCAATGCGTCTGGCGACTCCTTCCGGGAGTGGGTTGATTCGGTCCCAGAGACGATCCTGACCTTCTGGCCGGGGCTGCGGTTGGAGTCCTATGACTTCTTCGGGGTGTTCCCCGTGTCGCCACTGCCGATCACCGGCGCGATCGTTGCGCTGGCGATCCTGATCGGTGGCCTCGTGCTCGTGGTGCGCGGTGGCGACGGCATGGTCGCGATCGGGCTGCTGCTGCTCACCGGCGTCGTCGTCGGTGCAGTGCCGACGATTATCGGGGGGAGCAACAACCGCTACTTCGTCGTGCCACTGCTGCTGTGGGCCGCTGCCGCGATGGTGGCGCTGGATCCGCTCGCACGTCGCTCACGCCCGTGGATGGTCGCGATTGTGGTCGTCATCGTGGGCGCGGTGTGGTGGTCGGCGCTGCCGGCGAGCTGGTTCCGGACGATGCCCGCTCCTCCCTGGCAGGACGAGGTGCTGCGGGTGGAGAACGCCTGCATGGCCGACCCGGCGCTGCAGGAGCGGATCATCTTCAGCCCGTACTGGCCGCCGGACTGGGGCGATGCACTGTCGGAGCCGACCCATCCGAACCTGCCGTGCACGGTGGTCGTGGGGAAGTGGCTGGACGACTAGCGTTGGGAATTGTGACCGGGCTCAGGGCTTCGTTGGGGAGCATCGCCTCTCGTCTGTATCCGGGCTTGGACGAACGGATCTTCAACCGGCGTCGTGACGCGGCGATGCGAGCCGATATCGCCGCGGGAGGATATGGCGAGGCACTCGCCGACCTGCCTTCACCGGCGGAGGGCAGGCCACCGCATCTGGTCGTAGTCCCGCAGGTGGGCCCCAATGTTGAGTCTTGGAAGCCGGGTGGGGGCAACTTCCTTTTTGAGATCGCACAAGGTGCTCGGGAGCTGTTCGGGGACGATCGAGTCTCGATCTTCGCTGTTGGGGGCGAGGAGCCTGCTGCTGACTGGCATCAAAGGCTGATTCGCCATCTGGTGGACACCGGCGCGACCCACGTCATTGCCCAGGTGGAGGCCGATCCCAACACGGGTCAGAAGAGGTACTCGTGGGATGTGCTGTGGTCGCAACTTCATCCGCGATGGGACGGAGTGTTTCTAGGCCTGGTGACCGACTCCTACTTCACGTGGATCCAGGCAGGGGCGCGACGACTGGCACGGATGTCACCGCGCTTCATGCTGGTCGACATTTGCATGCCCATGGACGGTGTGCTCGTGGCTGGACGCCCCGAGGTGGGGCCAGTGAACATGCCGGTGTCCGACGCCTCCCTGGCTGTCATTGATGCGGAATGTGCCGGCGCCTCGCGCGAATATGACGTGACCTTCATCGGCACGCTGTACCCGTATCGCGTAGAGATGTTGGAGGAGATCAAGGCAACGGGCGCCAACGTTGCGGTGAACCCCCACCGCGAGGTTCCGGCAACGGACTACGCCTCGTCGCGAGTCTTCGTGCCGTCATACGTGGATTACATGAAGGCGCTCGCGCAGAGTCGGATCACTATCAACTTCGCGCAGGCGAACGCCGGGTCACAGCAGCAGCTGAAGACCCGGATCCTCGAGGCGGCGGCGATGGGCTGTCTGGTGCTCACCGATGATGTTGACCGAACGGACCGCTTCTGGGTGCCGGAGCAGGAGTATGGGTACTTCGCTTCGCGAGAGGACCTGCCGCGCGTTGTGGAGTCCTGGCTTGCGGACCCGGAGCGGCTGGAGCGAGCCCGGCTCGCAGGGCAGCGTCGGGCCCGGGAGATCAACGTGTCGAGCTTCTGGGGCGGGATCGATGAGGGCTTGAGTCGGCGCGGACTTACGGGACTTCGAGACTGAAGGTCCTTCATGGGAGGTCGGGGATCAGCGAACGGTGCCTCGAACCCGCCACTCCTCAGTGGGCTGCTGGGATCGCACCACTCTGGTCTGGAGCTGGTCGGTCATGATTCCGACGAAATCCTTCGCCCGCCGAGGGTGATGACTCACCCATCGGGCCAGCCACGTCAGCAGATGGATGTCCTCCGCGCGTGCTGCGTTCCCGTAACTGGCGCGATCGGAGTTCGAGCGCCCGTAGATGACGCTGATCGGCTGGCTGAACTCCTCAACGAACTCGGTCCCGGTGCCCGCGGCCGTGGCCATCTCAATCCGCATGGGCCCCTTCTTGCGCGGCGTCCCGTCTCGTAGTTCGAGGTAGTTGGCGAAGGGCATGACGGATCCACTCATCTGCATGTAGGTCGGCTGCCGCAACTGCTCCCGAATCCACGCCAGCAGCGGCATCCGGGTCGGACCCTCGTGAGGGAAACTCGTCCAACTCTGCATCTCGTCGCCTTCGATGCCGGTCCACAGAATCTCCGCAGACTCATGGCGCATTGCCCAAGGACCGATGTAGGCCGTCTTCGGATTGAGAGGCCAGTTGCCCTCATCATCAATCAGGGCCGAGATCCCGGCGGACCGTATTTGATCGTCGTAGGCGAGCCAGTAGATCCAGTCATCTCGAGAAGCGCCGGATCGTTGGAGGTAATCGACCCAGAAGGTTTGATGCTGCATGGTGGGGAACTCACTACCTGTGCAGATGACTTCCACTGACGGATGCTGGCGCTGAAACTGCTGGGCCAACCGCATGTCCTCGGAGTCCTCAGGGGCGGTCACGCTGATGATTACACGCCGAAAGAACGGTGTCGCAGCAGCGATGGACTCAAGGCACCGGTCGAATCTGGCGCCTCCCCGCCAGACCATGCACACGAGGATCGGCTGAACGAGCTGGGACACGTCTGCACGGTACAGGGCGGGACAATGACCCACCAGACTGTTTCACTCGGACAAAGGGTCCGGCCGCCAGTCGCTGGCCACCCTGTTGCCCCGCACTCCGTCATCGGCATGCCAGGATGAAACCATTGGGATAATGAGTGCCGGCAAGCCGACGCGTTCGACCCTGCCGTGCACGGTGGTCGTGGGGAAGTGGCTGGGGTAGCGAACGACGTGCCGCCAAATTCGCTTGAGGCCTAGTCAGGCATCCATAATCATGTTTGTGCTCGATGTGGTGGCTGGGGATGTGCCCACCACCCGTGTCGCTCCGAGGTGGCTAGCTCCGCTCACCATCATGCTGGTTGCTGTTGCCGCAGCTGCCGTAACACTCACGGCTACCAATCGCATGACGGACAGTGATGCGATGGGGACACTCCTCGCGTCGGAGAGTCTGATTCAAGGTCACTGGCTCTCGCTCGACCACTACCCGGACCTCGTGAAGTCCGTGCTCGGTTCTCGAGCGGAGCCGATCGATGGGCAGTTGTACTACTTCTTCCCCATTGGCACGTCGCTGCTAGTCGCGCCCGTGGTTGCCGTGCTTGGGGCCCTCGGCGTCGAGATGGTGCCCAACGATGACAAGGTGCAGGTCGCACTCGCGGCGGTTGCAGCTGTGGCAATCGTTCTCCTCTCCTACGGCCTTGCGCGCCGCTTTGTGGGTCACTGGACATCCGTGCTGCTTGCCGGTGTCTTCTGGTTCGGAACCTCCTTCGCAAGTACTGGAGCGACGGCCCTGTGGTCCCACGACTTCGGGGCAGTGTTCTCCCTTGCCACCCTGCTCCTGCTTGTTATCTCCCTCCAAAGGCGTGCCCGATGGTGGGCGCTCTGGAGCGGTGCGCTGGCAGCGATGGCGTGGGTGATCCGCCCGCAGTTGTTAATCCTGACGCTGACCGTCGTCGTTCTTCTTGGCCTTCGATGGCGACGTGGAGTGATGGCCTTGAAGCGTCACGGGTTTGATGCCGCCTCCTTTTGAGTCAGGGAGGATGGAGTCATGCCGAAGAAGTTTGAGCCCGAGGAGAAGGAACGGGCGATCAGGATGGTGCGTGAACACCGTGACGAGTACCCGTCGTTGACGGCGGTGTGTGACGTCGTCGGCCCCCGGTTGGGGATTGGTGGAGAGACACTGCGCCGCTGGGTCCGCCAGAGCAAGATCGATGATGGAGAGGACGTCGGGGTCACCAGCGGCCAGCTGGAGGAGATCACACGCCTGAAGGCAGAGAACAAGAGGCTGAGAGAGGACGTGGCGATCCTTAAAGCCGCAACGTCTTTCTTCGTGGGGGAACTCGACCCCCGCAAGCGCACCTGATGGCGTTCATCGACGCCCAACGGGCTCAAGGCCATGCGGTCGAGCTTGGGAGGAGCGCAGCGACGGTTCTGTCGAGTCCTGTCTGAGCAGGGCTGCCAGATCGCCGCACGGACGTACCGATCGTGGAGGAAGCCGTCGGTCAGCGCACGGACCATGTCGGACGCGGTGGTCGTCGATGCACTGTTGGCCACGGTTGGCACGCCGGAATCGCTGTATGGGCGCAGGAAGATGACATCGTTCCTTCGCCGATCAGGGCTCCCGGGAGTCGCTCACTGCACGGTGGACCGGCTCATGCGGGATCTGGGCATGAATGGCGTGCGCCGGGGCCGTAAGCATCGGACCACGATCCCGGCCAAGGACGGTAAGCGTGCTGGGGACCTGCTGGACCGGGACTTCACGGCCGAGGCCCCGAACCTGGTGTGGGTGGCGGACTTCACGTATTGCCGCACGTGGGCCGGGTTTGCCTATGTGTCATTCATTGTCGATGTGTACGCCCAGAAGATCGTCGCCTGGCACGCGGCGACCACGAAGACCACGCCCCTGGTCCTCACGCCATTGCGCATGGCCCTGTGGCAGCGGGGCCGGGAAGGGCATCCCGTTCTCGACGGGCAGCTCACGCACCACGATGACGCAGGCAGCCAATACACGTCCGTGAAGTTCACCGAACACCTCGCCCTCGAAGGCATCGCCCAATCCATCGGGACGGTCGGCGATGCGTTCGACAACGCGCTCATGGAGACGATCATCGGCCTATTCAAGGCCGAGTGCATCGACTCAGGCCTGTTCCATCAGGGCCCGTTCAAGACCGTCGAAGACATCGAATACGCCACCGCCGGCTGGGTCGATTGGTGGA
>JAIOXK010000003.1 GCA_021741645.1 Candidatus Nanopelagicales bacterium
CCGGGGTAACTTCCACCCACTGTCGCGGGGATGCCGGTAAACCAGTGCACCGTGAGTGCGGCGACTATCGCGGCAACAATCTGGACGACGATGTACGCAGGTACGCGTCGCCAGGGGAAGTCGCCGCGTAGGGCGAATGCGACGCTCACTCCAGGGTTGAGGTGGGCGCCGGAGACCTTGCCCATAAACATGATGATGGCCATCACCATGAGTCCCGGTGCTACCACGGCAGCAGCGAGGCTGATCGTTCCCGGGTACTGCTTGCCGACCATGGGAGCCCCGGCGGCAACGAGCACAAGGAAGAACGTGCCGACGAATTCGGCGATGAGTCGTCGCCATTCTTGGTGAGGATCGGCGAAGTCGTCGATTGCCTTCAGGATCCCAACCTGGTGTTGCGCTGATTGTTCACGCATCAATGATCCGGCACGGAATGAGTTCGTTCTCACTCATGTGATAGCTGGCGCAGACTCGGTGGTAGCCGTCCGCGATCGTCAGACTGACCGCACGGGTGAAGTCTCCGCGGACTATGAGAACCGGTGACAGTCTTCTGCCCTGGACCATGTCGGCGATGTCGCGTTTCACCGCTGGGTCTTCCATATTTAGCAGGGACAAGTTGGCTGCACGCAGAATGTCCTTGGCGGGATGGTGTGCAATGGGGGCGGCCTGCAATCGAGAGACAAGCGTTTTGGCGGCACTCGGAGACGTGATGAGTCTCAGGTAGGACTCTGCTGCCGGGTAGTCGTGCTCGGCGGGTTCGGCTTGCCACAGGACTTGGGGCACCTCGACCGTGGTGAACGCTTCGACTGCACTGGGATCCTTGAGCGCTTCCTCCGCCTTGGGCTTCATCTTCTTGGCCATACCTGCTCCCCTCGATAGAGCAGAGAGACTAGTGGTGCTGGGTTAACTTGGGTAACTGCTCGACGTCGACTGCGGCTGCGGCACTCGCTCAGGCTCAGGCCGCACGGCTGGTCGGCGGTACCTGGTCGTCTGCTTCGACGCGTGCGAGGGTCAACTGAGAGCGGAGTGCACACGCACTTCGGCACCGGCAGGAGTGCTCAGGAGGACGACAGGCACGCGGAGCGACTCAGCACGATGCGTCTCCAGCAGATCGATGGCTGAGTTGAGCGCTGGCGGGCGCAAGTAGCCCACGACGTAGCCGTCGATACGGATCTCGATGTCGGCGATGCTCTTCATCGCCGGGTCGATCACAGGCACGAGGGACGCCAACTCAAATCTTGGCGGGTCGTCATTGACGAATCCGAGTGCTGTGAACGAGGCACCCAATCTCGACTGACCAACGGAGAAAACGGTGTAGTCGGCCTCGCTTGTGGTGACGTCGGCGAGGGTGATCGTGCCCACTTTGGGCACATCGCGTCGGCGGAAGGGCCACATGTCAGATACATGCACGAGGGGACGTCACGCAGGCGAGCCTAGTGCTGATGTCAGGAGCACGTCTGAGCGCCGTCATCCATAGGGCGAGCTTGCTGAGCCCTCACTGGCGGCGTCGGCGGGGGAGAGCGACGGGCGCGCAAGGAAACTGCCGAATGCGGCTCGAAAGAGTCATTGCGGGAGCCGCCAGAGCGCGACTACTCGATTGATTTACTGTCGTTACGACGCTTCCACCAATGTTTGGCAACTTCAACTAGCACGACGACAACCACGATGTAAATGATCCAGCCAAGTAGTCCCAACTCGATACCCAGCGCATCAACGATGATTCCGAAGATTACGCCCAGGACTATAAGCGCGACTAGCTCGATGATCCAGATTCGTGCACGATTCTCTGAAGCCATTTCTGGGTGCCTCTCCGTGAATCGAATGCTTCCCTTTTCGAGCAGAAGCTTTCCGCGCCAGGACGAGTTGGCTAGGCGTGGGATTTCATGTTTGAAGCCAGGTGACCCGACCACTCGCCAGTCCGTAGACACCACTGACTATCGCCAGATCTCCACTTGCGGTCATATCTGCGATGGTCGAGCTGCGCGCCTGAATCTGACGGGCCTGATAGACCGCGTTGGCTGCAATGGCGTCGTTCATTGAATGCCCAGTCGGCAGCTCCTCGACTGCTGGAATAATCCGCTCCACGAAACTGTCTAGATGCGGTCCCGGCATATCCCCGGTCGTGAGGCTTCCCTCTGTGGCAATGACCGCACCGCATTCGGTGTGACCAAGGACCGCAATCACGGAGACCCCCAACGCGTCGGCCGCAAATTCCAGACTCCCAAGGCCCACGGACTCAACCACATTTCCGGCGTTACGAACAACGAAGAGATTCCCAGGCGCCATGTCGAAGATGAAGTCCGGATCTGTGCGTGAATCGCCACACGTCAGGATTGCTGCGAACGGTTGTTGCCCCTTCGCGGGAGTGGACGCCAGTGGCGAATAGTTCTTCCCCTTGAAGTTGCCATTCACGCTTCGGGTGTTTCCGCGTTCCAAGCGCCTCAGGGCGGTCGCAGGCGAGACAGATGTCGCCGCGGTCGCCGAACTACCTGCGGAAACGGGAACGGCAGCGAGGACGGCAGCCGATGCCGATGCCAACATGAAGTTACGCCGCGACAAGTTCACAACTGAAGCCTTTCGTTGGTGCGGATTCCGTCAGGGTTGGTCCCGGGCTGGCTCTGAAGGCCGCTCGCGACCAGACGCTTCAAGTGATGCACGTATCCCCTCAACTTCGAACAGCGCATGACGACGGTCTCTTCGACGCCGCGCAAGACGACGCTATGGGCAGGAAAAGGCGGCGTCTTGTACGAAACGATCACGTTCTGTTGACTCGATAATCCGCGTGATGTCCTGCAGATCCAAGGGGTGTTGGTGTTTTCCGAAGGTGCGTCGGGGGAGCGATCATTAGCCTTCGCCTGCGTGTCCGGTGTGACCCACGCCGCGAGTACGTTGGATCAGATCGTTGCTTGCCCGGGAAATGACGGCAACACGCAGGTGTACTCACTTGCCGCGCTAGGGCAGTCATTCACTGCTGGTCAATCTGGGCCGCTTACGTCCATCTGAGTGGTTCTTGTGGACGCTGCGCCTAGTGGATCGGGCCCTGCACTGACCGTCTTCTGAATGTGCAGCAGACCCATATTCGGGAGTGTCCCGCCCCGGCCGCCGCTAAGGAACAACGGTCTTGGTGGAAACCGCGACTTTGACGCCGAAACCGGCGGCTCCCAAGTCCGCCCCGTAGTACATCAGCCACTTCTTCTTGCCCACACGGACAATGTCCGGGTCGCCGCCGCCCGCGATGACAGTCTTCTCTCCGGTGAAAGTGACACCGTTCTTACTCGTTGACACGAGGATGCCGTAGAAGCCGGGGCGATCTCCGGCGTAGTACAGCGCAATGCGGCCATTTTCAATGACGGCAAAGGGATGAGAACCCCCAGCGCTCAACGGACCTTGCCCTTGAGTGATGACCGGGCCCATGGTCCAGTTGAGCATGTCCTTGCTCGTAGCCGTCCGCATGACTCGGGTTGTCCGTTCGCCCGGCTTTTCAAGGTTCGAGAAGTAGGCGCGCCACGTCTTCTTGTGCCGGATGATCGTGATGCCGCCTGGTTCGAAGCCTGCCTGCGCCGTGGTGATCACGGGCCCTTCGTCCGTGAAGGTCTGACCGCCATCGCGCGAGACGGCCGCATTGATGCTTCCGCCCGCGGTGTAGAAGAGTCGCATTGACTTTCCACCGAGGGACACGACTCTGGGTTGTCCCGCGGCGATTCCGGGAAGCGGGTCGCCGCCGTCATTTACGAAGGTGGTGCCCCCCCTGTTCGTTGAAGTTGCTGACCTGACGCCCGGAAGCGAGGTTGATGAGTTCACGAAGGCGAAGAGGCGAATCTTTCCGCTCGGCAGTCGAATGGCGGTGGCGTCCGCCACCTGGCTGCCGTCTGATGAGAATGTTGCTGCATCCAGCGCCACCCCTAGCGTCCGAAAATTTCCGGCAGCCTTCAACGAGGAACTCTGCTGAGATGGGGGCGGTCCTTCCAGCACCCACTTTCCGCCTTGGCAGTTCATGGGCGCACCCTCGAAGGGTGCCTTGTTTCCCTCGGGGCTGCACGAGTCGCCCGGCCTGATGTCTGCTGCCGCAGGGGTGCCGCCCACGACAACCAGGATCGATGCGATTACACCCACCAAGAGCGACCTCAGCATGCGAAGCAAGGTACTCTCTCCCGCTCTGTGCGGGAGGAAAATCAGGGAATCGTCGTTACGGCACTGGGGCGGGCCCACCCCTGCCTGCCACCTACTCCGCTGAGCGCGCGAGTTTGTAGAGCTTGGGATCGGTGGACGTCAGTCCCGTCACCATCGATGTGATGGCCAGGCGGGCCGAGTCCACGGCGCCCTCCTGCCAGCCGGGAGTCTGGCTGTACGTGTCGCCGGCGAAGTAGATCCGACCTCGAGGCAGTGTCGTGATCTTCTTGTAGACCTTCGACTGCGTCAGGTAGGTCTCGTTGGCCCAGCCGCCCACCTGGCCTGGCATGTACTGCCACGCAATCGTCAGCGCCTTGTCGGCGTAGACCTTGGCGACGAACTGAGGGTGCAGGGATTCCCCGCCGAGCAGGGCCTGACGGATCCGGGCACGTTGATTGAGCTCCCCGTACTTCCAGCCGTCCACACCACGGTTGTAGGCCGCCGTGAGGATGCCGGTGGGAGCATTGAAGTCCTCCGAGGGGTACCAGATCTGACTTGAGGGCAGAGTCGTCCAGCTGATTCCGCCGTAGATAGAGTCCTCGTCCTCCCAGAAGCGGTAGCGGCCCTGCAGGCCAACTTTGATTGCCGGCACCATCTCGACTTCAGCGAGCAGGGACTTGACCTTCGGGGAGAGGTTTGACGTGATGCGCATCTCTGGGGGAATGGGAATGCGAAAGTCGGTGCCGTCCGGCCCGGGGGCCGAACTCTTCCCACCTAGGAGGGCCGGAGCTGCTGTGACGATGCAGAAGTCCACCTCGAGAGGCTCGGCAAGGCCATCGACCCCGATCGACACCCCGGAGTCGGTGTTGTTGATGAAGCGCACATTGCTCTCAAGGCGCACGAGGTCTCCTACGAACCGCTGACCGGCCAACTCGCCGGTGTCGCGATCTGCGAAATCTGGCGCTGGGATGCCTGTGCCCTCATATCCCAAGCTCTGCGCGGGGACTTGCTGAAGCAGCAACTGCTGCCAGATCCTGTCCATCCCGCCGATGGGCTGCATCAGGGTGGGCTGCCAGTTGATGTAGTTCGGATTGAACAGGAACGATCCTGCTGAGGTCTCGAGGTCTCCGACGCCCGTGAAGTCGGAATCGAGGATCTCCTCCAGAGACACGGGAGTGCCTGTCTCGATTGTCGATTGCCACCCGCCAGGCTCCTGCACATAGCCCACGGTGTCCGAGCCGTTGACAGTGCCATTGGACTGAAGGTTTCCGAACTGCGTGAGCATGGCCTGGACCTTCTTCTCCTCGTAACCCTTGAGGATGAGGCCGTCGCTCACTGCCTGGGACATGACTGTTGCCAGTTCGCCCATCAGGCTGTAGTTGATGGCACGCCACTGCACGGGCTTGCCGTCCTTGTAGGTCTCGCTCGAGAGCAGGTTCGAACCCGAAAGGAAGACGTAGGGCTCCAACCGCACGCCCACCTCACCGCAGAGGTCCAGAAGGGCTGTGTGGTTGCTCGGGATTCGGCCGGGCCCGGCATTGAGAAACAGCTCGACCGGCTCATCGGTGCCCGGCCAGTTCTCGACGACGAAGTCTGCGGTCTGTTCTTGGGGAACAGGCGAGTCCGAACGCTCGTGGTAGCCCGAGACGTACATGCGCGAGAAGAGGCGGTGAGGGTTGTACTGGTCGAACCACCAGTTCCGATACTCCGGGTCGGCAGGACGGACGGTGAGGCTGCGACCGCCATAGCGATCGTCGCTCTCGAGGACGACAACTCGAAAGCCTGCCCGCGCGGCAACGTAGGCGGCAGTGAGTCCGGACACGCCTGATCCGACGATGGCGACTGAGCGGGTCTCGTCTGGGTTGAACGGCAGGTCCGAGAAGTCTGGCGTTCGCGCCTGAGCGGGGGAACCCTTCGGCAGGGCCAGGAATGCTCCGAGGATGGCTGCGGCTGCAAGGACGCTTCGTCTGCTCAGGGCGATGTCAGGCATGGGGGCACTCCAGGGGCAGGTGGTGGGTGGTGTGCGAGCGACCGCTCCGTGAAGGTGGTCTTGCTTTGGAACCTAGCGCCGTGCGAGGGAAAGCCCAGCGCACGCTTGCCGTGTTCGTGTGTTTCCCGAACGTCCTGCCTTCGTCCGCGTGTGGTCTCCATTTCTCGTGCGTAGTTTCGCGATAGCGAACGTGCGATGCAGCAGAGGAGATGACATGGGCCTGACACGGCGTGACCTCATGCTTGCTGCAGGAGTGGGCACCGCCGGTCTGGTCGCGACCAGCGCCGGTGGGGCCGCGGCATGGAGCGTGGCTGGTCCGCCCGAGTCGGCGGCAGACGGGCCGGTACTGCGAAGCCGCAATGGCCGTCTGCGAGTAGACCTCAGTGCGGGGCCCGGCAATGTCAAGGTCAACGGTTCGTCGACCGGGGGGTTGTTGACCTACAACGGTCGGTTCCCCGCTCCGACCATGGTCGTGAAGCCGGGGGATCGCCTCCAGATCCGCCTGACGAACAAGACTCCCACGTGGACCAACCTGCACTTCCACGGGCTCCACGTGTCACCCCGGGGCCTTCAGGACAACGTCTTTGCGCAAATTGAGCCGGGTGACACTCGGGCATATGACGTCCGTATTCCGAAGGACCATCCAAGTGGCCTGTTCTGGTACCACCCGCACTTCCACACGGAGACCGGACCTCAAGTCTGGGCCGGCATGTCCGGACTCCTCATTGTTGAAGGCGGCGCCGCCGACCTCCCAGGCGTCAAGGGGCTGCGTAGACACGCCTTCGGCATTCGCGAAGGGGGGCTCGGCCCTGATGGCGGATGGGCGGACTACACGTCGCTGACGCCGGCCACGTCGCCGTTGTTTGTCAATGGGCGAATCAACCCGAGAATCACCATGCGCCCGGGGGAGACACAGTTCTGGCAGCTGGGCAATATCGGTGTCGCCGCGTACTACCAGGTTGCGCTGGATGGCCATGAGTTCACGGTTGTCGAGGAGGACGGCGCCATGGTCTGGCGGACGTGGACTTCGGACACCCTGTTCTTCCCACCCGGCAAGCGGTACGGAGTTCTGGTGACGGCACGCAAGCGTGCCGGCGTGGTGCTGCTTCGACAGCTGGGATACGACCAAGGCAAGGATCAATGGCCGGCAGCGCCACTCGTTCGAGTTCAGATCGAGGGCGAACGTGCGCAGAGTGTCACCGTCCCGGAGCAGATTGGCGACCCACCCTCATGGCTGACGGATGACATCGCCCAGCGGCGGGTGCTCACGCTCACTCAGGCCATTGTTGACGGGGCATCTGAGTTCTACATCGACGGCATGCTCTTCGACAACCTGACCTTTGCTGACGTGATCCAGGTGAAGCTCGGCACCACTGAGGACTGGGTGATTCGCAATGCCACGTCCGTATATGCAGGTGCACCCCGGAATGAGCAGCATCCCTTCCACATCCACGTCAACGACTTCGCCGTGGTGGAGACCGGGGATTGGGATCCACTCACGAACGAGACGAGCAATCGCGTTCGAGTCACGCCGCAGAGCGTGGCCGACACCGTCAACGTCCCGTGGAACGCCTATGTGCGCTTTCGGACGCACTTCGCGGACTTCGTCGGCAGGAGCGTCTTCCACTGCCATCTGCTGTTCCACGAGGATCACGGGATGATGGGGGTCTTCGACATCGTCGACGCCCAGGGTAAAGGGGCGGGCCCAGACCAGCGCCTGCCGACGCACTCGCACTGAGGTCTGGGCCCGGCCCCTCACAGGCTGCTCACCCGCGCGTCGACCGACTCCCAGACACCGGAGGCGCAGAAGCCGAAGTCGGCGGATTCCCCACCGGCGGGAACGGACGTCAACCAGGTCGGTGGTGTCACAGTCATGGCGCCGTCGCTTGAGCTGACGGTCCCGTTCCAGTGGGTGGTGATCTGCGACCCGGCAGGCAGGGTGAAGCGCAGGGACCACGGCCCTGATGCGGTGCTGCCCGCGTTGGTGACCACGGCAGTGCGGCAGTACCCGCCGTCCCAGGTGGAGTCCGCTCGCCATGTGATCGCCAGCGTCGTGTCAGGAGTCGTGGGTGTGGGACTCGTGGGCGTGGGTGCTGGCGCTGGAGTTGGCGTCGGCAGCGGAGCAGGCGCCAGGCCGACATTGCCTGCAGCGTCCTCGCCAGAGTCCACCGCGCCGGCCGGAGTCGTGACTGCGAGAGCGCTGGGGGCTCCGGTGCCATTGATGCAGAAGCCGGTGTCGGAGTAGCTGCCGCCGGCGGGTGCCGTGGCCCATGCCGGCGCTGTGATCGAGAGCACCCGTCCATTGACGGTGGCCTCGCCATTCCACACAGAGCCCAAGGTCTGCCCTGATCGCAGAGTTACCGACATGCTCACGATGTCCGCAGCTGAACGTCCGGTGTTGTTGACAACGACGTGTCCGCACCAGCCGCTGTTCCAGGTGGAGTCAGTCACGACCGACATCGTCAGCGCGCCTGAGCCCACCTCGGTGGTGCTCGTGTCTTCGCCGGACGAATCTTCGGCGAACGAATCGTCCGTATCGGGCAGCTCTGGCTTCGCAGTCGCCGGCGGTGATGAGATCGCGCCGAAGTCCATCGGTCGACGATCCATCAGGTCAGACAGCAGGCCCATCTTGTCTGCGTGAACGGTCTGCCAGTCGTCCTTGAGGATTCCGCCGGTGTCGCCGGAATTGGGATTCCAGGACCAGAAGGTCCAGCTGATCCCCTTGCGGCCGAGGTAGTCCGCGAACTGGCGGATCCAGTGTCCCTCGGTGGTGTCCGTGCCGACGTTCTTGGCGCCGAATTCCCCAACGAGCAGTGGAGCGATGTCGTTGTCATGGATGTATCCGAAGCCGGCATCCCAGCGGCTCTCAAGGATGTCCGCCATGTTCGGATCACTGAACCACGGCTGGGCAAAGACGCCCGGTCCGTACTCGTGCGGGGAGTACACGAGCTTGTCGGCCACGTTCAGTCGAACGGGATTGCGTCGGACGCCTTCGAGATTGCCGCCCCACCAGTGCCGATCAAGCTGGCCGCCGGCCACGGGCTGCTCGATGCCCTCGACGAGGATGAGGAGATCGGGGTTCTGGCCGAGCACGATGTTGCCGGCACGCTCGGCTGCTCGCCGCCAGTCTGTTGCTCCGCCCGTTCCCCAGGTCGCGCTGCCGTGCGGCTCGTTCTTGAGATCCGCTGCGATGACGTGCGGGGAGTCCGCGTAGCGCTCGGCAAGACGGCTCCATGCTTGGACCCAGTCGTTCTCTGTGTAGCCGTCCTGCCCGAACCACAGGTCGTACATGAATCCGTCATCGGACTGCGAGTGGTTGTCCAAGATCACCATCAGGCCCTGGCGACCGGCCTCATCGATGATCACGTCCATGGCCTGCTGAGGGGTCTTGCCCTTGAGCGCGGCATTGCGGCCACTCCCGTAGTCGATCCCGCTCGTCGTGGCGGACTCCAAAGCCTCGAGCGAGAAGGGCATGCGAATGGTGTTGAAGCCCTGCTGCTTGATCTGCCGGAGCATGTCCTTGTAGTCACGCGACCACAGTCCGTGCGGAGCATGGTTGGCCGTCTCGAACCCGAACCAGTTGACGCCTTGCAGGACCACCTCGTTGCCGCGGGCATCTACGATCTCGTTGCCGTCAGTGGACAGCGGTAGGGCAGGAAGTCCGCTCGCTGCCGTGGCCGGCGGTGTCCCCGTCAGGAGAATCGCGCAGGAGGTGGCGACCGCAGCCGTGACGGCCAGCCATCGACGAGACCTCGCTCTGGTCGACGGCTCTGGGTGGCGACTCACCAACGTGTCGGCGGTGGCTCTGCTCGGTGATGGATGCATGGGCTGGCTCCTCTTCGTGATCGCGAAACGATGTCCATCACGGTGCGCCAGATGTCTGGGAGTTTCCTGTGAGACCAGAGGGCAGCGTTCGGTTATTCGCGCATGCCGTGGACGGATTCCCGCGTCGTGGAGGGGGTTTCGTTATGCAGGGGATTTCGCACTGACGGGCCACGTGGCTGTCAGGAGCGCCCCGCCACCGGTGCTGTTGCCGAGGTGCCAGGTGGCGCCCGACTCGGTGATGCACTGCAGGCCCAGCCCCTCGTTCGGATGGGTGCTGGCGCCGATCCCGTCGTCCTCGACGGTCATGGTCACTTCACGATCGCCTAGTGAAGAGACACCAATCTGCGCATGTCGGGCCTGGCCATGGCGGCTGGCGTTCGTCAGTGCCTCCTCGGCGCAGCTCACGAGGCGGGCGATGGCGTCAGGATGATCCTTGAGCACGCTCACCGCCTCGGCGCTGACATCGAGCGTGACGTCGACGAGACCTGCCCAGGGCAGGATGAGTGCCTCGAGTTGCTCCACCACTGATGCCGATGGCGCTTCCTGCCAGCGTGCAAGCCGATCGAGGTCGTTGGCTGCCTGTTCCAGAAGGGAATCGATCCGCACCTGGAGGTCGGTGACCGAGGGCTCATGACCCCGGGCAAGTTCGTCGAGGTGAATACGCAGGGCGAAGGAGACAGCAGCGAGGCGACCTTGCACAGGGCCATGGAGGATCTCAGGGATCTGCTCGCGGGTTCGGTTCCCTTGGACGTTGAATTCCTCGGTGGCAGTGGTGAGTGCGTCGTTGGTGACTTGGAGCTCCTGGATCGATGATGATGCCTGGAGGGCGCCCTCGACGACGGTGGTGATGACCAGGAGCAGAATCACCGAGACGACGTTTGCCGCGACTGTCTCCGGCCCGGGCTCCGCCCACAGGCACCGGGGAGAGGCCGTATCGAGGATGAGCCGGTAGACCCAGAAGCCTGCCACGGTCGCGGCCACGAGCCACATGAGTCCCCATGGGCGCATCCGTAATGGCCTCCACTGCCCGACGAGGCCAAGGGTCAATGTCACGGCCAGGAATCCCATGACGGCCATAGCCGGAACGCCGGTGCAGCCGAGGTTGAACTGCGCGATGAACAGCAGGGCTGCGGCCACTCCCATGATGGGAAGATTGATGCGAGCCGAGAGCGTGAGATCGATGATCTGGCTGAGCGTGGAGGTTCGGGCGGGTCGATCCGTGGTCACTGCCGATGGCGGCTCAGATATCTCATGGCTGATCGATCGGACGACGCGTGATGTGTAGTCGCTGACCTCGGCATGAAGGTGAGTGAGGAGATCGGCGGAGGGGGAGGCACCTATGGCGGCCACCTGGCGGCGAAGCCGATCGATCTCGGGGGCGACGGTGGTGGCGATCGCGAGGGCGAGGTCCTTCGACTGCTGCTCGGCATAGCCCTCGGCTCTGGACCTCAGCTCGAGGAGTCGGCGTTGCTGACGGCGCAGGAGGCGCTGTTGCCGACGGCGATCCGCCAGGGTGGCCATTCCCGAACTCGCCAGCGCCAGAATGATCGTCGTGAATACCGCCGCCAGAGCGACATTGGCGGCGGAGATGATCGGTTCTCCTGACACAAGTGACCTGAGCGTCGCTGCGGTCAGAGCCGATGTTGCTCCTGCAGCCGCCCACGTGAGGAGAATGCCGACGATTCCGGTGCGAGTACGCCGAACCTGCGCGGAGAGGGAGACAAGGGCGAAGAGCAGGAAGCCGGAGAGAGGGGCTGACAAGGAGATGATCAGTCGAGTGGTGGCGGTGAATTCTTCGAAGCCGATCCCCGAGCGAGAGTAGGTCCCGAGCATGAACAGCGGCAGGAGGCACGCATAGAGGGGAATGGACAGGGGCCACTCGCTGCGCAGTGTGCGCGAGACGACCTCGTTGTCAGCGAACGGTGACATGCCCGGACTGCCACCTGCGCACGGCGAGGACACGAGAGTTGTACTCAGGCGAAGGTGCGATTCCCAAGGCCTGCATTGTGCGCTGAACCGCTGCCTCGGCCGCTCTCAGTGACGTGCCGCGGCGCGAGGCGATGCCCGCATTCGACAGACCCTCAGCCATGAGATGCAGGATCTCCGCCTGCACGGAGCTGATGATGATCTCGTCGGCCACTCCCGATGTGTCGGGGCGATGGACTCCCACCTGAGTGATGGCCTGTTCGATGGCCGCCGGAATGTCATCCATCGAGTCGAGTGCGGACTTGACCAGCATGACGGCATCGGCAGGAAGCTGATCGGAGCTGCCCACGGCAAGTTCAACCGATCGGTGTGCAGTCAGGACGACCAAGCCGATCCATGGAAAGTCCGCGGATATGCGCTGGAGCAGGTCGACCCCAGACGGACCTGGGCCCAGATCCAAGTCGGTGATGACCGCGTGCGGCTCGAACTCCTCGAGGGATGAAATCGCCTCGGCCACACTCGTCACCGCTCGCACATCAAGCCCTGCACCCGCGAGGCTGTCCGATACGGCCTGACGGGTGAAGTCCTCATCCTCGACGAGGATGATGCGTCGCGGGGGCGTCTCTGAGGAGCCATCAGGCGCCATTGCCGCGTCATATGACATGGTGCCTCCTCTCCCGCCTGAACTAGCCTGCCGACGGCTCTCGTGGTTGAGAACCGCACCTGACGGTAACGAGTCCGTCTGCCCCATGAGGAGGATGCCGCAGGAGACGTTCGGTTTTTCGCTGCGATCAGTCCTCGGGCGGAGGCAGGATTCGGAAACCGCAATGCGGGCACACGCGCGCGTCCTTGGAGATCTGCTCGGCGCAATCCGGGCACGTCTGCTTGCGCCTCCAGCCGAAGATCACGGAGACGACGGAGTTCGCCTTCGCCCCGTTCCCGACCCCGGCCAGGCAGTGCCGGCAGTAGGTGGCCAATTGGGCGGCATCCTTGGCGGGGCGGCCCTGGGCTTCTGCGGCGATCGTGTCGGCGAGATCGGCCGCCTGCTCAAGGACACCTCGGGACCCGGAGTCCATCGCATGGTTGACCCCCTCCCACGCCTGCCGAACCGCCTGCCTTGCTCGTCCGCGCTCCCACTCCGCACGGGCGAAGTCGACGAGCTGCTCGGGGGTCACAGGACGATTCAACCCCATGCGGTGGGGCCACCCTCACGGGGCGAAGTGCAGAGCCTCGTCCAAGGGCTTGCGCTCGAGGTCTGGAACCTCGCACGTCTCGGCTGGGTACCCGACGGGAAAGAGGATGTACGGCCGCTCGGTGGCGGGGCGCTCGAAGATCTCGGTGAGAAAGCCCATCGGATTCGGCGTGTGCGTCAGCGTCGCCAAGCCCATGGTGTGCAGCGCGGTGATGAACAGGCCGCACGCAATGCCCACTGACTCGTTCACGTAGTAGTTCTTGCGAAGCGAGCCGTCCTCCAGGGGCGTTGACTTCTGCGCGAAGGCGACGACGATCCACGGCACGACGTCCAGGAAGCCCTTGTCGGACGATGTTCCGAGGGGGGCGATCGCATCACGCCAGGCTGGGGGAAGGCGTCCGCCTTCGTAGTTCTCCCGCTCCTCCTCCTCTGCCGCCATTCGGATGCGGTGCTTCACCTGCGGATCGCAGGTGGCCACGAAGGTCCACGGCTGCTGGTGGGCACCGGATGGAGCCGTGTTCGCGGCAGCGACGGCCAGTTCTATCGCCTCGCGTGGGACGGGCCGGTCCGAGAAGTCCCGAACACTGCGCCTGAGAGACATGTGGTTCAGGAAGGCCTGACCGCGGTGCAGGGATTCCTGCTCAGGGACGAGCTCTGGGGAGTAGCGCATCCGCCGACTCTAGGTCGCAGGTGGCGTCCGTTGGGGGCGGACGGCCACATGGTCGAAGGGGCAGTGCCGGCAGCCGTTCCCACAGCACCACCCACGATTGGCGAGGTAGGTGCGCGTGAACACGAACAGCCCGGTGGTGGGGTCCGTGTAGCCGGAGTCCCCCCGAGCGCAGGCCCGATCGTGAGCCTCGCGCGCCCTCGGATCCAGAGCGGGCTCGACAGGCATGCCCTGATCGTAGGCGTCCGTGGCGCTGCCCGCTGTCCGCCTGCGTCCCGGCTGTTAATCTGACGCCCCCATGCCCGCTTACATCCTCACGATCACCTGCCCAGACGGCCCGGGCATCATCCATGCCGTCAGCGGAGCGCTGCTCGAGATCAAGGCGAATGTCCTGGAGCAAGAGCAGTACTCGGATCTGGAGACCGGACTCTTCTTCGCCCGCACCAAGTTCGAGAGCGAACTGACCGATGTCGAGGCTGTGCGTTCACTCGTCGTCGATCGAACATCGGGGTTCGGCACTGAGGTGGGGCTGCGGCTGGAGGCCGCTCATCGTCGCGCGCTGATTCTCGTGTCGCAGTACGACCACTGCCTGCTTGACCTCATCTACCGGCGTGAGGCAGGAGAGCTGCCCCTCGACATCGTGGGCATCGTCTCGAATCACGAGACGTGCCGCGACATCGCTGATCGTTCGGGGATCCCCTTCCATCACCTGCCGGTGACCCCAGACACGAAGGCTGCGCAGGAGGAGCGCGTGCTCGAGCTCGTCGAACAGGAGCGGGTCGATCTCGTGGTGCTCGCCCGCTACATGCAGATCCTCTCCGATCGGGCGTGCCAGGAGTTGAGCGGACGCGTCATCAACATTCACCATTCCTTCCTTCCGGGTTTCAAGGGGGCTCGCCCTTACCACCAGGCGCATGCGCGCGGCGTCAAGCTGATTGGCGCGACGGCGCACTTCGTTACCTCCGACCTCGACGAGGGCCCGATCATTGAGCAGGAGGTCGAGCGGGTGAATCACACCTTCACGGCCGAGGCGCTGTCCGAGATCGGGCGAGACGTCGAGCGGCTTGCTCTCTCGCGGGCGGTCAAGCTGTTCGCCCAGGATCGGGTCTTCCTGAACAGAGACCGAACGGTCGTCTTCGGCGCCTGACCTGTTGGCGGCGGCCTTCCCGTCGTCCCGTCCCACCCCATAGACTCGTGGCTCAATCGAGTCTCCTTTTTTCTGCTCCCATCACTCTGGAGGATCCATGGCTGACGACGACATCGAGATCGGCGAGGACATCGAGGTGGACGTTGTCGTGGATGCCGATGGCAAGGTCGTCGGCTCCGTGGTCGATGACCTCGTGGTGGCATCTGGTCCCCAGGGCTCGCTGGTCGACGAGACCATCGATGTGCTCGATGCCGATGGCAATCTCCTGATGGAGGACGAGAAGGTCAGCGTCTACAACGAGAACTCCGAGCTCGTTGCCGAGGAGGAGACGGTCACCATCGCCCTCGACAGTTCCGCCAAGGACTGACCGGTGCTCAAGGGCGTCGACCCCCTGCTCAGCGGGGAGCTGCTGAAGATCCTCGACGACATGGGTCACGGTGACCAATTGGCGCTGGTGGACCGCAATTTCCCCGCGCATTCCTCGGGTCGCCCGGTTGTGCGGCTGGGTGAGGTGTCGATCATCCGCGCCGCTCGCGCGATCCTGAGTGTCTTTCCGTTGGACTCGTTCCAGTCCCATCCCCTCGAGCGCATGGAGGTGGAGGACGACCCGCACAGGACGACGGACGTGCAGGATGAACTGCTCGCCCTCGCGTCATCGCAGGAGGGTCGCCCGCTGGAGTACGGCGTCATCCCTCGTCTGGACTTCTATGAGCGCGTGCGTGGGACCTATGCCGTCGTGCACACCCTGGACTCCGTTCCCTACGGCTGCTTCGTGATGCACAAGGGCGTCGTCTTCGACTGAGCGGCATGCACGTCAGTGGCTCCGCCGATGCGTGATGCCCCAGAACGCGAGTAGTTTGCGGGTATGGCTCTCGTGGCAGGGGTCGACTCCTCGACCCAATCGGTGAAGATCGTTGTTCGTGACGCTGATTCAGGCGCACTGGTGCGCGAGGCGCGTGCCTCTCATCCCGACGGCACCGAGGTTGATCCTGCGGCATGGGTGAGCGCGCTCGCGGCGGCCTCTGACGGTCTCCTCGATGGCGTCTCGGCCATGGCCATCGGTGGTCAGCAGCACGGCATGGTGGCCCTGGACGATGAGGGCGAGGTCGTCCGCGATGCCCTGCTGTGGAACGACACACGGTCCGCACCGGATGCTGACGACCTCATTGCCGAACTCGGCGGCCCCCAGGCGTGGGCGGATGCCGTCGGCAGTGTGCCCGTCGCTGCGTTCACGGTCACGAAGGTGCGCTGGATGGCGCGCGTGGAGCCCGAGAATGCTGCGCGCACGTCGCGTGTGCTGCTGCCGCACGACTACCTGACCTGGCTTCTGGCCGGGCGCCCTGACGAGGCCGCGACGGATCGTGGCGAGGCATCGGGAACGGGCTACTGGTCGCCCATCACGGGGGAGTACCGAACAGACCTGCTGGAGATGGCCCTTGGCCACGATGCACGCCTGCCGCACGTGCATGGTCCGGCCTCGGCTATCGGAGAGACGAAGGCAGGGATCCTCCTCGGTCCTGGCACGGGTGACAACATGGCCGCGGCGCTGGGCATCGGTGCTGGCCCGGGAGATGTGGTCGTGTCCTTGGGCACGTCGGGAACGGCATTCGCCGTCTCGGATGTGCCTGCGAAGGATCCCAGCGGTCTCGTCGCGGGATTCGCCGATGCGACAGGGCACTTCCTCCCGCTCGTCTGCACGCTCAATGCCGCGCGGGTGCTGTCGTCAACGGCGGCGATGCTCAACGTGGACCTTGACCAGTTGGCGACGCTCGCGATGGCGGCCGCACCCGGTGCCGGGGGACTGTCCCTGCTTCCCTATCTGGACGGGGAGCGGACCCCCAACCTGCCGACGGCTCAGGGGTCGCTGCATGGCCTGACGCGAGACAACATGACGCCGGAGAACCTTGCCCGGGCGGCAGTCGAAGGAATGCTGGGCGGGCTGGCTGATGCGGTGGATGCACTGGTAGAGGTGGGTGTCGAACCACGTCGGGTCATCCTTGTCGGCGGTGCGGCAGCGAACCCTGCTGTGGGTGCGGTGGCCTCGACGCTGTTCACGGTGCCGGTGGTCGTGCCCCCGGCTGGCGAGTACGTCGCCGACGGTGCCGCTCGACAAGCCGCCTGGGTGCTCGCGGGCGGGGGTGAGCCGCCGGTCTGGGATGACGTTCGCGAGGGGGAGACGCGCATGTATCAGCCGGACCCCGTGGCCGCGGTGCGGCAGGCCTATGGCCGGGCTCGAGGTGCGCTCTACCCCGCCTAGGCGCGGGGGAGTTCCGTCAACGCCCGGCTCTGTGGCTTCTGCGTGACGTGTGCGTGACCAAATCGTTACGCCAGAACGGCACTTTCGCCTTGTCAGCACTCGGATCCCGACTTATGTTTGCGCAGACAACATACATTGTTGGTGACTCCAACATATTCCGGCCGCGCCCCCAGGGTGGCGGACGTGAGCGGTGTGCGGGGGAGTCCCACCGAACGACATGGAGGGCGACTCGTGAGCAGGGAGTTCGTTGCGCAGCCGGAGAACCGCTTCTCGTTCGGGCTGTGGACGGTCGGCAACCGCGGCCGCGATCCCTTCGGCGAGGCGGTTCGCCCCAAGATCGAGATCGACGACATGCTCCGCGGTCTTGCGGACATCGGTGTCTATGGCGTGAGCTTCCACGACGACGACCTCATGACCTTCGGGGCCCCCGAGTCCCAGCGTCGCGCTGAGCTGGATGCCTTCAAGAAGACTCTTGAGGAGACCGGGCTCGTGTGCACGATGGCCACGACCAATCTCTTCTACCACCCCATCTTCAAGGACGGTGCGTTCACGTCGAACGACCGTGATGTGCGTCGATACGCGATCCAGAAGTCGATGCGAAATATCGACGTCGCCGCCGAGCTGGGGGCGCCGACGTACGTGTTCTGGGGTGGACGAGAGGGAGTCGAGTCGGCCGCGGCAAAGGACACCCGCGACGCCCTGTCCCGCTACGCAGAGGCGCTGGACTTCCTCGGCGGCTACGTCAAGGACAAGGGCTACGACATCCGATTCGCCATCGAGCCGAAGCCGAATGAGCCGCGGGGCGACATCTTCCTCCCCACGGTTGGGCACGCGCTCGCCTTCATCGAGAGGCTGGAGCACAGCGAGATGGTGGGCCTCAACCCGGAGGTCGCGCACGAGACGATGTCAGGCCTGTCGTTCTATCAGGGAGTGGCCCAGACCCTGTGGCAGGACAAGCTCTTCCACATCGATCTGAACGATCAGCGCATCGGCCGCTTCGACCAGGACTTCCGTTTCGGATCGGAGGGGTTGAAGGATCACTTCTTCCTCGTTCGACTGCTGGAGAACAGCGGATACGCGGGCGTCAAGCACTTCGATGCGCACGCCTATCGCACCGAGGATGTTGCCGGTGTGTGGGACTTCGCCCGCGGCTGCATCCGCAATTACCTCGCATTCGCGGAGAAGGCCCGCGAATTCGACTCAGATCCCCGCGTTGCTGCGGCCATGGCCTACACGGGCGTGACTGACCTCGCGGAGCCGTCCATCGGTGCGTACTCCTCGGAGGCGGCTGCTGGACTCATGGCGGAGACGTTTGACGTCGAGGCCTTGGCACAACGGGGGTATGGCATTGAGGCCCTCGACCAACTCGTCGTCGATCACATTCTCGGCATCGCCTGACGCCGCGGATGACGACGTAATCACCCACCACACAGGCAGCCTTGGCTGCAAGGAAGGGACACATCCATATGTCCAGGAAACTGATCGGAGCAGTCGCGAGCCTCGCCGCCGCGTCTTTGCTCGTTGCTGCGTGCAGCTCCTCCAGCGAGGAGTCCACGGACGCTGCCGTCACCGAGGAGACCGCTGCTGCTGAGGTCACCGAGGATGCAGCCGAAGAGGTTGCCGAGGAGGCTGTCGCCGCAGGCGGCAAGGCCTGCGTGATCCTGCCCGACGCGGCGTCGTCGGCTCGCTGGGAGACCGCGGACCGTCCGTTCCTCGAGCAGGCATTCACCGCGGCTGGCGTCGAGTACGACATCCAGAACGCGAATGGCGACAAGGCCAAGTTCCAGACCATCGCCGACGGCATGCTCGCCAGCGGCTGTGGCGTCATGGCTGTCGTCAACCTCGACAGCGAGACCGGCTCAGCCGTCATCGCCAAGGCCACCGCTGCCGGTGTGCCCGTCATCGACTACGACCGTCTCACCCTCGGTGGCGGCGCTCAGTACTACGTCTCCTTCGACAACGTCGCAGTCGGCACCGCGATCGGCGAGGGCCTCATCAAGTGCCTCGGCGACGCTGGTGTGACCGAGGGCCCGGTGGCCCTGCTCAACGGTTCGCCCACGGACAACAACGCGACGCTCTTCAAGCAGGGCTACCAGGCCGCGCTTGAGGGTGCAGGCTTCACCGTTGCTGCCGATCAGGCCGTTCCGGACTGGGACAACACCAAGGCCGGCACCATCTTCGAGCAGATGTACACCGAGGCGAATGGTGACTTCGTCGCCGTCGCAGCGGCCAACGACGGACTCGGTGGCGCAGCCATCGCCGTGCTCGATCGCAACGGCCAGGCTGGCGCCATCCCGGTGTCGGGCCAGGACGCGACCGATGAGGGTCTCCAGCGCGTGCTCATGGGCACCCAGTGCGTGACCGTCTACAAGGCCGTGAAGAAGGAGGCCGAGGCAGCTGCTGCTCTCGCGGTCGCCCTGCTCAACGGTGACTCCGCCGCGGCTGACGCGCTGGCGACCGGCTCCACGACCGACAGCGAGGCTGGCACCGAGGTGCCGTCCGTGCTGCTCGAGCCGCAGCCGATCTACGCCGACACCGTGATCGACGTCATCAACGACGGCTTCACCACGGCCGAGAACGTCTGCGCGACGGACGAGCTCATGGAGAAGTGCGTCGAGTACGGCATTCAGTAGCACACTGCCGGCCTAGGCCGGTCCGAACGGAACCGGTGGGGACGGGTGCCATGCCCGTCCCCACCGGCCGTCTGGGGGAACTGCGGTTGGTTGCGGAGTTCCCTCCGACCGAGGAACTCCCGGAAAAACCACCCACCCCACTCATCCCTACGAGAAGGTTGCTCCATGACGGCTGACTCACCGATTCTGGAACTCAAGGGCATCAACAAGAGCTTCGGCGCCGTGCACGTCCTGCACGATGTGGATCTCACCGTGATGCCAGGGCAGGTCACCGCGCTCGTGGGAGACAACGGCGCCGGTAAGAGCACCCTGATCAAGGGCATCGCGGGTATCTACTCTTTCGACAGCGGTGACTACTTCTTTGAGGGCAAGCGAGCCCAGGTGCATGACCCCAAGGACGCCAACGCTCTCGGCATCGAGGTCGTGTACCAGGACCTGGCGCTGTGCGACAACCTCGACGTGGTCCACAACATGTTCCTGGGCCGCGAGGAGACGAAAGCGGGAACGCTGGACGAGATCGACATGGAGAAGCGGGCCACGGACACCCTCAAGGGCCTGTCCGTCCGCACGCTGAAGTCGGTGCGTCAGCAGGTATCGAGCCTCTCCGGCGGTCAGAGGCAGACGGTCGCCATCGCCCGCGCAGTCTTGTGGAACTCCAAGATGGTCATCCTCGATGAGCCGACGGCCGCCCTCGGCGTCGCCCAGACGGAGCAGGTGCTCAATCTCGTCCGACGGCTAGCGGACAACGGCCTGGGAGTCATCCTCATCTCGCACAACATGAACGACGTCATGCAGGTCGCCGACAGCGTCGCCTGCCTCTATCTCGGCCAGATGGCCGCACAGGTCCAGATCTCTGAGGTCGATCACAGCAGCATCGTGGAGCTCATCACGATGGGGCGGTCAGGTGACATCGGCATCCAGCTCGATGATGCGTTGACGGGAGACGTGGCGTGAGCAATCATCAGACGACCGACGTGGACATTCCCGAGGCTGGTGACCGCGGGGGCATCGGCATGGCGGTGGGGGACTACTTCTCCCGCGTCAAGGGAGGCGACGTCGGTTCGCTCCCGGCCGTCCTCGGCCTCGTCGTCCTGTTCCTGCTGTTCACGGCCCTGAAGCCGGACACCTTCTTCTCCTTCTTCAACTTCGCCAACCTGCTCAACCAGTCGGCCGCCATCATCGTCCTGGCCATGGGCCTGGTGTTCGTCCTGCTGCTGGGCGAGATCGACCTCTCCGCGGGCTTCACGGCCGGCACGGCGGCGGCGGTGCTGGCCGTGGCACTGTCGAACTGGGGGCTGGCGTGGCCCCTTGCCCTGCTCGTCGGCCTGCTGACCGGAACGGTGATCGGCCTGTTTATCGGCTCCCTTGTCGCCAGGCTCGGAATTCCGTCCTTCGTCGTGACGTTGGCGATGTTCCTCGCCCTTCAGGGCGTCATGCTGCTGATCATCGGTGAAGGCGGAACCATTCGCCTCCGCAGTGATGTCCTCCTCGCCATCATGAACCAGAACATGCCGCTGTGGGCCGGGTGGCTCATGTGGGCACTGGTGATCGGCGGCTACCTCCTTGTGTCCTGGCGGGCGATTGCCGGGCGTCGCAAGGCGGGCCTGCGGTCCACGGCCACGTCGGTGTGGATCGCCAAGGTCCTGAGCCTTGCTGTGCTGCTCGGCGTGCTCGTCTTCGTTCTCAATCAGCAGCGGCAGATTGTTCGACCGGGCAAGGAGTCGTGCCCCTCGGTGGGCGAGGCGCCGGTCGGGTGCATCCCGGTCATCGAGGGTGTCCCCTGGGCCGTGCTCGTCGTGCTGGTCCTCGTCGTCGGTCTCACTTTCGTGCTGGGACGCACGCCCTTCGGCCGTCACGTCTACGCAGTGGGCGGCAACGCTGAGGCGTCGCGTCGAGCCGGAATCAACGTGAAGATGATCAAGATCTACTGCTTCATGATCGGGTCGACACTTGCGGCAGTCGCCGGTGTTCTCCTGGCCTCACGCGACAACTCTGTCTCGCCGACGACGGGTGGCGCGCAGACGCTGCTGTTCGCCGTCGGTGCGGCGGTTATCGGCGGCACCAGCCTCTTCGGCGGTAAGGGCAAGGTCATGGATGCCGTCGTCGGCGGTCTCGTGATTGCGGTCATCGCCAATGGGCTGCCACTGATCACCCAGCAGTCGGGCATTCAGTTCGTCGTGACAGGTTTCGTCCTTCTGGTTGCAGCGGGCGTCGATGCGATCTCTCGCAAACGTGCCTCAGCGACCTAGAAGGACTCCTTCCCCTCTCATGTCAACGCATTCGGCCTCTACTCAGGATGATCTCCGGCGGATCAATCGTGCCCGCCTGCTGAGGCGGCTGCACGAGGCCGGACCTGCCCGTAGATCCGACCTCGTGGCGTTCTCGGGTCTGAACCGCAGCACGGTAGGAGCGGTGATGGCCGATCTCGCCGAGTCCGGTGTCGTGCGAGAGGTGGCTGGTCGCCCCGGGCAGGTGGGGCGTCCCTCACTTCGTGTTGAGCCGGTGAGCGAATCTGCTGTCGTGGTCGCGTTCGACCTCCGCGTGGAGTCGACCGTGGTTGCACTGGTGGGGCTCGGTGGTGAGGAGCTGTGGCGACGGGAGCAGGAGCACGCGAGAGCGAAGTACACCGCGAAGGTTGCGGTGAAGAACCTGCTCTCCCTGACTCGTCAGGCACTTCGGCGTGCGCCGGAGGATGCGGCTTGGGTGGGCATCGGGATTGCTGTTCCTGGCATCGTCGACCACGCGGACGGTCTGGTTCGGTTCGCTCCCAACCTGGGATGGGTTGACGTACCGCTGGGTGCCTTGCTCAGGGAGGCGATCAGTGCGGAGTACGGCTTCGTGCCGCATCTTGCCATCAGCAACGACGCGGACCTCGGAGCGTTGGCCGAGCACGTGCGTGGCGTGGGTGCGGACAATCGGAACCTCATCTACCTCTCCGGAGAGGTCGGTATCGGCGGCGGCGTGATCATCGATGGTCGGCCCATGCTGGGAGCTGGAGGCTTCGGCGGCGAGGTCGGCCACATGGTCGTCAATCCGGCTGGAGTCGAGTGTCGCTGCGGTGCGACCGGCTGCTGGGAGACGGTGATCGGTCGCGACGCTCTCGTCAGGGCAGCAGGGCTCAAGAAGGACCATGCCACGGTGGAGGATGTCATCGCGGCGGCCGCGTCGGGAAGCGAACGCGCGCGTCGCGCTCTCGAGGAGGCCGGTGACTGGCTGGGCATAGGTCTGGCGAATCTGGTCAACGTCTTCAATCCCGAGGTCATCGTGCTGGGAGGCCACCTGCGCCTCCTGCATCCGTTCGCCTCGGACGCAGTCGATCGTCATGTACTCACGGCGGTGCCGGCGGCTCGGGAGCAGGTGCGCATCGAAGTGCCAGCACTCTCAGGGGACAGCCCGCTCCTCGGTGCAGCAGAGGCTGCCTTTGATGCGCTGCTGGCGGATCCGATCAGCGTGATCGCCGACGTGGCTCATGCCTCCGCATCCTGACGCTGCCGGACTCTCCGTGATCACGCTGTCGGTCGGATCCATGTCGGTCGTCGTCGATCCGAGTGATGGCGGCAGGGCGGTGTCCTGGACGGTGGCGGGGCGTCAGCTTCTGATGCAGCACGGAGGCGATCCCATCGAGTACGGCATGTATCCCATGGCGCCATGGGCGGGCCGCATCCGAGGCAACACGGTGCCTACTGGGTCGGGCACGCATCCGCTCCCGGCGACCTATGGCCCCTGGGCGCTCCACGGCACGGTCGTGACGAAGCCCATGCAGGTGGTCAGCCTGACGATCACCGATGATCGTGCAGACCTTGAATTGGTCAGCGACTCGCATCCGGAGTGGCCGTGGCCGATGGTGGTGCGCACAAGGTGGACGCTGCACGGTCAGGCTCTGACGACGCAGATCGAGGTCGAGGCGCCCGATGAACCGTTCCCTGCCGTGGTGGGCTGGCATCCGTGGTTCGCCAAGATGCTCGACGGTGTCGCGGCTCAGTGGCAAGCGGAGATCGACGGCATGCTCGTGCGTGACGGGTCGGCCCTGCCTGCGGCATACGCGGCCGACGTCACGCCTGGGCCTCACGACGATGCCTTCTCAGTGCCCTCGGGTGAGTGCAGGGTGACGTGGCCCGGGGTGCTGACCCTCGAGATTGTCGCGGACTCTGGTTGGTATGTGGTGTTCGACGAACTGCCAGACGCGCTGTGCGTGGAGCCGCAGACCGGACCGCCTGACGGACTCGTCGATCATGAGTGGAGCCCAGTGCAGGTGGCGAGCCCTGGGCGTCCGGTGCGCCAGACCGTCAGTTGGCAGGTGCGTGACCTGCAGGCGGGTTGAGACCGACGGTCGTACCCGTGGCGCCCGAAACCCTTGCCGCATCAAGGACCCGGAGCGTGGCCACCGCATCTGTCATCGACACGGGGGCGGCACTCTCGCCGGACATTGCGGCAGCAAGGCAGCGGTAGAAGTTCGGCCAGTTGCCGTGTTCCAGCGGCACCCGTGACTCCGTGGCCCTGTTGTCGTCGTCAAAGGTGCGCAGCGTGGCCGCCGAAGTCTCGGGTTCCACTCCCCAGTCCAGCGACGGAACGATTCCGGTGCGAAGGATGTCCTCTTGAGTGTCGGACGCATCGATGCGCAGTCCACCGTGAGTGCCGAGCACGGTCATGCGGGGTCCGGGAAAGGCTGAGATCTGGCTGGCCGTGAGGACGCTGATGGCCCCAGACTCATGGGTGAGGAGAAGCGTGACGTCATCATCGGTGGGGTCGAGCGGCCGGACGGAGCGCACCGTGGCTGCGACCTGCACCGCTGGTCCCATCAGGGCGAGGGACTGGTCGACCAGGTGTGAGCCGAGGTCGTAGAGCATGCCGCCGAGATCAGCGGGATCAGGAGATCCGCGCCACCCCTGCTTGGGCACCACGCGCATGCGGTCGATGCGCGACTCGAAGCGGTGCACGAATCCGAGAGCCCCGGATTCGACGACCCTGCGAGCGGTCAGAAAGTCGCTGTCCCAGCGCCGGTTCTGGAACGGAACGGCAAGCAGACCTCGTGACGCCGCAAGATCGGCCAGAGCCTGGGCCTGATCGGCATCAGCAGCTACGGGCTTGTCGACGACCACGTGGGCTCCAGCGGACAAGGCGAGCTCTGCGAACGGCACATGCGTGACATTGGCGGTGGCGATAACGACGAGGTCGAATGACGTGGTCATCGCCTCGTCCAGGCTGGAGTAGATCTCGGCATTCGGATGGTCCTGATGAGCCTGAACGGAGCGCTCGGCATTCGATGTCACGATGCCGCGAAGATCCAAGGCGGGCACGGCAGAGATCAAAGGCGCGTGGAAGACCCGGCCTGCCAGGCCGTAGCCCACGAGAAGGACTGACATCGTCATGAGGGCAGTCAACCACTCATGAGTCGGCATCGGCTTGGCGGCTCTTACCTTCCTCGTACGTGCAATGAGGTTTGAGCCGGGCGAACTCGGGGGATACCCCTGCCAAGGAAGAACTCAGCTAGAGCATGTGGAGGCACGATGAAGAAGCTCACATCAATTGCTGCGGCCGGGGGCATCATGGTTGTGGGGGTCGCCAGTGCGACGCCCGCAATGGCGCACGGATATGTCAATGGCCCCGAGTCCCGTTCGATGCTGTGCAAGGCAGGCGTGAACACGGACTGTGGCGGCGTGCAATATGAGCCGCAGAGCCTTGAGGGGCTGAAGGGATTCCCTGCCGCTGGGCCCGCGGACGGACAGATCGCCTCGGCTGGGGGACTGTTCGGCGGCAAGCTCGACGAGCAGTCCGCTGATCGCTGGGCGAAGACGGATGTCACCACCGGTCCGATGCAGTTCGACTGGACATTCACCGCTCCCCACAAGACGAGTGGGTGGCACTACTACATGACCGAGCAGGGCTGGGACCCCAATGCGCCGCTGAACCGAGCGGAGTTGCAGGAGATCGGGGCGGTCGCTCATGACGGGTCCGCAGCCTCGAACAACCCGTCGCACCTCATCACGGTGCCGTCCGATCGCTCGGGGTATCACGTGATTCTGGCCGTGTGGGACATCGCAGACACGGTCAATGCGTTCTATCAGGTGATCGATGTGAACGTGGTCGGTGAGGGTTCCCCGGATGTCGTTCCGCCGTCGAGCCCGACCGGCCTCGAGGCTGTCGATATCGAATCGGGTCAGGCCACGCTCCGCTGGAGCCCCTCGCGTGACGACGTCGGCGTCAAGGGCTACACCGTGTATCGCGACGGTAGTCGCGTCGGATTCACGGCGGACACCACGTTCATCGACACGGGTGTGCTGCCGGGCCGGTCCTACACATACTCGGTGGTGGCGGCCGATGCTGCAGGAAACCGCTCGGCTCAGAGCTCCGCGCTGAGTGTGACGACACCGCAGGCACCGGATGTTGATGAGTCCGCGCCCTCCGCGCCGACCTACCTGCACTCCATGGGTGTCACGCCATCGTCCGTCGACCTGATGTGGGGCGCGTCCAACGATGACGTCGCCGTCGCTGACTACCTGGTGTTCCGAGACGGCATCGCCATCGGATCCACCACCATGCCTCGTCTGATGGACGATGGGCTGGCGCCTGACCGCAGCTATGCGTACGTGGTCAAGGCCCGCGACGCAGCAGGAAATGTCTCGGAGGCCAGCAACACGCTGGTGATCCGCACGGAGGGGGTGCCTGCTCCGGACCCCACGCCGGAGCCGACACCGGGTGCTGAACCGTGGAGTGACCGTGGTGCCTACGCCAAGGGCGATCGGGTGACCTTCAATGGCGCGACGTACGAGTGCATTCAGGGGTACCAGGGCTGGGGTGATCCGAACTGGATCAACGCACCATCCCTGTGGACCCAGGTCTCCTGACCCACCCGCAGGTACGCACGTCTGATGTGAACGTGATGGTCGAGCGCCGAATCGGCGCTCGACCATCACGCATCTGAATCAGTCCTCGAACCACCGCGGAGACGTCGTGCGCGGCGGGTGGAATGGCTCCCGAAGCACCACGATGCGCGGCTCGCCACGGGTATTGGCCTCGTGCGACCGCGACAGTGCCGCGCCGATGCCGGCGACGTTCGCGACCTCCTCCGTCGCAATGCCGAACGCCTTGCCGAGAGCGGTCCAGTCGGGAGTCAGCAGGTCGACCCCGCGCTCCGGGTGGCCGAACACCTGCTGGTCGAATCGGAGCATGCCGTAGCCACCGTCGTCGACGACCAGCAGCGTGATCGGAAGTGACTCCTGCGCGTACGTCGCCAGCTCCCCGAGGGCGAACATCGGGCCGCCATCACCGCAGACGGCCAGGGTGGGGATACCCACCGATGCCGGGCCGATGGCGGCGGGGAGGGCGTAGCCGAGGGTCCCCCACCCGACCGGATACTGAAGGCGGCGGGGGCGCGGCTGGGAGCTGTAGCCGCCGTACCAGTAGGCGCCCACCGCCATGTCGCACACGATCGCACTGGACGCCGGCCACGCGCCATCGATCTGATGCACCCAGGCGACTCCCGCGGAGCCGCGGGGGTCCTTGGCCAGACGAGCCATGATGGTCGGCCGGATTCCCGTGACGGCGACCCACGCAGCGCGCTCGCGCACCCCGGTGTCCTCGAGTGTCTCGTCCAGAGCCGCAAGAGTGAGCCCCACATCAGCGCGGATGACCGAGTTCCAGTCGATGGTCCTGGTGACCACATCGCCGAGGGTCACCACCGCTCGTCGATCCGGGAGCGGGATCCGCCAGTTCTTGGTGTTCATCCCGTCGAAGGACGATCCGAGGACCAGAAGCAGGTCCGATTGCGCCAGCAGTTCTGACACCTCAGGCTCGTGGACGGGCGCATCGACCAGATGAGCATCGCCCGCTAGCAGGCCGCGGCCTGCGTAGCTCGTGAGCACGGGTGCACCGATGCGATGCGCGAGCGCGCGCAGGGACTCCTCTGCATCGGCTGCCACGACTCCGCCCCCGGCCCAGATGACCGGCCGTTGGCTGACGCTGATGAGCTCGGCCAGTACCGACACGTCATGCGGGTCCGGGGCGAGTGCAGGCAGGTGCGGGATGTGGGGGATGGCAGACGTCCAGGCCTCGCCAAGGACGTCGGTGGGGATCCCGACGTAGCTGCCTGCGGCGGGTGGCCCCCACGCTTCACGGAGGGCGAGCACTGTGGAGGCGATGGCGTCCTGCCGCGTCCGTGCTCGCCTGGCCGTGGCTCCGAAGGCCTCGAACAGCGCCCCCTGATCGGCCATCTCGTGCAGGATGCCGCGGGGCCCCTCGGGTGATCGCAGCGACGCGTTCACCTCGCTGGCGAAGGTGAGGACAGGTGAGCCGCTGACGAAGGCCTCCCCGAAGGCGGCAACCATGTTGGCCGCCCCGGGTCCACTCGTGAGCAGTGCTGCGGCGATCTCGCCGGTCGCCCTATGCAGGGCATCGCTTGCATAGCCGGCCGCCTGCTCATGCCGCACGCCGATGATTCGCGGGATGTCCGGGCCCTCGGCATCCCAGAAGGGGAGGTTGTGGACACCGGGAATGCCGAACGCGCGCCGAACTCCGTGTCGCCCCAACAGGGTCAAGATGGCAGAGGCGACGGACGTGCTCATCCCTAGGCCCGAGAGTCGAACATGCCGAGGAGGGCGGCGATGCCCAGCACACTTCGTGGCGAGTAGGCCGCCCGCCAGAGACCTCCGTGGTTGGCCCCCTGTGCGAACAGGTCCATGGGGTTGGCCAAGGGTGTGCTCGGCTGAGCCGCTGCAGACGGATTGCGGAGGTCATGCACCAGGAGTGCAGCCATGAGCGTCGTCGTCGTCGGTGGGTCGAAGACCTCGACGCCAAAGCGCCCGGCACCGGCGTACGCGGCTGCTAGCGCCCGATTCTTGACGACGGAATTGGTGCGAGTGGCCGGGGCAAGATTCAAGGAGACAGGGACGCCGTCAGCCCGGGCGACGAGAGCACGCCAGCGCTGAAGGCGCTTGGCGAGGGCGTAGTTGGGTCCCTGCTGGGGCACCAGTGAGTCGTTGATGCCGAACACGTTGCCGTTGTCTGCGGTGTAGGTGCGCGTGTAGTTCGGCTCGAACTGCTTCAGCAGGCGCAGCGGCGTCTGGAGCAGACCGCCGATCCCTCGCGACTCCCATCTGCGCCGTGACTCCTCGACCGCCGCGAGGGGAACCATGAACACGTCCGTCGGCGTTGCGAGGTAGGCGAGGGTGACGTCCGTGCGAGTGGACGTGAGCTCGGTGACGATGGCGTCTGCGGCCATCGACAGCAGCACGTGGGCGGAGCCGTCCGCGTAGGCGTACATGCCCATGACGAAGGGATTCTCGATCTGGCGCAGCCACGTCAGGAGTTCGGGAGTCTGGCGCAGGAGGTCTGCACCCGCATGAGTCGCGACGGCGTCGTCGTCCTCTGGATGCACGTGCCCGCCCACGACGAACGGGGGCTGGCCGTGGTCGTCCAGGGCCACCGGGATGCGGAGCGACCCTGCGGTGCTCCGAGTAGTGGAGATCAGGCGCTGCCAGATGTCCGGGCGCGGCAGGTCCACCGCATGGACGCGCGCTCCCCAGCGCAGCAGGGATCGAGTCGGGGCGAGTTCGGCCCCCGCTCCGAGCACGGCGATGTCGATATCCCGCAGGTCCATCCACTCCGGGTTGGCCACGATCAGGTCGATCGCCTCCGCGAAGCCGGGCTCGGCGATGCCCGTGCCAACCCAGGAGTCGATCTGCCGGCGCAGGTCGTCACCGAAGAGGCGACGTCCCTTGTAGGGAAGGGTGAGCCGCGTCTCGCGATCGGCGATGCCCTGCACGGTGACGGATCCGAAGCCGGGCGCGGACCAGCGGCGCATCGCCTCCCAGAGCGGCAGCTGCTCGCCAGATCGGGAGAACACGAATCTGCGGTGAGCGGACTCGAGGCCGTCACGCGAGACGGTGAGGGCAGCTTCACTGTTCATGGCAGAGGCGAGGGAGATGTCGCGCAGGGGGCCGATGTAGCCGCCGCGCCAGTCTGATGTGTGCTCGATCTGCGCTGCGATTCCGGGGTCCACTCTGCGGGCGCAGTCCGCGAACACCGCGCGTCCGGTCGCACTCGTGCTGCGCTGGCCGTCACCGCCCGTGGGGAAGGCGACGCCTTCCATCTCGGTGCGGGGAACGTCAGCCATGGTCGGAGATTAGCAATGTGATCGGGCCGCGATTTCTTTGCGATAGGGGATGAGGTCAGAGGTGCGATCAATGCCCACCACGCCCACGAGTCCCAAGGGATCCCGGTACTCGACGATGCAGGGACCATTCAGGTCGCCGTCGACGAGACTGATGTCCGTGGCCAGGCCCGGCATTCCGAATGACTGGATCCTAAGGGCGTACTGATCGGACCAGAAAGAGGGCATGGCGGTGAAGGGGGCCTCGCTAGGCGATTCCCCGCGGAGGATCTGTGCCAGTGTCTGTCCTGCTCGCCGTCCAGTCTCGGTGGGGATGCTCCAATGTTCGACTCGTCGCGGCGCTGAGCCGAAGAGGGCATTGGGGTGGCGAGCGATGTCTCCCACCGCGACCACGGGCGCCAGCTCGGTTGGCACCCGCATGGCGCTATCAGTCTCGACTCCGTCGCTCAGGTCGAGTCCGTTGCCCTCGAGCCACTCAACATTGGGCACGCTACCCACGGCTTCGATGAGCACATCGGCCAGAAGCTCCGTCCCGTCATCCAAGGTCACACTTCGAACTTGGTCACCGCCATTGGTTGCTTCAATGGTGTGCCCGAGTCGAAAGTGCACCCCCTGAGCCTCATGGCGACGCCGCAACGCTGAACTCAACTCGTCACCAAGCGGCCGGACCATCGGCTCATGATCAGCGGCGATGACGGTCACGTGCGCGCCAAGTGCGCGTGCCGTGGCTGCAACCTCACACCCGAGGAAGCCGGATCCGAGAATGACCAGATTCAGTTCACGTCGAAGCCTTGCTCGGACTGCTGCAGCATCGGCAGCGGTGCGCAGCACGAATCGTCCTTGGGTCGGGCCGGGAAACGGTAGCCGTCGTGGTCTGATGCCTGTTGCGATGACGAGCGCGTCGAAGGGCACGGCCTCACCGGTATCGAGGGTGAGAAGGCGGTCGGTCAGATCAGTTTTCGTGATCGTGGAGTTGACCATCCAGTCGACATCGTCGACGGAGGACTTTCGTGGAAACTCCAGAGCCTCAACGTCGACGCCGTTGAGCAGGGCCCCCTTCGAAAGGGGAGGTCGGTTGTACGGCATGGAGTCCTCGTTGCCGATGACCGTGAGGGGACCCGCGAAACCGCTCGCACGCAATGACTCTGCGGTCCGAAGCGCTCCGAGTCCGCCGCCTGCTACGACCACACCATTCATTTTCAGACCTAGGAAACGGTGATCGCCTGCATGGGACACATGTCGGCAGCCCGTTCCGCGTCGTCCCGCCGTTCGTCTCCGACGCCGCTGGTCGGCACGCTGACGCCGTCGTCATCCAGTTCAAACAGGTCCTCAGACTCGAGAACACACTGGCCATAGCCCTCGCACTTCGCACGATCCACCACGATGGTGAGCATCACGCGGAACCTCCTCTGTGAATAGGGTAGGCACAAGACATTGTTCGGACCCTAATGGACAATGGGGCAGCGGTTTGTCTTCGCCACCAGTTCAGGCGCGTGAGGCGATCTGCTGGCGAAGGGTCAACGACCGAGAACGGAGTAGTACATGGCTGCGCGACCGCGGATTGCGATTCTTGGACGCTTCACCGAGTCCGCGAGTGCGCTGCGCTACCGGGGTGTGATCTCGGCTCGAGCGCTTCTCGACGCCGTATGGGCGGCCGGAGGTGATCCTGTGACGCTGCTTCCCGGCGACGACCCCGAGGCGCTTGACTGGAGCGCACGACTGGCCGGTTTCGGTGCGGTTCTCCTGGCCGGCGGAGGTGACATCGATCCTCGACACTATGGGGGTGACCACCAGCACCACTCCGTGTACGACGTGGATCAGGTGCAGGACACGGCTGATCTGTCCCTAGCCTCTTACTGCCTGACATGGGGCATGCCGACGCTTGCGGTATGCCGTGGGATGCACATCGTGAACGTTGTGCGCGGCGGATCTCTTATCGTGGACATGCCGAAGAATCATCGGAACGTCGTTCAGGAAATCCGACTTGGCGAAGGCTCCGCACCCTTGGGAATCGGAGATGATCGCGTCACCATAAGTTGCTACCACCATCAGGCGATCGACCGACTGGGTGCTGGAATGAAGGTCGTTTCGCGATCCGATGACGGCACTGTCGAAGCGGTCGTCATTGACGCACCGGCGTGGGCAGTGGGCGTTCAGTGGCACCCTGAGGACACGTGGTCAACGGACCCAGCGCAGGTTCGATTGCTGAGAACTCTGGTGGAACACGCTCGCGGGCGTTGAACGCTCGTCGGTCGGCAGTGGATGACCGGTGAAGGACTAGAGGGGTCGAGAGGAGTCTGCCAGCAGAGTGCCGCCTGCAAAGGTGGTGCCAACCTCACAGTAGTAGCCGCCGATGACCTCGTCCACGGGAAGCAGGCGTGCGGGCTCGTCCCACGGTGAGTTGAAGAGGGAGAGCTCAGCATCGCCCTTCCACGGTTGTCCGAGGTCCACGTCAATGCCGCCCATGGTCACGATCTGCTCCATCGACATGCCTGCGCCAGGGACCAGAGATGGCATGTAGCGGTGGTGGAGCATCTTGTGCGCATTGACAAAGCCGTTCGACTCGGCCGGCTCACGCAAGGTGACTCTTGCCTGCGCGATCCGGTGGTCGTAGGCGGCAAGTGAGGCACCGAAGGTGCCGCCTTCGCCGATCCGAGGGGCGGCGATTCCGCGGTTGTACGGGCGGGTGACATAGATGCTGCCGAGCTTCTTGGGATAACCCTGGAACCAGCCGCGACCAATCGCAAAGTCCGTGGTCACCCAGATCAGGACGCAGCGGCTGTAGGTGACCCCTTGGTACTTTGTGCGGACCACGACGAATGCCTCGAGGTATTGCGAGCGGGCCGGGTCGAGGAGTTCCTCCCCACCAGTGCTGCAGGACTGCCAGTCGGCCCAGATAAAGGCGACTGCGCCCGGGTCCTCATCGGCCAGATCCAGGTCCGGAGGCAGGATCGCGCGAACGTTCGCGGGATCCGTCCGGTACTCGACCGTCAGGAGGGTTCCGGAGTAGTGCCAGGGCATCTCCGGGATGAGGGCGGTGCGGCCGGAATCGGTGTAGGGCGGCAGAAATCCTCGGGAGTGGGTCATGGGCGGTTGTTCACCTGATCCTTTGCCTCGGTGACCGTGGACGGATACAGGTCCTTGGACGGTGTGCGAATCCCGCGGAACTCCCAGTCGCCACCCATGGCAGTGGAGACGACCTCTTCACTCTCGGTGGGCTGGGCACCGCAGTCATCACGGATGGGGGCTGGGCCCTGAACAATCGTGTTGGAGAGGGTTCCGATCCCTTCGACCTCGACCTCGACGACATCGCCGGGGTAGACGGTCCGCGAGAAGGCGGGTGTTCCGGAGAACAGGACATCTCCGGGAACGAGGGTGATGGTTCGCGCGATGTCGGCGACGAGGTAGTTCATGTCCCACTCCATCTCGGCCGTGGTGGAGTCCTGCTTGACGACTCCGTTGACGCGCGTCTGGATCCCCTTGTTGCGGAAGTCCCAGTCCGTGACGAGCCCGGGACCGATGGGGGCCAGAGTGTCGGAGCCCTTCACCCGGAGCATCGATCCGGCGTCGGTGTCGCGGAAGTCGTGCAGCCCGTAGTCGTTTCCGACCGTGTAGCCAGCGATGTAGTCCCCGGCCTCGTCAGGCGAGATATTGCGGCAGGTCCGGCCGATGACGATGACGATCTCGCCCTCGTAGTTCAGCCACTTGCAGCGCTCGGGACGGACCACGTCCCCTCTGTGCGAGTTGAGTGCGGTGATCGGCTTGTGGAAGTAGGTGGGGGCGGCGGGGAGCTTCGTCATGAACTCCTCGGTGCGGGAGGCGTAGTTCAAGTGCACCGCAATGATCTTTGTCGGCTCCACTGGGGGCAGGTGGACGGCTTCTTCGACTCCGACGGTGCGCCCGTCTGGTGCTGCGAGCTCGTCACCGTGTCGGACGACCTGAACGGGAGCTCCCTCGAGGAGGATGCGCCGGTACTCCGTCATGCCATAGCTCCCTTACCTGTCCATCCCGATTCCGGGCGGTCGAACCACACATGCACCTGACTTGTTCCAATTGAGTTCTCATAGTCGGAGATCTGGCGACCGGATGCCACAAAGTCACGCTCGCCCAGGGCGGCGGCCATCATCAGGTAGTGCGCGAACTTGGCCTCCGGCCGCACGGTGAGGAACTCGTCCATCGTGTCGAGCACCGTGTCGTGTCGCCCCTCGGACATCCATGCCAGACGCTCGTAGTCCATTTCGCGAGCCTTGTCACTGAAGAGGTACTTGGGGTCTGAGCGCTCCACCTCGGGGTTCGTGCGGATCTCGCGCAGGGGGTAGAAGGTGTGCGACATCGATCCGGTCGCGATGACGATGACCTTGCGGTCGACGTCGGCGATGGCCTGCCCGATCGCACGTCCGACGCGCAGGTAGTCCTCGGTATCAGCTGTCTGGCAAACGCTCATCGACAGCCACTGCTTGTCGAGTCCTCTTCCGAGGTACGACCAGATGTTGATGCTGGGGTAGTACAGCGGGAGGTACTCATCGTCATTCGGGGTGATCCAGGTGCCCTGCTCGTCAGCATGGGAGGCGATCGCATGAGCGAACTCCGGGTCCCCGCGCCACTCGTAGGGGATTCGGCACATTCCCCGGGGGAGTTCCTCGGCCGTGAAGAGCCCGGCTCGTCTATTGTGCGCGGTGACGACGAACTCGACCGTGGTGAACCAGTGGGAGTCGAGGACGAGGACGGTGTCGTAATCCATGGCCTCGAAGACGTCCTTGCGGAGCTTCTCGAGCGCTGGGACAAGGGATATCTCCTTGCCGTCGTTCAACTCCAGTCGAGTCTCACGCGGGAGCATGATCGTCGGAACGTGAGACAGCAACCCTGCGGCGACGAACTCACCCATGCCTAGCCCTTCCATCCGTTCGGTGCGTAGACCGTGTTCTTGACATCGGCGTAGAAGTCGAAGGACCACAGGCCGCCCTCGCGCCCGATTCCTGACTTCTTCGATCCGCCGAAGGGTGCGGAGAGATCGCGGACGAAGAAGCAGTTCACCCAGATGGTCCCGGCGACGAGGAACCGGCAGAAGTCCTCCGCCCTCATCCGGCTGCCGCTGACGACGCACGCCGCGAGGCCGAACTCGGTGCCGTTGGCAAGATCAAGGCCCTCCTCGTCGGTATCGAAGACCTGCATGGTGAGGACCGGCCCGAAGACCTCCTGGGTCAGGATCTCACTGCCCTGGGGAGCATCGACGATGAGCGTGGGTCTGAAGTAGTGCGATCCCAATTCGGTGTTGACTTCGCCGCCGTAGGCGAGGGTCGCGCCGTCGGAAACCGCGCGATCGACGAAGGCCTGCACCCGCTCGATGTGCGTAAGGTGGATGTTCGGCCCGATCTGAGTCTCCTCATTGCGCGGGTCGCCCTGCGTGATCTGGCCCGCGCGCTCACGGAATCGCTCGATGAAGGCGTCGGCGACACCACGTTGAACGAGCAGCCGGGTGCCCGCCAGGCACACCTGGCCCGCGTTGTCGTACTGCTCGATGGCTAGATCGACGGCAAGGTCCAGATCAGCATCGTCCAGGATGACGGTGGGACTCTTGCCACCCAGCTCGAACGAGCACGGAGTCAGATTGTCAGCGGCCGCATGAGCGATGACCTTCGCGGTGGGCACTGACCCGGTGAAGCAGATGCGCGAAACGTCGGGGTTGGAGGTCAGGGGTGCTCCGGCTTCCGCGCCGAACCCCTGCACGACGTTGAAGACGCCCGCGGGCAGGCCGGCCCTATGGGCCAGGTCAGCGAAGTAGGAAGCGGTGAGAGGTGCCCACTCCGGTGGCTTCAGGACGACTGTGTCGCCGGAGGCAAGAGCAGGTCCGATCCGCCAGGTGGCGAGCATGAGGGGCGCGTTCCAGGGCGTGATGATGACGGCGACTCCGGAGGGATCCCACGACACGTGGTTGGTATGCCCACGAGTCTCGAACTCTGGGTGGCTGAGGCGATTCATCGCGTAGTCAGCGAAGAAGCGGATGTTCATTGCGACGCGAGGCATGACTCCTCGGCGATGGGATCGCAGGAGCGAGCCGTTGTCGAGCGTCTCGATCTGGGCTAGCTCTTCAACGTGCTCGTCGATCGAGTCGGCCAGACGGAGAAGGATCTCGCCGCGCTCGGCGGGCGACATGCGCGACCACGTGAGGAAAGCCTCCCTGGCGGCGGCCACGGCGGCATCCGCCTCGAGCTTCCCACCGCGCGAGATCTGACCGAGGACGGATCCGTCCACCGGAGAGACGGTGTCGAAGGTGCTGTCGGACGCGACGCGTGTGCCACCGATCCAATGCCGGGTGTCGATGTCGACCCCGGCGATGGTGATCGAGGTCATGGGTCTCCTCTGATGGGCCTACGGACGCCCTATCCTAGATCGTTCGGACCCAAACGGAAAGTGCTTTGTCGGATCCGACGAAGAGGTCACTTCGTGTTGACGGCCTTGACGAGCAGTCGCAGCGTCTCAGCCGTGTCCTCCTTGCTGCCGACTGGCAGCAGGCGACTTGAGTAGGTCTCCTGCTCATTGATTTGCGGGAAGAGGCTGGTGATCAAGCGGGTGCCTGACTTGGTGAGGGTCACCCTGACCAACCGGCCATCGTCCACACTCTTGGTGCGTCGAACGAGCTTCCGCTTCTCAAGAGTGGTGAGCACGCCGCTGAGAGTGGCCTTCGAGACGCCTGCCTCATCGGCGATGACTCGCGTTTCCGCACCATCCCAGATCCAGACGACCCAGAGGACCACGAATGCCGTCCAGGTCAGATCCACCGGCGTGAGGACGTGACGCTCCATGTGGTTGCGGACGGCATTTGCGGCGCGAAAGAGGTTGGAGATCACGCGCATGGACTCGAAATCCATGGCCAGGCCGGCAATCTTTGATTCAGCGGCACGCTCTGTCTCCAGAAGGGTATGCGGTCCCGCCACGCTGCCTCCCTTGTCCGGTCATCGAACCCTAGACGATGGGTGGCGGACCGGCCTGTCGGGTCCGTTCGTGGACCCGGGTCGATGCGCGAGGTGGTCGGCTCACAGGTCGATCGACAGGTGGCCGGACTTCCAGCGGGAGACGCAGATCATCATCGTCTCGTTGCTGGCGCGTTCCTCGTCATTCAGGATGGAATCGCGATGGTCGACCTCGCCGCTGAGAACGACGGTCTCGCAGGTGCCGCAGATGCCCTCGTGGCACGAGCCGAGCACGCTCACCCCGTTATCCTGTGCGGTGTCGAAGATGGACCTGTCTGCGGGCACGGTGATGGTGATCCCGGTGCGCGCGAGTTCGACCTCGAACTCGGAGTCGACAGCCCCGTCGATCACCTTGGGCGAGAACCGCTCGACATGGAGTGCACCTGCGGGCCAGGCGGCGCAGCGCGCTTCCACGGCGGTCAGGAGCCCCTCTGGGCCGCAGGCATAGACCAGAGTGTCGGGGCGTACGGTGCCCAGCCGCTCATCGAGGGCAGCGGACATGGCAGAGATGTCGTCGCCGGGCAGCAGGGTGATGCGGTCGCCGTAGGCCGTGAGCTCGTCAGTGAATCCCATCGACGATGCGCTGCGACCGCCGTAGGCCAGTGTCCAGTCCGATCCCGCCTCGTTGGCCTCGGCGATCATGGGCAGGATCGGGGTGATCCCCACACCTCCGGCGATGAATACGTAGCGCGGCGAGGGGACCAGCGGAAAGTGGTTTCGGGGTCCGCGAACATGCATCGTGCTCCCGCGCGACGCGTTCTCGTGGACGAAGCGTGACCCCCCTCGACCGTCAGGGGCGTTGAGCACTCCCACGCGGTAGGCGAAGCGGTCTGCTGGCGAACCGCAGAGTGAGTACTGGCGGGTGATCTCGGGAGTGAGGTCCATGTCGATGTGGGCACCGGGAGCCCACTCGGGCAGCGGCAGGCCGTCAGGATGGCGCAGGGTCAGGACCAGGAGGTCGTCGGCGACAACATCACGGGACTCAACGATCGCATCGCACTCGAACTCCACCGCCGACTCGATCGCTGCAGTGTCGGTCGTTGCCGTGTGAGACATGGGCTACTTGGCCTTGACCCGCACGGGGAAGCGCTTGACCCCGTTGACGAAATTGCTGCGGACGCGCTCGATCTCGCCGGTCTGCTCGATGGAGGCGAGGCGGGGGAGCAGCTCCTCGAACAGGATCCGAATCTCCAGTCGGGCGAGATTCGCGCCGAGGCAGGTGTGGACGCCCTTGCCGAAGGTCAGATGATCATTGGGGAAGCGAGAGAGATCCAGGTCGTAGGGGTTGCTGAATCTCTCAGGATCGCGGTTGCCTGCGGCGAACCACGTCACGATCTTGTCGCCCTTCTTGATGGTCTTCCCGTGGAGCTCGACGTCCTTCGTCGCCGTCCGTCGGAAGTGGTAGACGGGGGAGGCGTAGCGGAGCATCTCCTCCACCATGATCTGCGACTTGTCCATGTTGTCGAGGAAGTACTGCATCTGGTCGGGGTAGTCCATCAGGGCCTTCATGGACAGCGTCATGGCCTGGCGGGTTGTCTCGTTGCCCGCAACGATGAGCAGCAGGAAGTAGTTGTCGAAGTCGGTGTCGGTCAGGGGGATGCCGTCGTCGGGCATGCGATTGACCAACTTGCTGATTAGGTCTTCGCCTTCACCACCGCGTCGCTCCTGGGCGAGCTGACGTCCATACTCGAAGATCTCCATGGACACGGGATTACGGAACGGCAGGTGTGTCCACTTCTGCGCCTCGTCGCTGTCGACCAGCACCTTGGACAGCTCGGGGTCGGAGAAGCCGATGATGGTGTTGCCCCATTCGATGAGCTGGGGAGTCATCTCGTCGGGAACGTCGAGCAGACGGGCCAAGACGTTGATCGGGAAGTCCGCGGCGACGGCCTCGACGAAGTCGACGTCCTCTTGCTGCAGCGCCTGTTCGATGGACGTGCGCGCGAGACCTCGCAGGAAGTCCTCGTAGCGCCTGAGCTGGGCCACGCTGAAGTCGCGTGCGAGGAGCTTCCGCAGCGCAAGATGACGGGAACCGTCACTCTCCAGAATCGAGCGTCGCAGGTCCTGGAACTCCTCTGGCGGCTCCTCCAAGTTGACGAACTGCGTGGATGTGAACGTCTCGCCGTCCTTGTTGACCCTCTCGATGTCATCGAAGCGCGTCACCGACCAGAAGCCGCGCCCGTCACTGGTGAGCTCGTCCTGCCAGTGCAGGGGGTCCTCCGACCGGAGCGTCTCGAACATGCCCCACGCCTCGTCGTGCTCGAAGTAGTCGAGGTTCGTGAGATCGACGTCTGTGAGCGGAATGGGCGTTGGCTGCATCGCGTCTCCAGGTGCTGTGGAAGATCGTTAGGGTCCGAACGGTAGGCTAGGCAGTAGTCGCGTGGTTGGTCAAGGGGTGGACGCAAGCGTCCGGGCTCCGGGTGCGCCGGCGATACGGTCGATGAAGGCGTCGACGAGGCTCTGTGCACGAAGTGCGGCGTCCTCCCCCTCGGCAAGGGTGTGCTGGTAGAGGATGTCGGGATCTTGACCGTCGGCCTCCACCTGTGAGCGTCCTCCGTTGTTGAACCACCCCTGAAGTCCGGCCGCTGTGAGTTCTGGGTGAAATTGGACGGCGAGGTTTCTTCGGAGCGTGAACGCCTGTGAGGCGAGGGAGTCCCGAGCAATCTCATGGGCCCCCGGGGGTAGCTGCCATCGGTCGAAGTGCCACTGGAACCACGGTCCCGGGCCCACGAGATCGGGCTCCTGCGTCCAGATGGGGGTCCACCCGATCTGGGGGCGCGGAGACCGAGCCACGGAGCCTCCGTGCGCTCGGGCCAGCAGCTGGCCGCCGAAGCAGATGCCCAGGATGGGTACGTCGAGCTCATCGGCCCGGCGCAGCCAGTCCATCTCGGGCAGCAGCCAGTTGCCGATCGTCTCGTCGTCCCACGCGCCCCACGGGGCGCCCATCACGACCAGGGCGTCGAAGTCACGAGGATCGGGGAATTCGAAGGGGATGTTGGGATCGTGGAAGTGCTCGGGCGCTACGACGACCCGATCGACCACCTCGTACCCGCGGTGAGCGAACCTCTCGGCCACTGGGCCTGCCGGACTCAGATGGTCATGCTGGAGAAACAGCACTCGCATGGTCTACCCCCTGCCAGAATCGTCAGAAGTCCTTCCCCGTTCGCCGGGGTCGGTCTAGTATCCACAAGATCGTTGGGGTCCGAACGAATCTTCTCGGATTCCGTCAGAACTCGTGAGGGAGACCCATGCAGCACGACCTGGCCGAAACCCGCCGCATCCTGGAGACGCAGGACATCGACGTCGTTCGTCTGATCTTCGCCGACCTCCTCGGCATCACGCGATCCAAGGACGTCCTGGTCTCCCAGCTGGAGCGCGCGGCGGAGCACGGTCCGGCGTTCTGCCAGGGCACCTGGGTGACGACCACGCGGGGCGGTGTCCTGGACGCCGGCAGTGGCACCGGCAGCATCGAGGACGGCCTGCCGGACATGATCTCCAAGCTCGACGTCGACACGATCCGCCCGATCCCGTGGCTCCCCGGCGTCGCCTACGCGATAGCGGACATCGACAACCCGGACGGCAGTCGCAGCACGATCGCACCGCGGGCCGTGCTCCGCGCAGTTCTCGACGAGTATGCGAAGGACGGGCTGCTCCCCATCTGCGGTCCCGAGCTCGAGTTCTATCTCGCGCAGCGCACGGACGATGGCTGGGAGCGCCTCCTCAACAAACTCGGCCGTGTCTACACGACAGGGTCAATGGTGGATCCCGATGGTCACTACCTGCACCTGCTTCGGATGATGGATCAGTTGAACATCGGGGCATTCGCCGGCAACCACGAGTTCTGTCCCTCTCAGTACGAGATCAACCTGTGGCACAGCGAGGCCATGGATGCCGCTGATCGCACGTTCCTCTTCAAGACGGCAGTCAAGGATGTGAGCGCGTCCAGGGGAATCCTGGGCACGTTCCTTGGCAAGCCTTGGAACGACGAGGGCGGTAGCGGCTTTCACGTGCACCTTTCCGTCAACGACGATTCCGGTGTCAACCGCATGCACGACGGTGCAGGCGAGCTCTCGCCACTGGCACTCCAGATGATCGCGGGCATCATCGATCATGCCCCCGCCCTTGCGGCCTTCACCAACCCGACGGTGAACGCCTACAAACGGCTGGGTCCTGACACGCTGGCGCCGTATCGGTCCAATTGGGGCTACGACAACCGATCCACCATGCTGCGGGTCCCGCCGGATCGAGGCCAGGGCACTCGCCTGGAACTGCGCATCGGAGATGGAACGGCGAACCCGTATGTCGTCATCGCGGTTGTGCTTGCGGCTGCACTCGACGGCGTGCGTCGTGGCCTCACGCCGCCGGAGGCTGCCGCAGGATGGGCCTATGAGGACGAGGCCTTCCCGGTGCTACCGATGACTCTGGCCGAGGCGCTCGATGCCCTTCAGGCTGATGAGACGCTGCGAGAACTGCTGCCGAGCGACTTCCTCAATGTGTTCGTCACGATGAAGCGTGATGAGGTGGAGCGCTACGAGGCCGAGGTCGAGGACCCGACCACCCGTGAGGTCACCCGCTGGGAGCTCGAGGAGTACATCGAGGACTTCTAGGGCCTGTGACGGCTGACGTTTCGGTGGCCGCAGCGGACTCCTTAGTCACCACCTGACGTGCACTGCCGTGGGAGCGCGGAACTCCCACCCGCGAAATTCCACCGGCTGTGTCAGCTCGAGGGAGGGCAGCGCCTCCACGAGCGTGCGCAGGGAGATTCGCTCGACGTCCCGGGCGAACGCGTGACCGGCGCAGAAGTGGGGCCCGTAGCCGAAGGCCGCGTTCGGCGTTCGCGGGCGATGGATGTCGAAGACGTGGGGTGAGTCGAACAGCTCCTCGTCGTGGCAGGCACTGGACACCACAGCAGAGATGAGCTCCCCCTCGGGAATGGTGACCCCGCCGAGCGTGGTCTGCTGAACCGTCGTGGCCTGCATGGTGCCGATGGGCGCCATCCACCGCAGTGCCTCATGGATGACGTCGTCCCAAGAGTCCGGGTGCTCCTTGATCCACCTCATCTGCTCGGGGTGGGCGAAGAGCGCGGCGAGACACGATGCTGCGCCGTGACCCGGCTCCTGCATACCGCCGAGAAGGATCACCTTGATCGACGGAAGGAGATCGTCAACCTCGCGATGCTGGCCCGCAGGACACCCGTGATGGATCATCGAGGAGATCGCGGAGTCATCCGGCTGGGCCTGCCACTCGGCCATCAGGGGTCGAAGCTCCGACTCGATGTCTGAACATGCAGTCGCATTGTCGGCGGACTTGGTCGGATCGTCCTCGAAGTTCGTGGCTCCCTGGGACAGGCCGTGGAACCACTCCTGCAGGCGCTGCGGTGGGACGTGCCCGAGGCCGAGCGTCTGGGCGAGCGCGAGCACGCTGATGGGCTCGAAGTACTCGGTCACGAGTTCGGCCTCGTGGGGCTCCTTGGTCATGAGGGTGGTGACGTATCGGTCCGCGAGGGGCTGGACGAGATCGTCGATGTACGTGGCGACTCGACGAGGCCGGTACTTCTCGTCAAGCGTCCTTCGCAGTTCCAGATGCTCGGCACCATCCATGGTCATCAGAGTCCGGCCGCCGAAGAACCGGTCGACGGGCGACGAGGGTGCCTCAGCAGTGAAGATCTCGGTCTGCGTCGTGACGCGCTCCACCTCCGCGGCGCGTGTCACGAGCCAGCAGCCGATCGACGGTACCCAGGCCACCGGCGCCTCCCGGCGCAGTCGGGCATAGATCGGATAAGGATCTCGTTCTAGGTCCTCCACCGTGATGGACTCGGCGAAACCGGCGTCAGGTGTCACGTCGTCAAGGTAGCGACGCGCGCGATGACCTCGGAGCAGAATCGGGCATGTTCGTTGCGGTCGTCGATGAAGATCGAAGGCTTGATGGCGAAGGTGGTGAAACCGAGATCCTGTTGCCGAGGAATCTCCTCGAGGGCCTCGCCCAAGGGCGCCACAGAGTCATTGTCGGGGAACTCGACGCGAGTGCCGCCCACCATCTCGAAGTCGTCTGTCGTCCGGCCGGCGGCCACGAGTGCGGCTCGCAGATTCGCGACGTCCTCATCCTCGACCCGGCCCACGGGGTGGAATCCGCTTCCGTAGCGCACCAATCGGTCGATCATCTTGTCGTGCACGCGTTCGCCGCCGAACCACATGGCAGGTCCCTGAGGGCGGAACGGCTTGGGCTCCAGGTAGACATCCTCGAACGTGAAGAACTCCCCCGAGTGGCTCACGGGGGAGTGGGACCAGGCCTTGGCCCAGATGTCGAGCTGCTCGTCCAGGATCCGGCCGCGTCGGTTGAACGGGACGGCCAGTGCGTCGTACTCGTCCCTGTGCCAGCTGACGGTGGGCTGGATGACGAGGCGTCCTTCGCTCAGCAGGTCGAGCGTGGCGAGGTCATGCGCGAGGACGAGCGGGTGCCGCAGGGGTGCGATCAGGGCGATGGCACCGATCCGGATTCGCGTGGTCGCGGCCGCGATGGCGCTCAGAAGCACAAGGTTCGACGGCCACGGGGTTGCCGGGTCCTGGTTGCCCGGCATGGCGTAGTCACGCGGATTGGCCATCCGTCCCTGGCTTCCGGCGCTCGGACCGAGCAGCACGTGGTCACTCACCATGACCATGTCGAAGCCCGCATCCTCCGCCTCCTGGGCCATTCGCACGAGCCCGCGAATGTCCCGCGGGTCGGTCATCGTCCAGTTCTCGGTCAACACGTTGACCATGCGAGGCGTGGACCGAGTCGAGCCGTCAGCCGTCTGCATGCCGTGAAACTAGCGGCCGTGAGTGCCCATGGAGGCGTAACGGGCCTTCGCATCGGCAATGTCGCAATTTTTCTGATATTTGATGAAAGTGCTTGACCGGTCAATGGCGATGCGGGAATGTGAGCCATCGTTTGGTCCCGTATGACTCGACTATCCCGTCCCCGTGGAGGAAGCATGTCCCAAAGGGAGAATCTCCCCAAGTCCGATCAGAGTCTTGGATCACCTGATCCCGAGACCCCTGACACAACTCTGAAGCGCGGCACGCTGGGACTCGCAGGAATCATCTTCTTCGTCGTGGCCGCAGCCGCACCTTTGGCGGGCATGACCGGCGCATTCCCGGTTGCCGTCGGCATCGGCAATGGCGCGGCTGCTGCAGGCATGTATCTGGCGGTCGGCGTCATCCTGCTGATCTTCAGCGTTGGCTACGCCACGATGAGCCAGTACGTCACCAACACGGGTGCCTTCTTCGCCTATGTGGGTCGTGGACTCGGCATCGTTCCCGGTGTCGGCTCGGCCGCAGTATCCGTTCTCGCCTACCTGGCCGTGCAATGGGCGGTCATCGGCTTCATCGCCGCCCAGATGTCCTTCCAGTTCCAGGCGAAGTTCGGAATCGACCTGCCCTGGTGGCTGTACGCGCTCGTCCTGATCGTCATCGTCTGGGCCCTGTCCGCCCTGTCGGTCGACATCGGCGCCAAGGTCCTCGGCGTCTTCCTGACCGTTGAACTGCTCGCTCTTATCATCGTGGGCATCGCGGCAATGGCCAACGGTGGGCCCGAGGGCCCCGATTTCGCTGCATCCTTCAGCCCGACGGAGATCTTCGCCGGAGGGCTTGCCGGTGGTGCGGGTATTGCCTTCTCGTTCGCTCTCGCATCCTTCATCGGCTTCGAGGCGACCGCGATCTACGGCGAGGAGTCCAAGAACCCGAAGCGCAACGTTCCCCTGGCCACCTACATCTCGGTCGTCCTGATCACCGTGATCTTCGCCTTCGTCGGCTTCGCGCTGGTGACCGGCCTCGGTGCCTCGGACATCCAGAACAAGGTGTTCGAAGTTACGGCGATCGACGGTGTTCCGCTGGCCGATCCCTCGGGCATGCTGTTCGGGCTCACCACGCAGTTCGTCGGATCCTGGATGACAGAGTTGTTCGGCTGGGTGGTTCTCACCTCGCTGTTCGCCGCCATGCTGGCGTTCCAGAACAGCGCGGCTCGCTACCTGTTCTCGATGGGTCGCGCAGGAGTCCTCAGCAAGAAGCTCGATCGCACCAACAGCCGTCAGGCTCCTCAGGTTGCCACGACGGTCGTGTCGATCCTGGCAGTGGCGATCGTCATCATCGGCATCGTGGCCAACTGGGATCCGATCCTGAACATCTTCTACTGGTTCTCTGCGGTGGCCGTGCTGGCCATCGTGTTCACCGAGATCCTGGTGAGCATCGCGGTGATTGTGTACTTCCGTCGCACCAAGGAGGACACCCGGCTCTGGCATACCTTGATCGCTCCGATCCTGGCGGTCCTGGGTCTTGGCACCGGAATGATCATGCTGATGGCGCGTTTCAACCTGTTCGCAGGTACCGCGCCGGATCCGAACATGTGCCCGGGCGATGCGGGATCAGGCTGTGGACCGTTCGAGCTCAACAGCCTCGGCTGGTTCCTCGTGCTGGCACCCTTCGTCATGTTCATCGTCGGGCTCATCCTGGGAGCACTCCGACGCGACAAGGAGAACTACGACGCGGTTCACAACTTCGTCAGCTAGATCTGCCAACGATGAAGGGCCGTTCCGACTCGGATCGGCCCTTCATCGTTGTGCGGCTCGCCCTAGCGGGATGCGGTCACCAGTGCCGGGAAGGCCGCAATGCCATTGACGAAGCTGGAATTGGTGCGCGTGATAGGCCCGGTCTGCTCGAACCGGATCTGCCTCTTGATCATCTCCTCGAGGAGCACCCGGATCTCCATCCGTGCCAGCGGCGCCCCGAGGCAGTGGTGTGGACCCTTGGCCCCGAAGGACACCTGAGGCGGCTTGATCGGCCTGGTGATGTCGAATCTCAGCGGATCCGTGAACTCCTCCTCGTCGAAGTTAGCTGAGCAGTAGAAGATCACGACCTTGTCGTGGGCCGCTATCTTCACCCCACCCAATTCCGTGTCGCGAGTGGTGGATCTGCGCATGTGCAGCACGGGTGACGCGTAGCGGATGATCTCCTCGACGGCCTGGTCGACGAGTTCGGGGCGCGCGTAGAGAAGGTCCAGTTGGTCCGGGTTGTCGACGAAGGCCTTGATCCCGTTGCTGATGGCGGTCCGTGTGGTCTCATTGCCCGCGAACACCAGCACGTGGAACATGTTCTTGAAGTCGTAGTCCGACAGGGCCTCGCCTTCGAACCGGGCCTCCACCAAGGTCGTGACCAGATCGTTCTTTGGACTGCGCTCCCGCTCCTCGCGCATCTTGCGCCCGTACTCGAAGAGAGCATGCGATGCGGGGGCGCTAAAGGGCAGCAGCTCCAACGGGGTGGTGTTGCCGTATGCGTCGGCCGGGACCCCGCTGGAGTCGATCAGCTCGTCGGACCACTGGACCAGCATGTCGGCATCCTCCTCGGGAACTCCAAGGATGTTCACGATCACGCGAATGGGCAGGGGTGCACTGATACTCGTGACGATGTCCAACTCTCCTCGCTCGGCTGCCTCCTCGAGCAGGTGCGTGGTGATGTCACGGGTCACGTCCTCGTAGCCCTTCACCTTGTGACTCGTGAAGGCCGGCATGCCGAGTCGGCGCAAACGGATGTGCTCCGGCCGGTCGGTGTCGATGATGGACCGTCGGGCTGTCATCTGATCTTCCGTCAGATCGGGAAGGTTGGTCATGCCCAGGGCACTGGAGTAGGTGTCGACGTCGCGCGTGACAGTCACCAGGTCGCTGTACCGAGTCACGGCCCAGAAGGGACGTCCCTCGTACAGGCGCTGGGCCACTGGCTCCTCGCGCCTCATCTGGGCGAAGACCTCATGCGGAATACCGGATGAATACGCTGCGGGATCGGTGATGTCCACGGGTGCTCCTGTCTGGGGACTCATGCCGTTACTCCGGGAACGATGACGAAGCGACCCGAGACGTCACCGCTGTGAAGTCGCTCGTGGGCCGCTGGGACATCGTCGAGCCCGATGACTTCGATGGGCGAGTGCAGGCGATGCTCCTGTGCGAGAGCGACCATGTCGTGCATCTGATCGAGGGATCCCCAGATTGAGGTCATGAAACGGGCCTCGTGCGGGACGGTACCGAAGCCGAAGGGGATGGTCCCCCCATAGAGACCGACGACAACCACGACGCCCTGCCGATGCACGTGATCGCGTGCTGTCACCAGAGTTGCCTCAGCGCCGACGAAGTCGATCACCGCGGTAAACGTCCCTTCGACCTCGCCTGGGGCGGCAACGGCATCGGCGCCGAGTTGCAGCGCGACCTCCCGCTTCTCTGCGGATGCATCCACCACCGTGACGGCAGCGTCGGAGCGCATCTTGAGCCACTGGAGCCCGAACTGGCCGAGCCCGCCGGCCCCGATCACCAGTGCTCTGGGTGAGGCAGCGTCATGAAGGGTGCTCAGGGTGTGGTCGACGGCCCGGTAGGCGGTCAGCCCGCCGCATGCCAGGGGCGCTGCGTGGGCGGGATCCAGATTGCCGAGTGGGACGAGATACCTGTCATCCGGCACTGCCAGCCGCTCGGCGTAGCCACCGTCGCGGAACAGTCCTGCCTCGGTGGCATTCGGGCAGATCATCTCCTGGCCGGACTCGCACGCCCAGCACCCGGGCTGGCGACAGCCCCAGCACGCATAGACGAGGACCGGCCCGAGCAGGGGGTGCATCGCCGCCACCTCGTGACCGAGGATGACCGGGAGGGTCGTCGGGTAGTCGCCTGCGGCGGCGTGGAGGTCGGAGTGGCAGATCCCGCAGGCCAGAACGTCGACGACGCTCCCTCCCGACGGCGCTGTCGGTTCGGAGGCGTCGCGGACCTCCAGCGGCTGCCCTGGTGCGGAGAGGACTACGGCGCGCATGGGGAGGCCTTTCGATTGGGTGCGGACGGTTATGCCGATTTACGCTCACGATAGCCGCTCGGACACTACATTTATCAAGTATCCGAGGTGATCTGGGAGGTTCAATGCAGTCGTGGGACCCGGCCGAGCGTGAGCAAGTGGCGGCCCTGTGCGAGGAGCACGGCATTCACACGGTCGAATGCGTCATCGTGGACACCTGGGGGATGCCCCGAGGCAAGCGCATCCCGGTGCGACAGTTCCTCCGGGGTGGCGGATTCCACATCGCCAACGTCGTCTACACGTGGGATCCGACGTGCTTCATCTTCTCCACTCCATGGGTCAACGAGGAGCACGGCTTCCCGGACATGCACGCGGTGCCCGATCTCGCCAGCTTCCGGGTCGCGGGCTGGACCGAGGGTGTGGCCATCGTCATGTGCGACACGTATGACGAGCAGACCCGCGATCCCGTCGAGATGGACTCGCGAGCGATGCTCAAGAGGCAGGTGCGGCGGGCCGCTGACCTGGGCTTGGGCATCGACGCGGCGACTGAGCTTGAGTGCCATTTCTTCACCGACGACTGGCAGCCGTTGTACTCCGACATCGACTGCTACTCGATCTACCGGGGCTTCGAGATGGAGCCCTTCATGCTCGACATCCGCGAGTCGCTGCGCAAGACCGGAATAGAGGTCGAGGCCGCGAATGTCGAGTACGGACCCGGCCAGACAGAGATCAACCTGCGCTACGGGCCGATCATGGACATGGCAGACCACACGGTCTACTTCAAGTACATCGTCCGGCTCGTTGCGCGCCGGCACGGACTTCGGGTGACCTTCATGGCAAAGCCGTACCTCCTGGAGGCAGGCAACGGCATGCACATCCACCAGTCGCTCACACGCGACGGCGTCAACGTGTTCGCTGAGACCGACGAGGAGAGCATCCTCGGGAACAGCACCATGCGGCGGTACCTCACCGGGCTGCTTGCCCATCACCGTGACCTGCAGTTGATCATGACGCCGACCATTAGCGGCTACAAGCGCGTTCAGGACTACTCGTTTTCACCCACCCAGGTGACCTGGGGCCTGGATCACCGGCTCGTTGGTGTCCGGTCGATCGTGGGTGCCGGAAGCGCCAACCGCCTTGAGGCCAGATGGGCGGCGGCGGATGCCAACCCGTATCTCGTGCTCGCCGGCTGTATCGCGGCCGGGCTCGATGGCCTCGAACGAGATGACGAGCTCATGCCCCAGGTGACGGGTGATCCGCACGCCGATGAGCGTTGGGAGCGGCTGCCCACTTCGATCGACGGCGCCATCGAGAATTTCGATACCCCGTTCACCCGGTCCGTGTTCGGAGATACGTTCGTCGACACGTTCACCATCATGCAACGGCGTGAGGCCCAGGAGTTCCTGGAGAACGCCGACCAAGGCGAGGACGTGTCCGACTGGGAGATCCGCAGGTATCGGGCGGTCATGTAGATGGCGCGCATCCTGCTCATCAGCCATGAACCGGAAGCCGCCCCGGCGGTGGTCGGACAGATCCTGGAGGAGCGCGGCCATGACGTGGATCTGCACGTCGTCCTTGCCGACCCTGCCAGTCCTGACACGGTGTTCCCCTCCCCAGACGCCTACGACGCGGTCGTTGCCTTCGGCTCGTTCGCCAATGCCTACGACTCGGCGGCTCGAGTTTGGGTCGAGCCGGAGATCGACTTCATCAAAGGGCTGGTGACCGAGGACATTCCGTACCTCGGAGTCTGCTTCGGAGGCCAGCTCCTTGCTGAAAGCATGGGCGGCTCTGTGGAGCGCGCCCCGGCCTCCGAGCAGGAGATCGGGCTCGTGTCGTTCCCTCACACTGGCGAACGCCCGGTTCCTGCTGGCCCCTGGTTCACCTGGCACGAGGATCGAGTTGTCGTCCCGGATTCCATGGACGTCCTTGTCCGAAACTCGAATGCACCTCAGCTGTTCCGTCAGGGGCGCGCGGTGGGGACCCAGTTTCATCCAGAGGTGAACGTCGAACTTGTGCAGTCATGGCTCAGGATCGGAGGGGATCACGTGCCGTCGCACACCACGGGCGATGCCCTCATCGCTGATCTGCAGGCCCATGAAGGGGACCTCCGTCGCAATTGCGCGGCTCTGGTTGACTGGTTCCTCCATGACATCGCGGACCTCGCATGACTGCTCCTCTTGATGGCGTGATCGTCGTCGCCTTGGAGCAGGCGATCTCCGCCCCCTTCGCCACTCGGCAGCTCGCCGATCTCGGGGCGACGGTGATCAAGATCGAGCGGCCGGAGGGCGACTTCGCCCGGCACTACGACTCCGTTGTCCAAGGCGAGTCGGCCTTCTTCGTCTGGGCCAACCGGGGCAAGCAGTCGATCGCCCTGGACGTGAAGGAGCCTGAGGGCGCCGCTACTCTGATGAGCCTGATTGCCGGATGCGATGTCTTCCTGCACAACCTGTCACCTCGCGCAGCAACGTCACTGGGAATCGATGCCACTACGCTCCACGAGCGCTATCCGCATCTCATCGCTGCGGAGATCTCGGGCTACGGGCTCGACGGTCCCCGCACCGATGACAAGGCTTACGACCTCGCGATTCAGGCGGAGGCAGGCGTCTTCTCGGTGACGGGCACCGGCGAGATGAGCAAGGTGGGCTTCTCCGTCGCCGACATCTGCTCCGGTATGTATGCGATGTCCGGCATCCTTGCCGCTCTCGTGCGCCGGGAGCGGACGGGAGAAGGTGCTGCCATCCACGTCTCCATGCTGGACAGCCTCGTGGAGTGGATGTCGGCTCCGCTCTACGGCGCGGTGTACGGGGGTGGACAGGGTCCGCGAGCAGGGCGTAGGCACCATGCCATCGCGCCCTACGGGACCTTCGAGCTGGCAGACGGGTCCGTGGTGCTCATCGCTGTGCAGAGTGACGGTGAATGGCGCAGCATGGCCGAGCACCTCATGGGCGACCCCGACCTCGGCGTGGACGAGCGCTTCGACACGAATGCGCATCGGATCGCAGCGGTTGACGACCTGGAGGACGCGATCCGGACTCGCCTGGCCGCACTGAAGGCATCCGAGGCCCTGGCTCTTCTGGAGGAGGGCCGTATCGCCCACGCACGTGTGAATGACCTCGCGGGTGTTTGGCAGCACGAGCAGTTGCGGGCGCGTGGTCGTTTCGGTCCCGTGTCGACGCCCAGCGGTGATGTCGAACTGCTCGCGTCGCCCTTCGACATCTCAGGGCTGCCGGCTGCGCAGCAGCGCGTGCCGGCACTGGACGAGCATCAGGCCGAGGTGATCGAGGAGATCACTCGGCGTGGCCGCGAGCGTCAATAGGACTTGGGCAGGCCCAGGACATGCTGACCGAGATACGCGAGCACGAGATTGTTGTTGATGGGAGCCACTTGGTACAGGCGCGTCTCGCGGAACTTGCGCTCGATGTCGTACTCGACCGCGAAGCCGAAGCCACCGTGCGCGTCGAGCGCCGCATTGGCTGCAGCCCACGAGGCCTCGGACGCGAGGTACTTGGCCATGTTCGCCTCCGTGGCGCAGGCCTCGCCCGCATCGAACTTCGCGGCGGCCTCGAAGCGCACGAGGTTCGCGGCGCTCAACTGGGCGTACGCGCGGGCCAGCGGAAACTGCACTCCCTGGTTGGCGCCGATCGCCCTTCCGAACACCTCACGCCCGTTGGCGTAGGCGACAGCGCGATCCAGGACGAACCTGCCATCGCCGATGCACTCTGCGGCGATCAGGATTCGTTCGGCGTTCATCCCGTCGAGGATGTAGCGGAAGCCGTTGCCCTCCTCACCGATGAGGGCGTCGGCGGGAATGAGGACGTCGTCGAAGAAGACCTCGGTCGAGTTGTGGTTGATCATCGTCGGAATCGGCTTGATCGTCAGGCCGTGCAAGTCCCGCATGTCGAAGATGAAGACGGACAAGCCACCGGTCTTCTTCTCGACCTCGTCGTAGGGGGTTGTGCGGGCGAGAAGGATCATCAGATCGGAGTAGAGGGCGCGCGATGTCCAGATCTTCTGGCCGTTGATGCGCCAGCCCTCGGGCACTCGCTCCGCCTTGGTGCGGATGCGAGTCGTCTCGGATCCCGCCTCGGGTTCGGTGACGCCGAAGGCCTGGAGCCGCAGACTCCCGTCGGCGATGCCGGGGAGATAGCGCTGCTTCTGCTCCTCGCTGCCGTGCCGCAGGAGGGTCCCCATGATGTACATCTGGGCGTGACAGGCACTCGGGTTGCCACCGGAGGCGGAGATTTCCTCGAGGATGATCGACGCCTCCGTGATGGTGGCACCGCCGCCGCCGTATTCCTCCGGGACAAGGGCACCCAGGAAGCCCGCGTCGGTCAGGGCTCTCACGAACTCCTCGGGATAGCGATCCGGCTCAAGGGCGCGCCAGTAGGGGCCGTCGAACCGCTCGACCACCTCGCGTACGCCGCTGCGAAGATCGTCATAGTCGTTGCTCTGAAGAAGATCCACAGGATGTTTGTATCATTTATCAAATCAATGTGCAGGAGAGATGCATGACGAACCCGCCTCCGGACTGGCACGTACTGGCTGCCACTGTCGAGTACCCGACCGATCTGCTCATCGATGGAGGCTGGGTGCCGGGCGAGCATCGATCAGATGTCGTCAGCCCGATTGACGGTCGGGTGATCACCGATGTCGCGTATGCCGATGCTGCGTCCGTCGACCGGGCTGTCGCCTCGGCACGCCGAGCCTTCGAGGACCGTCGATGGTCGGGCATGGCGCCGGCCGATCGCAAGGATGTCCTCATCCGCTGGTCGCATCTGGTGAACGAGCACGCTGAGCAACTCGCAGTCCTCACATCTCTGGAGATGGGGAAACCAGCCCGAGAGGCCCAGGCGATCGATGTGCGTGCCTGCCATCGCACACTGCGCTGGTACGGCGAAGCCATCGACAAGGTGCTGGACGAGATGCCCAGCGTCCCGGATTCCTCCTGGGCCTTGATCGAACGCGAGCCGGCCGGGGTGGTCGGCGCCATCACTCCGTGGAACTTCCCCCTGACGCTAGAGACCTGGAAGGTCGCCCCGGCGCTCGCGGTCGGCTGCTCGGTGGTGCTCAAGCCCGCAGAGCTATCTCCGCTGACTGCGCTCTACGTTGCGCGACTCGGGCTCGAGGCCGGGCTCCCGGACGGCGTCCTCAATGTCGTCAACGGCAGTGGAGCGGTGGCGGGAGCGGCTCTGGCCGGGCACATGGATGTGGATGTGATCACCTTCACCGGGTCGACGGCGACCGGGCGAGCCATCATGGCCGCTGCTGCGCAGTCGAACATGAAGCGCCCCTATCTTGAGCTTGGCGGAAAGGGCGCGAACATCGTCTTCCCTGATGCCGATCTGGACAAAGCGGCAGCCGCCACGGCCTGGGCCGTGACCTACAACGCCGGGCAGATGTGCACGGCTGGGTCGCGGCTCATCGTGCACGAGTCGATCAAGGACGAGGTCGTTGGCAAGGTTCTGGAGGCGATGGCGGCCTTGCAGCCGAACGACCCACTTCGCCATGACGCCCCCCTCGGTGCGATTGCCAGTGCACGCCAGCTCGAGACGATCCACAGCATCGTGACGGAGGGCCTGGCCGAGGGCGGACACCTCCTCATGGGCGGCGAGCCCGTACTCACCGAGTCAGGCGGCTCCTACTACCCGCCCACCGTTGTGGAGGGTCTCAATCCGCATTCGTTGCTGGCCCAGAAGGAGGTGTTCGGTCCAGTCCTGTCCGTGCTCACCTTCGCAACGGATGACGAGGCCATCGCCATCGGCAACGCGACTCCCTACGGCCTTGCCTCCGCGATATGGACGAACGACCTCAACCGGGCTCGTCGGGCATCCAAGGGATTGCGCATGGGGACGGTATGGGTCAACTGCTTCGAGGAGGGGGATCTCACGGTGCCTTTCGGCGGCGTCAAGCAGTCCGGCTTCGGAAGCGACAAGTCACTCCACGCCCTCGAGAAGTTCACCAATCTCAAGACGACCTGGATCGAACTGTCATGAGCAGCATCGGACGCGAAACACGCCCGAAGCGGCGAGCGAACCTCGCCGAGGAGGTAGCGACCCACCTGCGGAAGGAGATCCTGTCAGGACGCCTGCGACCGGGGGTCCGGATCGATCAGGACGGTGTTGCGGACGAGCTCGGAGTCAGCCGCCTGCCAGTCCGCGAGGCGCTCATCTCTCTTGACAGAGAAGGGCTTGTCCAGACGATCCCGCGCAAGGGCACCTATGTCTCCCGTGTCGATCGCACCGACATCATGGATCACTACCTCATCTTCGGACAGGTTGCCGGACTCGCTGCCGCGCGGGCCGTGTCACGACTCGATGACGACGAACTTGCCAATCTGGTCGACCTTCACGACCGGATGCTCGCGGCAGCGAGCCTGAGCGAGCAGCAGCAGTTGAACCACGAATTCCACCGGAGCATCAACTATGCGGCAGGCAGTCAGCGCATGACGAGCATGCTGCAATTGCTCTCGCGATCCCTGCCCATGCCCTATCAGGACTTCCCGGCAGAGTGGCTGGACGAGGCCAACCGCCAGCACCGGGAGATCGTCGAGGCTTTCAAGGACCGCGACACCCTGGCCGCTCAACGAGCCATGGAACAGCACATCAACGCAAGTGCACGACACGCCATCGAGGTGCTGGAGCGCCTCGACTTCTTTGAGGATGAGTGATGGACCAACACCTGCACTGGATCGATGGCGCTCGCACTGCTCCCCTCACGGGAGAGTTCTTGCCGACCTTGGATCCCATGACTGGTGAGCCTTGGGCTCTGATCGCGCGAGGGTCCGCAGCCGACATAGAGGTCGCTGCTGAGTCGGCGCACCGGGCCTTCGCTTCATGGCGTGCCGTCGGGCCCACTCGTCGTGCTGAAATCATCTGGCGGTTGGGGGACCTGATCGCTGAGCACGCCGATGAGCTTGCAGCGCTGGAGGCGCGCGACGCGGGAAAGGTGGTGCGTGAAGTTAAGGGCCAGATGCTGTCAATGCGTGCTTGGTATCACTACTACGCCTCATTGGCGTATCAGACTGAAGGTCGAAGCATTCCCCAGGACAGAGCGAGTCTGACCGTGTTCACGCAGCGGATTCCCTTTGGCGTGGTTGGTGTCATCCCGGCCTTCAACTCCCCGATGCTGCTGGGCGGCATGGGACTGGCACCGGCTCTTGCCGCTGGCAACACGGTGGTCGTCAAGCCCCCAGAGGTGAACTCGCTGTCACTGCTGCGCCTGGGTGAGCTCGCACAGCAGGCAGGACTCCCAGACGGGTGCCTGAACGTGGTCTCGGGCTACGGTCATGAGGCGGGCGATGCGTTGGTGGCACACCCGTCTGTCCGAAAGATCTGGTTCACCGGTGGCCCGGACAGTGCACGTTTCGTCGCGGCTCGCGCTGCTGAGAACCTGAAGCCACTGGTGCTGGAGTTGGGTGGCAAAAGCGCGAACATCTTCTTCGACGACGTACGGGTCGACGATGTGGTCAACGGCGTGATCGCTGGCATCTTTGCCGCGGCAGGCCAGACATGCGTGGCGGGATCGCGACTTCTGGTTCAGGAGGGTGTTGCGGATGAACTGGTGGCGCGCATTGCTGAGCGCGCTGGGAGTATCCGGCTCGGGGATCCGGTCGCCGAGGAAACCGATATGGGCCCCATCTCTCAGGAGAAGATCCTCGATGGTGTTCAGAGCCGGGTGCTGGAGGCAATAGCCGAGGGCGCAAATCTTGTCTGTGGCGGTGACGACGCGGATCGTCCTGACCATGGCTGGTTCTACGCCCCTACCGTTCTCGACAATGTCACGAACGACATGTCCGTCGCCCGCAATGAGCTCTTTGGCCCTGTGCTCTCTGTTATTCGGTTCTCGACGGAGGAGGAGGCTGTAGCCATCGCCAACGACTCGCCGTTTGCACTTGCGGCGGGGGTCTGGACTCGCGACCTCGGTCGGGCGCACAGAATGGCAGGGCGATTGGACACGGGGACGGTTTGGGTGAACATGTACCGAGCTCTTCAGTTTGCTACTCCATTCGGAGGCAACAAGCTCTCCGGATACGGGCGCGAGAACGGCATGGATGGGTTCGCTGAATTCACTCAGCCCAAGGGTGTGTGGGTGGAGTCAAGCGACGACCCTGTCGGAGACCCTTTCGTGCTTCGGGCCTGACTGGGTAGCGAACCGGGCTGGTCATTGGCGGTAGCGCTCGGCGAGGTAGACGCCCACCAGCACCACCAACGCACCAACGACCTGCACGGGGGCGAGGATCTCACCGAGGGCTACCCACGCAATGAACGTCGCGAGCAGCGGTTCGGTCATCCCGATGACCGATGCCCTGGACGCACGGATGTGGTGCAGCGACATGACGATCAGCCAGAACGGGACGACGGTGCCCAGAACCACCATGGACGTGACCAGCATCCAGATCGGTACTCCTGATGAGTCCGCGCCCAGCGGGTAGCCCGTTCCTGCGAGCTCACCCCAGGGGAACAGCCACCACGGCTTGACGATCACCCAGAACAAGGTGGCCGCGCCGAATCCCCACATCGTCATGGAGACGGCGTCGCGGGGCTCTGGCCTGCGCACCTGCGCATCGCCGAGCAGGAAGAAGATCGCGAGCGCGGCCGCAGCGCCGAAGGCGGCAGTGACTCCCATCGGGTCGAGCGTGAACCCCTTCCAGACCTCGGCCACCATGGCGAGGCCGGCGAGAGCGACGAAGAGGCCCAACCACACGATCCGGGGGGTCGGATGACGCAAGCCGAAGTGGAACCAGAGCGCCACCATGATGGGAGCGGTGAACTCGATGAGCAGCGCGATGCCGACCGGGAGGGTCTCCAAGGCGAGGAAGTACAGGTACTGCGTCATGGCGACGCCGAGGACGCCGTAGGCGAGGAGGATCCCGATCTCGTCCCGCCGGATGCGCAGGGATCGCGGTCGAGTGATCGCGACGAAGGCGAAGAGGATCAAAAATGCAAGGGTGACGCGAAGCTGTGACAGGTAGGTCGAATCGATGCCCGTCAGGAGAAGGGCCTTGGAGACCGTCCCGTTGATCGCGAAGAGGGTTGCGGCAAGCAGGTAGAGCGCGTAGCCGAGAAGCGGTCGTGTGGAACGGACTTGCGCGATGCCGGGAATCGGCTCGGCAACGTCACTCATGTACGTATCGCCGCGTCGTAGACGGCGATCGTCTGGTCAGCGATGGTGTCCCAGCTGAAGTTGCTCACTGCGCGTGCCCGACCTGCGGCGCCCATGGCGCGTGCCCGCGGCTCGTCGGCGGCGAGGGTGTTGATGGCGTCGGCGAAGGCATGCTCGAATGCGCGTGGTTCATCGACGTCGTAGGGAACGAGAAGTCCGGTCTCCCCATCGACGACGACCTCGGGGATGCCGCCGACGGCTGATGCCACGACGGCTGTCTCGCAGGCCATGGCCTCGAGATTGACGATGCCCAGGGGCTCGTAGATGGAGGGGCAGGCGAACGCCAGGGCATGCGTGAACAGCTGGATGAGGCGGGTGCGGTCCACCTGCTCCTGAATCCAGACCACAGAGTCCTCGCCGCGCTCCTGGCGGAGTTGGTTCACGGCCGTCGCGGTCTCCACGCCCATCTCAGGGGTGTCGGGCGACGATGCGCAGAGGACGAGCTGTACGCCTTCGTCGAAACGGCGGGCCGCCTGGATGAGATGGAGGATGCCCTTCTGTCGCGTGATGCGACCGACGAAGAGTACGTAGGGCCGAGAGATGCCCAGCTGAACCAGCACCGTCTCGTCGTAATCGGGGACGTAGACCGTCGTGTCGATCCCGTTGTGGACGACATCGACGCGATCTGGGTCGACCTCGGGGTACGCATGAAGCACATCGGCGCGCATTCCATGGCTCACCGCGATGATGCGGTCCGCCGCCTCGTAGGCCGTGCGTTCGACCCAGGACGAGACGCGGTAGCCACCACCGAGCTGCTCCTCCTTCCAGGGACGGAGCGGCTCGAGGGAGTGCGCCGTCAGCACATGAGGAACGCCGTGCAGCAGGCCTCCGATGTGGCCACCGAGGTTCGTGTACCACGTGTGCGAGTGGAGTAGGTCCACTCCATCGGTCGCCTCCACCATCTCGAGGTCGACGCCAAGAGTCTGGATCGCGGCATTGGCTCTCCGGAGGGACGGCGGGACCTGGTGCGCGTCGGCATCGGTCCGTCGCTCTCCGAAACAGTGGACATCGACATCGATGCGCTTGCGCAGCTCGGCCACAAGATGCTCGACATGGACGCCCGCACCCCCGTAGGTGTCTGGCGGCCACTCCTTGGTCAGCATCCCTATCCGCACGTGAGAACCCTAGGGGTGTTCACCTCAAGGTCGCATCTGCGCCCCGCATAGGGGCTAGTGTTTAAGGCGTGAGCACCGACCCGCATGTGCTGTCGATGGTCCTCGCCGGGGGAGAAGGAAAGCGCCTGATGCCCCTGACGGCGGACCGCGCCAAGCCGGCCGTCCCGTTCGGTGGCTCCTATCGACTCGTCGACTTCGTGCTCTCCAATCTGATCAACGCCGGCCTTCGTCGCGTGTGTGTTCTGACGCAGTACAAGTCGCACAGTCTTGACCGTCACATCACGCAGACGTGGCGGATGCCGACCCTGCTCGGTGACTACGTGACTCCAGTTCCGGCCCAGCAGAGGCTGGGCCCCCGCTGGTACACGGGGTCGGCGGACGCGATCTTCCAGAGCCTCAACCTCGTGTACGACGAGGAGCCCGAGTACGTCGTCGTCTTCGGAGCCGATCACGTGTACCGCATGGACCCCATGCAGATGATCCGCGCGCACATCGAGAACGGTGCCGGTGTGACGGTGGCGGGCATCCGTATGCCCAAGGCGGTGTCGCACCAGTTCGGGGTCATCCAGACGGCCGCGGATGGACTGCACATCTCGCAGTTCCTGGAGAAGCCCAGCGATCCGCCGACGATTCCTGGCGACGACGACAACTGCTACGTGTCTATGGGCAACTACGTGTTCTCGACGGACGTGCTGCTGGAGGCGCTCAAGGCTGACGCATCGGATCCGTCATCGGTCCACGACATGGGCGGCAACATCCTCCCGATGCTCACGGCGCAGGGGGCAGCGCAGGTCTATGACTTCGCGACCAACATCGTGCCGGGAGCGACGGAGCGCGACCGCGGATACTGGCGCGACGTCGGCACGCTGGACAGCTACCACGATGCGCACATGGATCTGGTTTCCGTGCACCCCATCTTCAATCTGTACAACCGCCGTTGGCCGATCCTGTCCAACCTGCCTCCGATGCCGCCTGCGAAATTCGTGGAGGGCGGAAATGCGCACGAGTCCATGGTGGGAGCAGGCACGATCGTGTCGGGTGCGCATGTGCGCACGTCGGTGCTCGCTTCGGGAGTGAATGTGGAGGCCGGGGCATACGTCGAGGGCAGCGTCGTCATGCCGGGTGTGCGGATTGGCCGGAATGCCGTAGTGCGTCGGGCGATCCTCGACAAGAACGTCGAGATTCCCGACGGGGCGCAGATTGGCGTTGATCTTGACCGAGATCGCGAGCTGTACACGGTGAGTGACAGCGGCGTCGTCGTCCTCGGCAAGGGTGTCACCGCCGAGCTCTAACCCCCCGCGAGCGGTGGATCTGCGCGCGAGCGGTGGATCTGCGCGCGAACGGTGGATCTGCGCGCGAACGGTGGATCTGCGCGCGAACGGTGGATCTGCGCGCGAACGGTGTCAGTCCGTCATGCCTGTCTTGAACGCAGGAGTTGAGCAACGACTGCGGCGAGATCGCCTGGCGTGGCCAAGTCCTCCTTGCGGATGACGACGATTTCCCAGCCAGCCCTGCGCAGCAGGTCACGTCGTCGAGCATCATGTAGGTGTCTGTCCGGTCCATGGTGTTCAACTCCGTCGTACTCGACGGCAACCTTCTCGGGCAGCCATGCCAGATCCAGACGGACCCGGCGGTTGCCGATGCGGACCGTTGGATTGCACGCGGGTGGCCGAATTCCGGCTCGGATGAGGTGGGCGCGTACCCAGGATTCCGCGGGCGACTCAGCGTGAGGGTCAAGAATCGGTAGAGCCCATCGGGCCGCCCGTATACCCCGACGCCCCTTCCCCCAGGCGACAATCCGACTCAGGTCGTCTCGAGTGGCCAGCGACGCACGTAGGAGTCCGTCACCCATGGCGACGACGTCCGTCCAGCTTATGAATGCAGCGCAGTCGATCCACGTGCGGGCAGGCGTCGTAATGGGCGTCCCGTTGAGCAGCGTGACGTGCTCTGGAGGCAACTCGAGGCGGCGCCCGCGCACGCCCCGGGACTGAAGCCGGGTGCCATCGCGAATAGTCGCCACCGCGCATGCCTGCGCATCCACGTCAAGGCCAAAGCCGCCGGGGACAACCATCGACCACAGGTGCGCGGACGTCAGGTCGCATGCCACGGCGAATCGATCAGCTGCGGCGATGAGGCACTGCGTCATGAGTGCATGAGTGACGTCGACGTCGCCTCTGACGCGTGTCCCGCGGACGGGCATCGTCCAGCCGTCCTGATCTGAGGCAATGCGGCCAATAGCGGAGCCGGACTGGTGCGAGCGAAGAATCTCCATACGCACATGAGAGTGATCTCCGCAGGCCCGATGTAGACCCCATTCATGGTCTGTGGATGGCCGCTTCGTTGTCCACAGGCCGTTCGAACGCGGATCCACCGTTCGTACGCGGATCCACCGTTCGTGCGCGGATCCACCGTTCGCGGATTAGGGCTTGGAGAGGGTGTGGCGCTCTATCTCGACGACCTCAACGGATCCATCCTTGCCGAACGCGCGATGGAAGACGATGAAGGAGCCAGGTGACAGGCGCGGGTCGAGCTCGGCCCGCCACCGCTCATCGCCGGGGTCGACGCCCAGAGCTCGTGCAGCGGCCGTCACGATCGTCGCCAGCACCGGGCGATGCGAGCAGACGACCATGGGTCGCCGATCACGGACGAGGTGCGCGATGCGGGCGTCCGCTGCAGCGGGGTTGTCCCGGTGCGCCTCCTCGGTCAGCGCTGGCTCGTGCACGACGCCCATGCTGAGGCTCTTGGCGAACTTCACCACGGTCTGATGGCACCGGCGCGAGGGGCTCGATCGCACGTCGTCGACACCGAAGGCGTCCAGGATCGGCACGAGCGCCTTGGCCTGCGATCGGCCCTTTCCGCTCAGGGGGCGCTCGGCGTCCACAGCACCATCGAACTTCGCCCGCTTGAGAGCCTGCGTGTGCCGCAGAAGGATGAAGGGGCTGGTGTCCGGGAGGGCCGCGGCGCGGGAGACGAGGTCGACCTCAGCGGGGTAGGTCAGATGGTCGGCGGCCTCGCTCACCGGGAGCCAGCGCACCTCGTCCACTTCATCATCGGGTGCGAAGCCGTTCTCCTCGCGAACCGAGGCGCGCCAGTAGTGGACGATCTTGGGACGGCTCCCGATGCTGTAAGACTGAAGAGGCAGGGGTGCACCCAGGATCGGCCAGTAGCCGGTTTCCTCGTCACACTCGCGGAGTGCCGCGAGCAGCGCATGCTCCCCCTCATCGAGCTTTCCCTTCGGCAGCGACCAATCCTGACGACCGGGACGGTGCACGACGGCAAACTCCTGGCCCTGCTCGCCGGTGCGCAGGAGCACGACGCCTGCCGCGCGGATGACCGAGTCGTTGGACATGTCAGGCCAGACCTGCCGATCGGGCGCGCTTCTGCGCGCGTGCCCACTCGTCCTTGAACCGGAATCGGTCATGCATTTCCACATGGCACTCGTACTCGAACAGCAGACCCAGAGACATGCCGGTGGCTCCGCTGGTGCTGGGCTGCGCCGCAATGTCGCGGAGGACGTTCTGGGCGACGTAGGCATCCTGATGGTCCCCGAGCACTTCCGTGACCTCGGCGAGGGCATTGGCGAGTCGGCGCATGGACTTGCCGAACACGTCCTCGATGGCCTCCGCGGTGTATCGAGCTTGCTTCGCCTTGATCCGCGCCTCGTGCCACGGGGCACTGGGTCCGTCGATCCTCATGCGGGTGACGGATCGGACGAGTCGACGCCAGGTGTCCGTGACCAAGGAGGGCATGACCTCCTCGCATGGGCGGTAGGCGTCGTTCGTGACGGGAGGGGCGACAGCGGCGTCCATCAGGTCGTCCACGAGCTGCTGGTGTCGATCACTGCGCAGGGCTGCGAGGGCGCTGGAGCGCGCGGCAGCGAGACGTGGCCCGAGGATCGACGCAACGGCCTCGCGGCATCGCTCGGAATCGGACGCATCGACGAGGTCCGCCGCATGGCTGCTCAGTCGATCCATCATGACCTCGGTGTCGCGGATGGCGCCGAGCTCGCTGGCGATCCACTTCAGCTCCTCGCGGAGTCGTGCGGACTGCTCCTGCTGCAGCAGCGGAGCGAAGGCCCCGAGTGTGCTTCGCAGGCGGCGGGCCGACACCCGCATCTGATGAACCGAATCCGGCAGATCGCGGCGGACTCCGACATCAGCGAGCAGAAGGCTGCGTACGTGCTGACTCAGGGTCGACCGGATGGCATCGACGGCCAGTCCCGACGGGCCAGGCGCGCGCACTGCCGGCACATCTGGTGGCTCCGCGGTGCGGGGGCCCAGAGCACTGGCGGCCTTGCTGACGGAGCTGGGCTCGGCGCCGCTTTCAAGCAGGAGTGCCGTCATGCGTCGCATCACGTCGGACGTCGCCGGATCGTCGTCGGCGATGACCTCGACCTCGATCTCGCGAAAGACGCTCACGGTGCGACCCTCGTGGCGCACCGTCACGATGTCGTCGACGACCTCGACGAGGGGTTGGCCGTCGCTGTTGGCGAGGACAGTGGGTGTGCGCATCGTGCTGAGCCGCACGACGGGTTCCAGCGGCAATTCATGCAGCAGGGGAGCGACGATCTGCACCAGTGATGCCGGAACGGATCCGATCGCGCCAGCGTCCAGCGGTAGATGGATCTCGTCGCGGGTCGTGCCGTCCGCGCCGGCCACCGGGAGTTTCATGTGCCATCCGGCGTCCTTGCCGCCCTCGCGTCGGCGCAAGGTGACACCCCAGCGAAAGAGGGTCAATTCGGGGGTGTCGTGGTAGACGGCCTCCATCTCGAATGGTTCGCCGACGTGCGCCTGAGGGGCCACACCAAGTTCGACGAGATCAGGCATCTGAAAGAGGCCGTGCACGCGGAACTTGAGTTCCACCTCCCGGTGCGTGACGGGAGGGGTCACGGAGCGAAGCCCCGCTTGAGCTTGATGTCGATGAGGGCTTCCTGAAAGTCCACGAGATGGTCGCCTGCCCGATCGGTGAGGCGACGCACCCACTCGCCGTCGGGCTGCAGGTCCCATGCGGAGGTGATCGGATCGAAGGCCATGTCGAACAGCGCCTCCAGGTCGGCGATCTGCTCGGGGTCGACCAGGCTCACCAGGGTCTCGACCCGGCGATCCAGATTCCGATGCATGAGGTCGGCCGAGCCGATCCATGCTTCACGGTTGCCGCCGTTCTCGAACATGAAAACTCGGGAGTGCTCGAGGAACCGACCGAGGATGCTGATCGCTCGAATGTTCTCGCTCAGTCCCGGAACTCCCGCTCGGATCGCGCAGATGCCGCGCACCCAGATGTCGACCTTCACGCCGGCCTGAGACGCACGGTAGAGCGCGTCGATGATCCCCTCGTCGACGATGGAGTTGCACTTGAAGCGGATCCCCGACGGCCTGCCCGCCAGCTGATTGTCGATCTCACGCTCAATCCGCTCAACCAGCCCGGTCCGGACGGAGTGGGGGGCAACCAGGAAGCGCTTGTACTCGGTGTTCATGGAGTAGCCGGAGAGCACGTTGAAGATGTTGGAGACGTCCTCGCCGACCTCGGGGTCACAGGTCAGGAGTCCGAGATCCTCGTAGAGCCGTGCCGTCTTCGGGTGGTAGTTGCCGGTGCCGATGTGGCAGTAGCGCCGGAGTTGGTCACCGTCGTTACGAACGACCATGGACAGCTTGGCGTGCGTCTTGAGGCCGACGAGACCGTAGACGACGTGGACGCCAGCCTCTTCCAGCTTGCGAGCCCAGTCGATGTTGTTCTGCTCGTCGAATCGTGCCTTGATCTCGACGAGGGCGAGGACCTGCTTGCCTGCCTGGGCCGCCTTGATGAGTGCATCGACGATGGGCGAGTCACCGGAGGTGCGGTAGAGAGTCTGCTTGATGGCCAGGACGTGGCGATCGCGCGCTGCCTGCTCCAAGAACAGCTGAACGCTGGTGGAGAAGGAGTCGTAGGGATGGTGGACCAGCACGTCGTGCTCGCGCACCACGGCCATGATGTCGGGCTCGTTCGCGCTCTCCACCTCGCTGAGCTGCCGGGAGGTCTTGGAAACGAACTTCCGCTGCTTCAGGTCGTCGCGATCGAGGTTGACGATGGTCCACAGGCCAGTGAGGTCCAGGGGGCCAGGGAGCCGGAAGACCTCAGTCTCGCTGACATCGAGTTCGTCGATGAGCAGCTCGAGGACGTGTGGATCGATGGACTCCTCAACCTCGAGGCGTACCGGCGGTCCGAAGCGACGTCGGATGAGCTCGCGCTCCAGGGCGAGCAACAGGTTCTCGGCGTCGTCCTCTTCGACCTCCACGTCCTCGTTGCGAGTGACGCGGAAGGTGTGAGTCTGCTGAATCTCCATACCGGGAAAGAGGGCGTCGAGATGCGCCGCGATGACATCCTCGAGCGGAACGAAGCGCGCAGGCCCAACCTCGACGAATCGGGGAAGCAGCGGCGGGACCTTCACTCGGGCAAAGAGCTCGTTTCCGGTGGTGGGGTTCCTGACGACGACCGCAAGGTTCAGTGAGAGACCGCTGATGTACGGAAAGGGGTGGGACGGATCCACGGCCAGCGGTGTCAGTACGGGGAAGACCTTGGTGGTGAAGAACTCCTGGATGGTTTCCTTCTCGACGGGAGTGAGCTCATCCCACCGCAGAAGCTGGATGCCCTCTTGCTCCAACGCCGGGAGAACCTCGTGGTGGAAGAGCCGGGCCTGCTCCAGTTGGAGTTCGTACGCGTGTGCCCAGATGTTCTCGAGCACCTCGCGGGGGGTGAATCCACTTGCAGCCCGCACGGCAATGCCGGTCGCGATGCGTCGTTTGAGCCCGGCAACGCGGACCATGAAGAACTCGTCGAGGTTGCTTGCGAAGATGGCGAGGAACTTCGCACGGTCCAGGACCGGCAGGTCCTCGTCCTGGGAGAGTTCGAGCACGCGCTGGTTGAACGCCAGCCAGGAGACCTCCCGATCGAGGAATCGATCGTCGGGCAGGGGCTCGAGCATGGCGGGGGGTCGAGCGGCCATCGTTCCAGCGGGGGGAAGGGAGCCCTCGGTGGCTGGCCCGGAAGGGGACTCGATCGTGTCGGTCACCCCGAGATGCTCCCACAGTCAGGTTAACGAGGGGCAGCCAACGGGTGACTGAGATCTTGCCCTGAACGGGGCAACGCATCACCGAAGATCAGCGCCGGTAGAGCACGTCCGTGTCCCAGCGGGCGAAGCCAAGCCCCTCGTACAGGGAGATGGCCGCGGTGTTGCTGGCATCGACGTAGAGCATGGCCTGATTGAGGTCCAAAGAGCGCAGATGATTCAGCCCGAGCAGAGTCAGTGTTCGACCCAGCCCGGTGCCACGCTCCTGTGGATCGACGGCCACGACGTACACCTCACCGAAGGGATCATGGTGGTGCCCGTGCCCGCCACCGCCGTGCACCTTGGTCCAGTGGAAGCCGACCAGCTGCTCGCCCCGCCAGGCCATGAGGAAGCCATCCGCAGAGAACCACGGCTCGTGCAGGCGACGCTCAAGGTCCTTGCGCGTCCATGACCCTTGATCGGGAAGGTGCGGGAAGGCTCGGGCATTGAGATCAAGCCAGGCCTCCTCATCATGTCCGACACGGAATGCGCGGATCACGATGTCGTCGGGCACGACAGCGCGGGGGACAGGCGCATAGAGGGATCGACGCATCTGCCAGAGGACCCGGCTGCGGTGGAAGCCCATGCTTTCAGCGAGGGCGGTGGCGCCGGCCTGCTCTCCGTGCGACCACAGGCGAAGTCGACCGTCGGGCGACAAGCGGAGAAGGGTCTCGATGAGCTGCCTGCCGATGCCGGCCCTGCGCCGCGATGGGCTGACGGTCAGCTCGGCGCTGGCCCCCTCCACCTCGTCGGTGACGTCGATGTGGGCGTAGCCGACGAGCTGGCCGTCCTCGGCACGGGCGAGGACGTGCAGGCCGTGCTCCTCGCCGCCCTCCTTGACGTGCAGCCACACGTGCTCGGATAGCGGTCGAAGTCCGTCGTGCTCGGTGACATCCTCAAGCAGGACCGCGAGTTCGGTGACGGTCGCTCGGTCGAGACGCGGCACGGTCTCGAATCCAGTGGTCGGGGCCATGCAACGACCCTCAGGCGTGGGTGTCGGCGGCGGTGGTCTCGACACTGTCGGATTCACTGGTGCCTGCCGGCACGAATCGGTAGCCCACGTTGCGCACGGTGCCGATGAGACTCTCGTGCTCGGCACCGAGTTTCGCCCGCAAACGACGGACGTGGACGTCGACCGTTCGGGTGCCACCGAAGTAGTCGTAGCCCCAGACCTCCTGCAGCAGCACTGCCCGAGTGAAGACGCGGCCAGGGTGCTGTGCGAGGAACTTGAGCAGCTCGAACTCCTTGAAGGTCAGATCCAGAGTGCGGGTGCGCAGTTTGGCTGTGTAGGTCGCCTCGTCGATGTGCAGGTCTCCGCTGTGAATCTCCTCGGGAGAGTCGTCGCCGACCTCGGCGCCGTTGTTCATGCCAGTCGTGGCCAAGCGCAGACGGGCCTCGACCTCGGCGGGTGACGCGGTGTCGAGGAGAACGTCGTCCATGCCCCAGTCGTGCTGGATGGCTGCCAGACCGCCCTCGGTGGTGACAAGCATTAGAGGGACGTCGAGCCCGGTCTGGCGGAGGAGTCGGCACAGGCCGCGGATGGCCGGCAGATCTCGGCGACCGTCGACGAGAAGGGCATCGGCGTCGGGTGCATGGAGGAGGGCGGTGGCCTCCGCGGGCATCGTGTGAATGTGATGTGCCAGCAGGCCCAGTGCCGGCAACACCTCGAACGAGGGCTCCATGGCACGAGTGAGGAGGATCAGGCGCACGGTGGCCTCCCCTGCCTCGACGACGAGCCCATCTGTGATGCGCCCGGGTGTTGCGGTCGTTCCATCTGGGCCCCAACACTACGGCACTGCTCTCCTTGGCAGGATGGGCGCGTGGCTGCAGGGGAATTGCATGGAGACGCTGGCGAGGAGCGCACGCTCCGCAGTGCCGACGGTGTATCCATCAGTGCGGTGCACGTTCCTGCGAGGGAATCGGCGTCGAAATCCCGGGGCATGTGCTTCATCGTGGTGCACGGCTTCACCGGGCACTGGCGGCAGGAGCGCGTTCAGCGCGTGATCACGCGGTTCACCGCATTCGGTGCAGTCGTGGCGCTGGACATGCGGGGACATGGGGCCTCGGGTGGTGCGACCACGGTGGGTGACGAGGAGGTATTGGACGTCGCCGCGGCTGTGGAGTGGGCCAGAGAGCTGGGGTACACCAAGGTCGTGACGGTCGGCTTCTCGCTGGGAGGCGCGGTCGTCCTGAGGGAGGCAGCCCTGCTGGCGGACGGCCCGGCAAGGGTCGATGCGGTGGTGAGCGTCAGTGCCCCGGCGTTCTGGTTCTATCGAGGCACGCGCATCATGCGGGTGGCGCACTGGATGGTGGAGACGGCGCCCGGACGCGCGGTGATGCGACTGCGACGCACTCGCATCAGCAGCCAGCCGTGGCAGCAGCCTTACCCGGTGCAGCCCTTCGAGGCTGCGGCCCAGCTGGCGGGAATGCCGTTGCTCGTCGTCCATGGCGATGCCGATCACTACTTCCCGCTGGAGCACCCGGAGACGATCATCACCGCGGCCACAGGAGTGGCGTCTCGGGCGGACCTGTGGATCGAAGCGGGTATGGGGCATGCTGAGGCGGCAGTGTCCGAGTCCACACTGGATCGCATTGCGCACTGGGCGCTCGATGCGTGTAGTGATGGACAGGACATCTCGACCGCCGCTGACCAGCAGGGGAGTGAATGATGACCGGAGTGTGGTTGGTGCTCGGTATTCTCGCTGTTGCCACCGTCTTCGGCCTGTGGTTCCAGCGCAACAATGGTCGGGTGCGCGAATCCAAGGCGAGCCCCGTGCCCATGGTCGGTCCCAACGATCCCCCGGCCGACATCACCGAGCTCTCGCCGGAGGCCATCGCCTTGGGTGAGGCTCTCGATGGCCGATTGGGGGAGCGCGCCACGATGGTGCAGTTCTCCAGTGCCTTCTGCCAGCCCTGTCGTGCCACTCGACGCATCCTCGAGGAGGTGTCGGTCATGGTGCCGGGTGTCTCGCACGTGGAGATCGACGCGGAGGAGCACCTCGAACTCGTCCGCGCCCTCGATATCCGACGCACTCCGACGGTGCTGTTCTTGGATCGGACTGGCGCGGTGCGCAAGCAGGCCAGCGGCCAGCCCCGTAAGGCGGATGTTGTGGCAGCCCTGGGTGAACTGCTGCCCGGGGGAGCTCCGGACTTCGAGATCTAAGACCGCCAGCTTGCTGCCAATTCCTTGCAGCTACCCGTGCCGCGCATGTGCGTGAGGCCATTTGGCCGCACCGTGATGCCGCTCTAGTGTTCCGCGCATGACTTCTGACACCAGTGCATCGGTCCGCCGCACCGTGGATCCGCGCGGCCCCAGGTTCGGTGCGGCCATCACGACAGTCGTCCTCGCTGTCACCCTCGTTTTCATCGACACGACGGCTGGCACAGTGCTGATCGCCTGGCAGACCCTGGTGTTCGCGCTGGGTTCGCTGGTTGGGTTGCAGGCGCAGCCTTACGGCTGGGTGTTCCGCCGGGTGGTCCGGCCGCGGCTGTCACCGCCATCGGAGATGGAGGACGCGGCACCGCCTCGGTTCGCGCAGACGGTGGGCCTGATCTTCCTCGCGGTGGCGTTGGTCGCGTCCCTGGCCGGTGTGACGATCGTGGCGACGATCGCCATCGCGATGGCGCTTGTTGCGGCTTTTCTCAACGCGGCGTTCAACCTCTGCCTCGGCTGCGAGATGTACCTGATCGGTGCACGACTTCGTCGATCCTGACTCAGTCGGTGGCGTCGACGTCGACGTCATGGTCAGGATGAGAACTGCCAGAGCGTGCAGGCATACGCCGTATGCATC
>JAIOXK010000045.1 GCA_021741645.1 Candidatus Nanopelagicales bacterium
AACGTGCTGCGCATCATCAACGAGCCCACCGCCGCTGCCCTGGCCTACGGCCTAGACAAGGGTGACGTGGAGCAGACCATCCTGGTGTTCGACCTCGGTGGCGGAACGTTCGACGTCTCGCTGCTGGAGATCGGCGTCGGTGTCGTCGAGGTCAAGGCCACCAGTGGTGACAACCACCTCGGTGGCGATGACTGGGACAACAAGGTCGTCGACTGGCTGGTCACGCAGTTCAAGAACGCGCACGGTGTCGATCTGTCCAAGGACAAGATGGCCATGCAGCGTCTCCGCGAGGCAGCCGAGAAGGCCAAGATCGAACTGTCCAGCTCCATGCAGACGTCGATCAACCTGCCCTACATCACCGCCAGCGCCGAGGGTCCCCTCCACCTGGACGAGACCCTGTCGCGTGCGCAGTTCGAGTCGATGACGGCCGATCTGCTCGCTCGCACCAAGGCGCCCTTCCAGGCGGTCATGAAGGACGCCGGAATCTCGATCGACAAGATCGATCAGGTCGTGATGGTCGGCGGCTCCACCCGGATGCCGGCCGTGACCGAACTGGTCAAGGAAGAGACCGGCAAGGAGCCCAACAAGAGCGTCAACCCGGACGAGGTCGTCGCCATCGGTGCGGCGCTGCAGGCCGGCGTGCTCAAGGGTGAGGTGAAGGACGTTCTCCTGCTCGACGTGACCCCGCTGTCGCTGGGCATCGAGACCAAGGGCGGCGTCATGACCAAGCTCATCGAGCGCAACACCACCATCCCGACGAAGCGCTCGGAGATCTTCACCACGGCCGACGACAACCAGCCATCCGTGCTGATTCAGGTCTACCAGGGTGAGCGCGAGATGGCGGCCTACAACAAGCGCCTCGGCACCTTCGAGCTGACGGGCCTTCCGCCCGCGCCGCGCGGAGTGCCGCAGGTCGAGGTTGCCTTCGACATCGACGCCAACGGCATCGTGCACGTGTCCGCGAAGGACATGGCCACCGGCAAGGAGCAGTCGATGACGATCTCCGGTGGCAGTGCGCTGAGCAAGGACGAGGTCGACCGCATGATGCGCGAGGCCGAGCAGCACGCTGAGGAGGACAAGGCGCGCCGCGAGGAGATCGAGGTCAAGAACAGCGCCGAGGGGCTGGTCTACCAGACCGAGAAGTTCCTCGCCGACAACGCCGACAAGGTCCCGGCAGACGCCAAGGCCAATGTCGACGGTCCGCTCGAAGAGCTGAAGAAGGCCATCGAGGCCAACGACATCCCGGGCATGCGTGAGGCAACCGACAAGGTTGCCCAGGCCAGCCAGGCATTGGGTGCAGCGATGTACACGATGTCGCAGGAGGCCGGTGGCTCCGAGGGTGCAGCCGAGGACGCCGCTGACACGGCCGAGGACGACGTCATCGACGCCGAGATCGTGGATGAGGGCGATTCCAAGTGACCGAAGAGGAGTTCCAGGGACCGCGCGTGACCGACCGTCGACGCGTGGATCCGGACTCCGGTGAGGTGCGCCAGCCGAGTCAACCGGCTGGCGCACCCGACCCCCTCCTCGAGGAGGCTGTCGAGGCAGCCCTCGTCGAGGCGGAGGTCAGCGAGGCCGAGCACAAGCTGGCCGAGCTCACCGCGGATCTGCAGCGTGTGCACGCGGAGTACGCCAACTACCGCAAGCGCGTCGAGCGCGATCGGGAGCTGATCAAGACGAACGCCATCGGTGGCGTTCTCGGCGAACTGCTCTCGGCCCTCGACGACATCGATCGAGCCCGCCAGCACGGCGAGCTCGAAGGCGCATTCAAGAGCGTCGGCGAGTCACTGGAATCGACCGTGACCCGCTTGGGGCTGGAGAGGTTCGGGGATGCAGGCGAGGCCTTCGACCCGAACATCCACGAGGCGCTGACGCATGAGGCCTCGGACGAGGTGTCCGAGCCGACCGTGGTGGCCGTGTACCAACCCGGCTACCGCTACTCCGACCGCGTCCTGCGTCCGGCCCGGGTGGCCGTGGCCGGCGACCAGTAGGACAACTCACCCGGAAGGTCGGCCCACTGGGCCGGCCTTCCGGCAGATGGACCAGGCAAGAGTGAGCTGAGCAGCACCGAACCGGGCAGCGACGAACCGGGCAGAGACGAACCAAGGTAGGAGAACGTGAACAAGGACTGGCTCGAGAAGGACTTCTACGCCGAACTCGGCGTGTCCAAGGACGCCAGCGCCGATGAGATCAAGAAGAAGTACCGCAAGCTCGCACGCGAACTGCACCCGGACAAGAACCCCGGGGACAAGGCGTCCGAGGATCGGTTCAAGAGTGTCTCGGAGGCGTATGACGTCCTCTCCGACGATGCCAAGCGCAAGGAGTACGACGAGGCCAGGACCCTGTTCGCGGGCGGCGGGTTCCGTCCCGGCGGCGGTGGATTCGGTGGGGGCGGCGGCTTTGGTGGCGGCGGCTACGGCGGTCAGCAGTACGACGTGAACATGGAAGACCTCTTCGGAGAGGACTCTGGAGGCTTCGGCGACTTCCTCGGGGGGATCTTCAACCGCGGTCGTGGCGGAGCACGCACTCCGCAGCCTCGACGCGGACAGGATCTGGAGAGTTCGCTGACCCTCTCCTTCGACGATGCACTCGACGGCGTCACGGTGCCACTGCGCCTGTCCACGGACGCGCCATGCACCAGTTGCCATGGCACTGGCGCGAAGGCGGGCACCGTCCCGCGCATGTGCCCCACCTGCGGCGGCAGCGGTCAGACCTCGCGCAACGCGGGAGGCTTCGCCTTCGCCGAGCCATGTGTGACCTGCCGTGGCCGAGGGCTGTTCGTCGACGATCCCTGCACCACGTGCCACGGATCAGGTCGGGGCTTGAGCTCGCGCACCGTGCAGGCCCGCATACCTGCCGGCGTCAAGAACGGCGCCAAGATCCGGTTGAAGGGCAAGGGCGGCAAGGGCGAGCGCGGCGGACCCAACGGCGACCTGCTGGTCGACATCACGGTGTCCTCGCATCCGGTGTTCGATCGCAAGGGCGACAACATCACGGTCACCGTGCCCGTGACCTTCACTGAGGCTGCACTTGGCGGCGAGATCTCGGTGCCGATACCGCGCGGTGGCTCAGTGAAGCTGAAGCTGCCCGCAGGCACGTCCAACGGACGCACCATGCGTGTCAAAGGCAAGGGAATGAAGCGACGTGATGGCACCAACGGTGACCTGCTGGTCACCATCGAGGTTGCCGTTCCGCAGAACCTCTCGAGCGATGCTCGCGAGGCGCTTCAGGCCTATGCCGAGCACACCAGCGATCATGACCCGCGCAAGGACCTCTTCGCCCTGGTCGGTGGACGCCCGGGGGCGACGCCCAGCGGGGATGACGACGGAAGCCCGTCATGAGCTCGGCGGCGAGTGCTCGCGGTCCGGAGCGCACCGGCTACTCCGTCACCGACGACGCCCCGCTCTACGCCATCTCGGTCGCAGCGCAGTTGGCCGGCCTGCATCCGCAGACCCTGCGCCAGTACGACCGACTTGGCCTAGTCACGCCCACGCGCGTGGGAGGCCGCAATCGGCTCTACTCGGCGAACGACGTGGCGCGACTGTGTGAGATCGCCGACCTGTCCTCGCAGGGACTCTCCCTGGAGGGTATTCGGCGGATCCTGGAACTGCAGGAGGAAGTACGAATCCTGCGCTCAAGGCTCGAGGAGTTCCATCGTGAGAAGTCCTCGACCTCGCTCGTGGTCTGGCGACCACAACGACATCGATAGACCACAACGAGATCGACAGACCACGACGAGAACGTGAAAGCAAGGACACATCATGGACATTCAGTTCACCACCAAGAGCCAGGACGCACTCGGTGCCGCCGTGCGCATCGCCGCGGCGAACGGCAACCCGCAGGTGGAGCCCATCCACCTGCTCGACTCCCTGCTTCAGCAGGGTGAGGGCATTGCCACCGCGCTGCTGCAGGCCGTAGGCATCGACGTGCCGGCCTTCACCGCGCAGGTTCGCCAGGCTCTGAGCGCGCTGCCGTCGGCCTCCGGGTCGAGCGTGTCGGCTCCGCAGTTGAGCCAAGCCTCGTACAAGGTCGTCAACACCGCGCAAGAATTGTCCAAGGAGCGTGGGGACGAGTACGTCAGCACGGAGCACCTGCTCATCGCGCTGGCGAAGGACGGTGGCCCCGGTGTCAGCGATCGGCTGGCAGCGGCGGGAGCCACCCCGACGGCGCTGATGGAGGCGCTCGAGAAGGTGAGGGGGAGTGCTCGCGTGACCACTCAGGATCCGGAAGGCTCATTCCAGGCGCTGGAGAAGTACGGCGTCGACCTGACCGCGCGAGCGCGCGAGGGCAAGATCGACCCGGTCATCGGCCGCGACGAGGAGGTGCGGCGGACCATTCAGGTGCTGTCGCGTCGAACCAAGAACAACCCGGTGCTGATCGGCGAGCCCGGCGTCGGCAAGACGGCCGTCGTCGAGGGCCTGGCTCGGCGCATCGTCGAGGGCGACGTCCCGCTGTCCCTTCAGGGAAAGACGCTGATCTCACTGGACCTCGGTGCCATGGTCGCGGGGGCGAAGTACCGCGGTGAGTTCGAGGAGCGGTTGAAGGCCGTCCTCGACGAGATCAAGGACTCCGACGGTCAGATCATCACCTTCATCGATGAGCTGCACACCGTTGTCGGCGCGGGTGCGGGCGGCGAGGGCGCCATGGACGCGGGCAACATGCTCAAGCCCATGCTCGCTCGTGGCGAGCTCCGCATGATCGGGGCCACGACTCTCGACGAGTACCGCAAGTACATCGAGAAGGACGCCGCACTCGAGCGGCGGTTCCAGCAGGTGTTCGTCTCGCAGCCATCAGTCGAGGACACCATCTCGATCCTGCGCGGAATCAAGGAGAAGTACGAGGCGCACCACAAGGTGGTCATCGCTGACTCTGCATTGGTCGCCGCCGCGACTCTCTCCGATCGATACATCACCTCGCGCTTCCTGCCGGACAAGGCCATCGACCTGATGGACGAGGCCGCCTCCCGGCTCCGCATGGAGATCGACTCCTCGCCAGTGGAGATCGACGTACTGCAGCGTGCGGTCGATCGTCTGCGGATGGAGGAGCTCGCCGTCTCCAAGGAGACCGACGAGGCCTCTGTCGCGCGGCTGGAGAAGATCCGCCAGGAGATCGCCGACAAGGAGGAGGAGCTCAACGGCCTGCGGGCGCGTTGGGATGCCGAGAAGGGCGGCCTTGACCGCATCGGTGAGATCAAGGTGCTGATCGATGACCTGCGTGCGACGGCCGAGAAGGCCCAGCGCGCCGGTGACTTCGAGCAGGCCTCCCGGATCCTCTACGCCGAGATCCCGACCTTTGAGGAGGAACTCGAGCGCGTCACCGCGGAGGTCAATGACCGCGAGGCGACGATGGTCAAGGAGGAGGTCACCTCCGACGACATCGCCGAGGTGGTCGCCACCTGGACGGGCATCCCGTCCGGGCGACTGCTCGAGGGCGAGACGCAGAAGCTCCTGCGCATGGAGGACGAGCTCGGCAAGCGCGTCATCGGCCAGAGCGAGGCGGTGCGGGAGGTCAGCGATGCGGTGCGTCGCGCGCGTGCGGGCATTGCCGACCCGAACCGACCCACCGGATCCTTCCTCTTCCTCGGCCCCACGGGTGTGGGCAAGACGGAGCTGGCCAAGGCGCTGGCGGAGTTCCTGTTCGACGACGAGCGCGCCATGGTGCGGATCGACATGAGCGAGTACTCCGAGAAGCACTCGGTGTCGCGACTCGTCGGTGCCCCTCCCGGCTACGTCGGCTACGAGGAGGGCGGGCAGCTCACTGAGGCCGTCCGTCGTCGTCCCTACTCGGTGATCCTGCTCGACGAGGTCGAGAAGGCCCACCCAGAGGTCTTCGACATCCTGCTCCAGGTGCTCGATGACGGCCGGCTCACCGACGGGCAGGGTCGCACGGTCGACTTCCGCAACGTGATCCTCATCCTCACGTCGAACATGGGTTCGCAGTTCCTCATCGATACCGATATGCCCTACGACGAGCGCAAGGCGAAGGTGCTCGAGGTCGTGCGCATGCAGTTCCGACCGGAGTTCTTGAACCGACTCGACGGCATGGTCATGTTCGAGCCGCTCGATCGCGAGGAGCTCGCTCGCATCACGGGCATCCAGATCGAGCAGCTGCAGCAGCGATTGGCGGATCGGCGCATCGTCATCGAGCTCACCGACGACGCCAAGCAGTGGCTGGTCAATAAGGGATTCGACCCGGTCTACGGGGCACGGCCGCTGCGCAGACTGGTGCAGACCGCCGTGGGCGACAAGCTCGCCAAGGCGATTTTGTCCGGGGAGGTGCACGACGGCAGCACGGTGCTGATCGGCACCGAGTCCGACGGCGCGGACCTCACCCTGACGGTCGCGCGCGACTGACGATTTGAACCGCTTACCGGTCCAAATCTGAGGATTTGGACCGGTTTCGCGGTTCATCTGTCGATCTAAACCGGACCCTCGCGCGCGAGCTGGCCCCACCCACCCGCGCGGCAATGCCTGTGCTCACGGCTGGTGACGCGGGGCCGGGCGCTGTCGCAGACCCGCCGCCCGCAGAGCGCGCACGATGGTTCGGGAGTCGACGGGCACGGCGCCTTCGGCGATGGCGCAGTCGCGCAGCTCGTCCGTCACGTCATAGTGGTCACCCTGGAAAGCCCGCGGCGGCAGATCAAGACGCGCCGCGAACTCCTGAAGTTCCTCGATCGAGGTGTCGCTGATCAGGTGTGCCCACATGCGGCCCCGCCAGGGCCAGTGCGCACCATCGACCAGGATCGCCATCAGGTCAAGCCCTTCTCCAGACGCTCCAGCGCCTCGTGCAGCACGCTGGGCTGCTTGCAGAAGGCCCATCGCACGTAGGGAGCTCCGATCGCCGGGTCGTCGCACAGTGCCTGATGCGGGATCGCTACGACACCGGCACGGTCAGGAAGGTCGCGGCAGAACGACAACCCGTCGTCATAGCCGAACCGACCCACGTCCGTCGTCAGGAAGTAGGTGCCCTGACTCATCAGCACGCCGAAGCCGAGCTCGGCGAGGCCGCCAGCGAGGAGGTCACGCTTGGCAGACAGGTCCGCGCGAAACTCCGCGAAGTACTGATCGGGAAGCCCGAGCCCGGCGGCCATCGCGTACTGGAACGGCCCGCCCGAGACGAACGACAGGTGCTGGCGCACGACCCGCACGGCACCGATCAGGTCTGCCGGGCCGCTCGCCCAGCCGACCTTCCAGCCGGTGAAGGAGAACGACTTTCCTCCCGAGCCGACGGTGATGGTCCGGTCGAACATGCCCGGCAGCGTCGCAATCGGCGTGTGCTGATGGCCGGCGAACCACAGGTGCTCATAGGCCTCGTCACTGATGACGATGAGATCGTGCTCGATCGCCACCTGGGCGATGCTCCGCAGCTCGTCGACGGTGAAGACGATGCCGGTCGGGTTGTGCGGACTGTTGAGCAGCAAGACCTTCGTGCGCGGTGTCATGGCCGCGCGCAGTGCGTCGATGTCAGGACGCAGAGCCGGTCCCGAGAGCGGCACGCCGACGCGGACGCCACGGGCGAGGGAGATCCCGGCTCCGTAGATGTCGAACCATGGCTCGAACATCACCACCTCGTCGCCCTCGTCGACGAGCGCGAGCAGCGCCGACTGCAGGACCTCCGAGGCACCGGTGCCGACAACGACTCCGGGCCCTGGATCGACCTGGAGGGAGTAGAAGCGCTCCTGATGGGCGGCGATTGCCTCGCGCAGCAGGGGAAGGCCGTGCGGGGGCGGGTACTGGTTGCCGCGACCGTCCTCAATCGCGTCCATCGCTATGCGCTTGAGCTCATGGGGACCGTCGGTATCCGGAAATCCCTGGCCGAGATTGATGGCACCGACCTGCGTGGCCAACGTGGACATCTCGCCGAAGATCGACGTGGTGTGCTCTGCCATGCGGGGAACGAGGGGAGAGGTCACGCGGCAAACCTACTGGGCTGCCGCGGCTATGTTGGCGGCATGGATCTTGTCGGACCGGCTGCGGACCCGTTGCCGACGGACGTCGAGCCGCTGTTTGGCGCGATTGCGGACGAGGCCGCCGAGGTCGATCGCACGGGAGTGCGTCGGAGCACGATCGACGCGCTGGCTCGCGCGGGCCTGCTGGGAATCCCGTTGACACCTCCCTCCGCTCAGCGAGAGTTGACGGAGCGCCTGGCGATGGCCGATGCCTCCACCTGGTTCTGCTGGGCGCAGCATCAGACTCCGATGCGCATTCTCAGCGGCGACGCAGCGGGCATCAGTGAGCCGGCAGGTTTCCTGCTGGTGGAGAACTACCTGCAGGGCATGCAGACCGGCCGGCTCCTCGGCGCTGTCGCCTTCGCCCATGTACGACGCCCGGGACTGCCGAACCCGTCGGCTACTCGCGTGGCGGGTGGTTGGCGACTCGAGGGAGCACTCGACTGGGTGACCTCGTGGGATATCGCGGATGTCGTCATGATCATGGCGCAGGGGACACGTACCGATAGCGACACTCTCGTCTGCGCCTTCCTTCCCGCGGGCCATGCGGGCCCACCCGCGTCGGGGATGCAGGTCGGCCCGACCCTGGAGCTGCTGGCGATGAGTGGCACCCACACGCGACCGATCACTCTCTCCGCCGTCAAAGTGCCGGACGATCGGGTGGTGCTGATAGATCGGTCACGGTGGATGAAGGCCGATCAATCGACGACGGCCAATGCGAATCCCGCAGCCTTCGGCATTGCGCGAGGTGCCATCGCGGAACTGGCCGAGGTTGCGCATCGGAGGAAGGACGAGGGCTTGCGCGAGCTTGTCGAGGCACTGACGGATCGGTGCCGGGAAGTGCGGGCGAGGGCCTATGCAGCGGCGGACACCGATGCCTCCATCGAAGAGCGGCTGCGCTTGCGGGCTGCGTCACTTGAACTGGCCGTGGACGCGGCAGTCAGCGTGGTGACCGCGCGGGCGGGGGCGGCGATGCAGCAGGGTCAGTCGGCGGAACGGCGAGTGCGCGAGGCGATGTTCATGCAGGTGCAGGCACAGACGTCGGCATCGAGGTCCGCTTCAGTGTCGAGGATCAGGCACCGGATCGATGACGCGTCAGCGCTTGACCAGCACCTTCTTGGCCGGTGAGGTCAGCGTCCCGTAGGTGTTCCCCGCCTCGATGCGGCAGATGTACCGCACGGGCTTGAGCCCGGTGACTCGCACGCGATCGGACGTGATGGGCACTGTTGTCGCACGGCCGCCCTTCGCCGGAGCGCATGAGAGTTGATTCACGAGGAGTTCCTGGCCGTTTGCCTCCGTGGGCGTCACTCGCGCCAGCACTGCTCCGCGTGTCGGTGAGGTCAGGCGGGTGATGCGGCCAGGGTCGGGCAGTGGAACGGGCGTCGCGACGATGGGCGTTGACACCGCGGAGTTGCCGAGTTCATTGCCCGCGATCGCTGTCACCTGGTAGGCCGTGCCATTGACGAGTCCGTCCACGGAGCATGACGAGGGCCGTGAAGGCGCGCGCGGATTCGCGAAGCAGTTCCACACCTGCCCGGTGGTCGGATCGAGCACCGTCGCCGCGAGTGCCGTCACCGGCGTATCCGTGGACGTGTAGGTGATGTTGACGATGAGTCGTTCCGATCGTGGGTCGACCGTCACCGTGGGGGCAGCGGTCGGCTCTGAGATCTCGGTCACCGGTATCGCGTTGTTGGCGGCGAGGAAGTCGAGGTCGGACGACACCCGTGTGTAAACACCCGGGTAACGACTCGCGCACTCCTCACCCCAGCTGACAATGCCGATGAGTCGGGCGTTTGCGCCGGTGCCGCCGACGAGCGGTCCGCCCGAATCACCCTGGCACGCATCGATGACGGCCCCAGCAGGTGTCACCCCAGCGGCGCAGAGCATGTTCGCCGCGTCGGCGTCTCGCGGACCGAAGGCATTGAAGGTGACGCCGTTGTAGGTGAAGGGCTGCCCGCCGCCGCATGCACTGTCGGGGAAGACGACCATGCGCCCCACGCGGAACAGATCGGGGTACGTCTTGCCATTGGGGGATGTCGCGCCCCACCCGGCCACGCTCGCCGGAGTGCCGGCAGCGGTAAGGGATCCGGCCTCGTCCGCAGTGACGGGCGGAAGGGTGGGGTGATCGGGCAGCGCCTCGGTGAGGGTGAGCACCGCCACGTCATTGCCGGCGGTCTTGCGGACGTAGTCGGGGCTGGGCGTGACTGTTGCCACGCGAACAACCCGCTGTCCGGTGTCGCGGAGGTTGGCCCCGAGGCCAATGACGATAGATCCGGGTTCCCGCACGACTCCGTTGTCCTGGTTGACGACGCAGTGCGCGGCCGTCACGACCGTGGTGGGCGTCGTCAGGGTGCCCCCGCAGAACTGGGCCTGGAACGGACCCTCACGCTCGTAGCGGCTGGCGGTGAGCAGCGAGACCAGCCACGGGAACTCCTCGGGATTCCCGGCGTCGCCGTTGACGACGCGGGGCGCGGCACTGGGTTGGGCGGCCGTGGCCATGCCGATGGGCAGAAGACTGAACGACAGGGCGGCGACCAGCAGGAGCGCCGATCGCCGGACGACCGCAGGTCCCCGCTTCACGAGACCACGGTACGTTGCCCGCGAGTGAAAGGTGGCATCGGACAGGGGTTGCCGAACCTTTCATACGACACCGGAGCCTCGCGTCGACAGGAGAAGGCATGCCCACCGCCGTCATCACCGGAGCCACCGCTGGTCTGGGCCGAGGCTTCGCGGATGCCTTCGCCAGGCGTGGCTTCGACCTCGTGCTGGTGGCAAGGGATGAGCAGCGTCTGGGCGAGGCGGCTGCCGAGCTCGAACGGGCTTTCGGTGTTCACTGCGAGGTGTTCGCAGCGGACCTCGCCGAGCGCGCCCACGTCGATCAGCTGGCCGCCCGCGTGTCCGACCCCCAGCGCCCCATTCATGCCCTCGTCAACAACGCCGGCTTCGGACTGCGCAGCCCGTTCACCAGGACGGATGTGGAGGATGAGCAGCGACTGCTGGACGTCATGGTCACGGCCGTCATGCGCCTGACCCATGCGGCGTTGCCGGCCATGGTGGAGCGCGATTCCGGGATGGTCATCAACGTCAGCAGCATGGCGAGCTGGTTTCCGGGAGGCACCTACTCGGCGGCGAAGTCATGGACCACGGTGTTCAGCGAGAGCCTGAGCGTGGGACTGCAGGGCACGGGCGTGCGTGTGACGGCCGTGTGCCCCGGCTTCATCCGTACCGAGTTCCATGCACGCGCCGGCATGGACATGAGCCAGACCCCGGACTGGATGTGGCTGGATGTCCCAGCCGTCGTCGATCAGGCGTTCAAGGATCTTGCGCGGGGCCGGGCGATCAGCGTCGCCGGACCCCAGTACCCGGTGTTCGCGCGGGTGCTTCAACACGGTCCGCGCACCTTGACCCGCAGCTTCGCGGGCGCGCGCAACCGGCTCAGCCGTCGGGCCGACTGACCTCAGCTCTCGGTCTGCCACTGTGCGAGCTCGTCGGGCAACAGCACATCCCATCCACGAAGCCGAGCCTGCAAGGACGCCTGGGAGTCGACTCCGCAGATCACGGTCACGCGCGCATCGGGCCAGGCGTCGGAAACGGCGGGAACCTCCGGTTCCAGCAGGACGTACTCGCTGACCCGCCGATGATGGGCTCGCTGCGACCGCGCGACAGCGGGCAGGGACAGTGCGGCCGAGCCGACGGACGCAATCGTGAGCGGTGACACGGGATCGAGGGCATTGATCGCCGCACACATGCGAGTGGGAATGTCTGCGTCGCCGGGCGCGGGAATGACGGTGATCGCCTCCGGATGCAGGCCCAGGAAGTCCGCGGCCTGCGGCGGCAGCTGCGGGTCGTTCACTAGGAGCAGGATCATCACGGTCCTCACGGTCCTCACGGTAGACGGCCACGCTCGCACTAGGCTCCCCTCCATGGCGAGTGAAGCGTGGACGAAGCTGCGGGATCAGATCAGCGAGAAGGCCGTCGTGCGCGGCAAGGTCATCTTGTCGAGCGGACGTGAGGCCGACTACTACGTCGATCTGCGTCGGGTCACCCTCGATGGTGTGGCGGCTCCATTGGTAGGGCGCGTCATGCGTGAACTGGTCGAGGAGTGGGAGTACGACGCGGTCGGCGGGCTGACCCTCGGTGCCGATCCCGTTGCCACGGCCATGCTGCACAGTGCGGCGGCCGACCTGCAGACGCTCGATGCCTTCGTCGTGCGCAAGAGCGAGAAGCAGCACGGCCTGCAGCGCCGGATCGAGGGGCCTGATGTGGCCGGGCGCCGCGTGATCGCGGTTGAGGACACCTCGACGACGGGCGGGTCGGTGCTGACCGCCGTCGACGCCCTGGAAGAGGCGGGCGCCACGGTGGTGGGAGTCGCCGTGATCGTCGACCGCGGTGCCGGTGATGCGATTCGCGAGCGGGGACTGCAGTACAAGGCCGCCTACGCATTGGCTGATCTCGGCCTGAACTGAACACGGGTGGATTCGCTGGCCTGAAGGGCGGGTCGTAATATGAAGATCTGTTCAATTACTCAAGTGGGAGTACCTCATGGCCAAGCCCCTCTACGTCGCCAAGGCTGAGTTCTTCCGCACTCTCGGTCACCCTGCCCGCATACGCGTCCTCGAACTGCTCAGTGAACGCGACCACGCTGTCCATGAGCTCCTCGCCGAGATTCAGATCGAGCCCAGCAACCTGTCCCACCAGCTGGCTGCCCTGCGCAGGGCTGGCCTGATCTCACAGGTTCGCCGAGACGGACAGGTCATCTACTCGGTGTCGGTCGCCGAGGTTCGCGACCTCCTGCTGGCAGCACGCGCCATCCTTCGGGACGTCATCGATGACCAGGCCGACCTTCGGGAGAGCCTCGAATCGGCCCGCGTGCAGAGCCGTCGATGAGCGCTGACGCACCGTCCGCGCGACGGCTGGACGGCTGGGCCTACGTGAGGTCGCTGCTCCCCCAGCGAGCGGACTTCACTGCGATGCGGCGCGATCCGAAGCGGGACGTCATCGCCGGCGTCACGGTCGCTTTCGTGGCGCTGCCCCTGGCGCTGGCCTTCGGAGTGGCCTCGGGTGCGGGCGCAGCAGCCGGCATCACAACCGCCATCGTCGCGGGAGTCGTGGCGGCCGTCTTCGGTGGAAGCAATCTCCAGATCTCCGGGCCCACCGGGGCCATGACCGTGGTGCTGCTACCGATCGTGGCGGAGTTCGGCATCTCCGGCATGCTGATCGTGGGGCTGCTGGCGGGTGTCCTGCTGATCGCGCTCGCACTCGTCCGCGCGGGATCCTTCATGCAGTACATCCCCCTTCCCGTCGTTGAGGGATTCACTCTCGGCATCGCGGTCATCATCGGCCTCCAGCAGGTCGCTCCCGCCCTGGGCGAGCCTGCGGAGGGGGAGAAGGTTGTCGTTGGCGCCTGGAATGCGGTCAAGGCCTTCATCGCCGAGCCGCAGTGGGCTGCTCTGGCCGTGTCCGGCGGGGTGGCGCTGGCCATCCTCGTGACCCTGCGGCTGCGGCCCGGCCTCCCGGTCGCGCTGCCGGCCGTCGTCGTCGTGACCGTCATCGCGACTATTTCGGGGATGGAGGTCACGGCGATCGGCGACCTCCCCCGCGGAATTCCCGCCCCTGGGTTTCCAGCCATCCCGTGGGATCACCTCCAAGCATTCCTTCTCCCTGCCGTTGCGGTAGCAGCCCTGGCGGCGCTCGAGAGCCTGATGTCGGCGACCGTCGCCGACGCCATGAGCGTCGGCGAGCGACACAACCCCAATCGCGAACTCGTCGGCCAGGGCATGGCGAACCTCGCCAGCCCCTTGTTCGGCGGCGTCCCGGCGACTGCGGCCATCGCCCGCACGGCGGTGAATGTCCGCACGGGTGCGCGGTCGCGCCTGTCTTCCCTCACCCAGTCGGCGGCACTCCTCCTCGCGGTTCTCCTCGCCGCACCCTGGGTGTCCCTTATTCCGCTGGCCGCGCTCGCTGGGGTGCTCATCGCGACCGTCATCCAGATGGTCGAGGTCTCGAGCCTCCGGGCCGTCATGCGCTCAACGCGCGGTGATGCCATCGTGCTGACGGTCACGGCACTCGCCACCATCGTGTTCGACCTCATCACCGCGGTCGTCGCAGGATTGGTGATCGCGGGCTTCCTCGCTCTCCGCAAGATGTCTATGAGCGGTCGCGTCGATCGCGAGGCCGTCGACGCCGGTGATCACTCGGACGAGGAGCAGGAGCTACTCAGGCAGCACGTCGTCGTCTACCGGCTCGACGGTCCGCTCTTCTTCGGAGCTGCACACCGGTTCCTCGTGGAGGTGTCAGAGATCAGTGACGTGCGCATCGTCATCCTGCGAATGTCCCGTATCCACACCCTCGATGCCACCGGGGCCAGCGTCCTCGGAGACACCGTCCGCGTGCTGGAGGGCAGGGGCGTGACCGTGCTGTTCTCGGGAATCAGGGACGAGCACGACAAGGTCTTCCGTCTCCTCGGCGTCTACGAGGATCTTGCGGAGGGCAGGAACGTCTTCGCCTCGACACCCGAGGCGATCGCGCGGGCGCGCGCCCTCCTCAGCAGTTCATGATCCGCCAGCAGATCACCGGCTGACGAGCCCAGCATCCTCCTGCTCCTCGCTGAGCCCGAGGCGTCGTTCAGTGAGGATCAGCGCCACCACGATGGCCATGCCGACGAGGAAGAGAACGATGGCACTGAGCACGTCGGTGGTCGGGGCGAGGAGCCCGCGGTCCGCGTCCTCCCATGGCCACAGCGCGCGCAGTGAACCCACCATCAATCCGGTGATGACCACGAGCGTGATGCGCGTGCGGTGGGCCAGCAACCACTTCAGGACGGACACGAACAGGGCCAGGCCCACGATGGCTCCGAGGGCGAACACCGCGAGGTAGGCGATGTTGCGATCGTTGACCGCTGCGATCGTCGACTCGTACATCCCCAACGTGAGAAGAAGGAAGGAGCCGGAGACACCGGGCAGGACGAGTGCACAGATCGCGACGGCTGCCGAGAGGAAGATGATCAGCGGACTTGGATCGTCGATCGTCGCGGGAGGCAGCCCGACGAGAACGAAGAGGATGATCGCGAAGACGAGCGCAACGACGTAGTCGACTGTGCGCCACGGGCCTCCCGCACGGATGACCATGTGTGCGGGAACGTAGACACCGGCGAGGACGAGGCCGAAGAAGAGCGCCTTCATCTGGATCGGATTCGTCTCCAGCAGCGGCTCGATGAACTTGGCGCCGAGGATGACGGCGATTCCCATGCCGATGGCCAGAGGAATGAGCAGACCCCACGGCAGTGACTTCAGGGTGCCGGCGAATCGTCCGGCGGATGGGCCGCCTTGTGCGAGGCCCACCAACTGGCGCAGCGCGAGAACCGCATCGGCGATGGCATTGATGAGGGTTCGGTAGACGCCGACAATGAGGGCGACCGTGCCTCCGCTCACTCCGGGAATGACTTCGGCGACTCCCATGAGGAGGCCGCGGACGAGGTTCACGATGGCGCGCTTCACGCTGGAACCGTAGCGGCTATCGTCGCCCGAGTGGGCCGTGACACAAGTGCAGACGTGGATGACGGTCCGGAGGCCGTGACGGTGGGCGTCGGCCCGCACCCGCATCCGTGGCCCGACGATCCGCGACT
>JAIOXK010000046.1 GCA_021741645.1 Candidatus Nanopelagicales bacterium
GACGCCGATCGCCGCCAGCAGGCAGCCCGCAACCAGGCAGAGGCGTCCAGGCAGGGTCGATGTGAGCCATCCCAGCGGGTCAGCACCGAGCATGGCTCCCAGCCCCACCCCGACGAGTGGGAGCAGCGACAACAGTCGCGCCGTTGCTCGCGGCCCGGCCAGTTGGCCCTCCATCTCCACGCGCACGTCCTCCGCCGCCCGCGAGGAATGCGCGACGGACTTCAGGGACAAGGCCAGACCGCTCCCCTGCGCTCCCACTCGCCAGCAGGCTGCGACCTGTGCCAGCACAGGCACCCGTTGAGCGTCCCGGTCCAAGGCATCTGAGATCGGACCGCCCCACTCGGCCGCGCGAGTGGCCTGCGGCCACACACTCGGATCACCACCCGCACGAATCAGTGCCTGATCCGGTGCCAGCCCCGCATCGAGTTCCGCGGAGAGCGCTCCGAGGGCGCGGAGCACATCCGCTCGCTGGCGCGCCACCCGACGCCGAGCGGCAGGGCCGATCGCCAGACGTCCACCCACCCGTCGGCCGAGCTCTCGCACCCGACCACGCACATCGGCACCCTCCTGGGTCGTCCATCCCCGAACTCGGAACGTGGCCGGACCATCCACCAGCAGAAGTACTGCAGCGGCAGCCAGCAGGGCTGCCACGAGCGCGGTCATGTCGGGGCGGTCATGTCGACTCGGGCCTGCAGCGTCGCGAAGCCCTCGCCGCGCACGAGTCCCGTCGGAGTGCGGGTGAGCGCCGGCACTGTCTCGACGAATCCGTCGGGTCCGCGTCGCAGGACATGGAGGCCATCGATGACACGTCGCCGAGCGCCATCGAATCTGAGGTGGATCACCACGTCGATCGCCGAGCCGAGGAGTGCGTGCACTGCCTCTCTGGTGAGCCCGGCCATGATTCCCAGCGCCTCCAGACGCGCAGGAAGGTCCTGCGGGGAATTTGCGTGGATGGTGCCTGCACCACCCTCGTGACCGGTGTTCATGGCCGCGAGCATGTCGACGACCTCCGCGCCGCGAACCTCGCCGACGACGATCCGATCCGGTCGCATGCGCAAGGCCTGTCGCACCAGGTCACGGCCGGTGACCTCCCCGGCCCCTTCGACGTTGGGGAGGCGAGATTGCAGGCGCACAACGTGCGGATGATGGGGAGCCAGCTCGGTGGAGTCCTCGACGATGACGATCCGCTCGTGCTCTGCCACCTCCGACAGCAGCGCGGACAGCACGGTCGTCTTGCCTGTTCCCGTTCCTCCCGTGACAAGGAGGGCCAGTCGCGCGTGGACGATGCCGCGCAGAAGTGCGGCCGTCTGACCATCCACTGCATCGCGTGCGACCAGAGCGGAGAGCGACAGAGGTTGCGACGAGGGAACGCGCAGGGAGATGGCGGTGCCATCGACCGACAGCGGCGGAATCACGGCATGCAGTCGCACGCCGCTCCGAAGTCGGGCATCGACATGCGGACTCGCCTCGTCGAGCCGCCTGCCTGCCGCTGCGGCCAGGCGCTGAGCCAGTCGGCGAACATCCGCCTCGGACTCGAAACGAAGGCCCTCCCGCTCCAGACCCATCCCGCGGTCCACCCACACTGCGTCCGGCCCGTTGACCAGGACATCGGTGACGAGCGGATCACGGAGCAGTGACTCCAAGGGTCCGGCCCCGATGAACTCGTGGCGCAACCGATGAACGAGATCGAGGACGGCACTGTCGCCCAGCACCAACCCTTCATCGCGCAGGGCCGCTGCGACCCGCGATGGCGTCGCCTCACCTTCTGTGACCATGAGTCGGGTGCGCACTCGGTCCACCAGGTCGGTCTTCATCCGCGTGCTCGACCGTCACCCTGCAGGGTCCGCAGCAGTTCCCGCACGCTCCGGCCATAGGAATCTGCTTGGAGCGGGCCGTCTCCCGCCTCGCATCGTCTGGCCATCCGAACGGCGTAGGGAAGCTCACCCAGCACCGAGCCGTCGAGGACTGATGCGATCGCTGCCGGGCGCAGTCCTCGTCGGTCGTTGCGAATGACGATTCCCAGCCCCGCACATCGATCCCGTAGAGCCGAACTCAGTCGTGCGGCAGCAGCTGCGCCGCGCACACTGGCAGAGGTCACCACGATGGTGTGCCGGGCTCGCCCGAGGGCCAGTTCGGTGACCTCGTCCAGCACTCGCGGGATGTCCAGAATCACGTAGTCGAAGCCGCGCTCGCCGGCGTCCAGCACCGACGCCAGCGCCTCCGGCCCCAGCCGTGACGGCCCCTCCCGCCCCCAGGAGAGCACGGACATGCCGGCCCACGCAGGCAACGATGCCTCCAGCGTGGCCGGACTCAGCCGGCCCTGCGTGTCAATGAGGTCACGCCATCGCGCGCCGCTGACCCCCTCTACTCCCGCGATCACATCGATACCACCGGCAAGCGGATCGAGGTCGACGAGCAGCACCTTCGACTCGGCGGCCGCGGCCGCCCCGAGAGCGACCGCCAGAGTCGAGGCCCCGGCACCCCCGCCGCCTGACATCACTGCCAGCACCGTGCCGCTGCGCGGCGCAGACTCGCCGCTGTCGGCCAGCCGCGTGATCAGCCAGCGCTCCGAGTCCGGCAGGCAGGCGACGTGCTCGGCCCCGATGGTGACGGCCCGCTGCCAGTCCGCCTCGGCGATGTCTCGGCCCACCAGCACCACGTCTCGTCGTCGTTCGACGCGTAGACCGGCAACACGCGCCGCCAGATCGGCCCCCACCAGGACAAGGGGGGCGGTGGACCACAGCCCTCGGGCGGATTCAACGTCGGTGGCCAGGTGCACCTCCACGTTGGCTGCTGCCGAGAACCTCAGGATGTCGTCCACCAGCACTGTGTCGTCGCTGACGAGCAGGGGTCGAGTCATGCGGACACGCTGCCGCGAGACGACCGCACGGTGACAACCGGAAGTCAGGCCTGTGGACAGCCGACACGGAGCGGCCAGCCTGTGGACAAGGCAGGTACCGTCACCTCATGAGCCTCGAGCCCCCTGGTCCGTCGGCTGCGTTCTTCGACCTCGACAAGACGATCCTCGCCAAGTCGAGCTCCTTCGCCTTCGCCCGCCCGTTCTACAAGGAGGGGCTCATCGGGCGCAGCGACGTGGTGCGCAGTGCCTACGCCCAGTTCGTGTTTCTCGCCTCCGGCGCTGACCACGACCAGATGGAGACGATGCGCGAGTACATGTCCAAGCTGGTCACCGGATGGAACGTGGACAAGGTGAAAGCGATCGTCGGGGAGACGCTCGACGACATCGTCGACCCCATGGTTTTCCAGGAGGCCGTCGACCTCATCGACGAGCACAAGGCCGCTGGCCGCGAGGTCATCATCATCTCCTCGTCCGGCACCGACATCGTCGAGCCGATCGGCGAGCGACTCGGTGTCGATCTCGCCATCGGCACGCAGGTGGCGATCGAGGAGGGTGCGTACACCGGCGAGATCCTGTTCTACGCCTATGGCGAGGGCAAGGCCGAGGCCATGCGGTCCCTCTCACAGGAGCGCGGATACGACCTCGGTGCGTGCTACGCCTACAGCGACTCCCAGACGGACCTGCCCATGCTGGAGGCGGTGGGCCATCCGGTGGCCGTCAATCCCGATGCGGAGTTGCGCAAGGTCGCTGTCGAACGAGGCTGGCCGATCGTCGACTTCGCCAAGCCCGTCGCGATGAAGGAGCAGCAGGCGAAGCGGTCAGCTGTGGCGGCCGGCGCGGGCGTCGCGATCGGCGCGGTGGCCCTCGGGCTGACCTGGTACGCCCGGCGCCGCGGCGCACGCCTGTAGCTCCAAGTCACCGAAACCTGCAGGTACCGTCGCACCCGCGCGATCTTGCGACCGCAACTGCAGGTTTTGGCGCGAAGACCTAGGGGACGACGACGGCGCGGGCACCGGCCGCCACCGCCGACGCGTGCCACACGCACCACTCGGCCACACCCGCACGCGACCCGGTGGCGTATCCGCGCAACGCGCGGACGTAGGACGAGCGACCGAGTTCCAGCATCCCGTTCTCCGGGATGCTGAACAGCGACGGATCGACACCACGCTCAGCGATGACCAACCGGGTGGTCGCCCGCGCGAGCAGACCAGACCCCCATGCGAAAGGCCGCAGCGCAGCAACCTCCGCGTGCGCGATAGCGGCGACCACGAGAGCGGGGGCATCCGTCGGAGACGTCAGGTGGCGGGCCAGCAGAGCGAGTCGATCCGCTGCCGCACGCGCCGACGGGATGTCACCGAGATTGAGCGGATCGTCCACGTCATCGACCAATCGCGGACGCCCCAGCTCATCGGCCGGCGTGAAGCCGTGCGCGACCAGGGCGTGCAGGTGCGCCCACGCCTGCAGGGGGGCCTGCCCGAAGACATCCACCTGGGTGGGGACGGCAGCCGTCAGCCGCAGGGAGGCCTCCAGCACCCGACCCATCGGTGAGTCCTCGACGAGAGCGACGTCAGCTCCGTCGATGGCAGCGGAGTCGCGCGCGCCTCTCTGAAGGGAGGCTGACGCCACCTCTGCGGCCGCCCCGCGGACGTCGCGACGCCACAGCAGCCGATCCACTTCCTCACGAGCCGCAGTCGAGGCAACCGCCACCTCGGGGATGGCCGCCAGTGCGGCAAAAGGGTCGTTTGGATTGGCGAACACCTGCCCATCCAACCAAGGCCTTTGATTCACTAGGACACGTGACCGACGACAAGACCTCAGCACTGTCCAACCTGTCCTACGAGGAGCGGGTGTTCCCGCCCACGCCGGAGTTCACCAAGCAGGCGAACGCGCAGCCGGAGATGTACGACGAGGCCAACCGCGATCGCCTGGGATTCTGGGCCGAGCAGGCCCGTCACCTCACCTGGGCCGAGCCCTTCACCGAGGTGCTCGACTGGTCGGACGCACCCTTCGCCAAGTGGTTCGTCGGCGGCCGACTCAACGTCGCGTACAACTGCGTTGACCGCCACGTGGAGGACGGTTTCGGCGATCAGGTCGCCATTCGATTCGAGGGCGAGCCCGGCGATCGCCGCGATGTCACCTACGCGCAACTGCAGGACGAGGTCAGCCAGGCGGCCAACGCCCTGACCGAGCTCGGGCTCGTGGCCGGCGACCGAGTGGCGATCTACCTGCCGATGATCCCCGAGGCGATCGTCGCGATGCTCGCCTGCGCCCGCATCGGTGCGCCGCATTCGGTGGTCTTCGCGGGATTCTCTGCCGAGGCGCTGCGCAGTCGCATCGATGATGCCGAGGCGAAGCTCGTCATCACGGCTGATGGTCAGAACCGCCGTGGTTCAGCGATGGCGCTGAAGCCCGCCGTTGACGAGGCAGTCGCCGACTGCCCGACTGTCGAGCACGTGCTCGTCGTCAAGCGCACCGGCACCGAGGTCGAGTGGACCGACAAGGACGTCTGGTGGCACGACATCGTCGATCGTCAGTCCACTTCACACACACCCGAGGCCTTCGACAGCGAGCACCCGCTGTTCATCCTCTACACGTCCGGAACCACGGGGAAGCCCAAGGGCATCCTGCACACGTCCGGCGGCTACCTCACGCAGACGTCCTACACCCATCGCAACGTCTTCGACCTCAAGCCTGACTCCGACGTGTACTGGTGCACCGCCGACATCGGGTGGGTCACCGGGCACTCGTACATCGTCTACGGACCGCTCGCAAACCGCGTGACCCAGGTCGTCTACGAGGGAACTCCCGATACTCCGGGCAAGGATCGCTGGTGGGACATCGTGGAGCGGCACAAGGTCTCCATCCTCTACACCGCCCCGACTGCGATCCGCACCTTCATGAAGTGGGGCGAAGACCTGCCCACCGGCAAGGATCTCTCCAGCCTGCGACTGCTCGGATCGGTCGGTGAGCCGATCAATCCGGAGGCCTGGATGTGGTACCGCGACGTCATCGGCGGTGGCCGCTGCCCGATCGTCGACACGTGGTGGCAGACCGAGACCGGCGCGATGATGATCTCGCCACTGCCCGGGGTGACCCCGTGCAAGCCCGGATCGGCGATGGGTCCGCTGCCCGGCATCGGCGCGGCCATCGTCGACGACAACGGCACTCCTGTCGGCCACGGTGGTGGTGGCTACCTCGTGCTCACCGATCCGTGGCCGTCCATGCTCCGCGGGATCTGGGGCGATCCGCAGCGCTACATCGACACCTACTGGTCGCGTTGGCCGCAGTACTACTTCGCCGGGGACGGCGCCAAGTGGGACGAGGACGGCGCCATCTGGCTGCTCGGCCGGGTCGACGACGTCATGAACGTCTCCGGCCACCGCATCTCCACCACCGAGGTTGAGTCGGCACTGGTGTCGCACCCGAAGGTTGCTGAGGCCGCCGTGGTTGGGGCCGCCGACGAGACCACCGGTCAGGGCATCGTCGCGTTCGTCATCCTCCGCGGTGGCGTGCCGGCTGCTGAGGCCGAGGGCGATGCCATCGTCACCGAGCTCCGCAACCACGTGGCGCACGAGATCGGCCCGATCGCCAAGCCGCGGCAGATCATGGTTGTCCCCGAGCTCCCCAAGACGCGCTCGGGGAAGATCATGCGCCGCCTGCTGCGCGACGTCGCCGAGAACCGGACCATGGGCGACGCGACGACCCTGGCCGATCCCGCCGTCATGGGCCTGATCGCGGATGGACTGAAGTCCGGCAGCAGCGACGACTGACGCAGGCGCCGGGGTTCGGGCTCCGGTTAGGGTGGAGCCATGGAGCAGCACGAGATTCTCGTCCGACCGTCGCTGCGCGAACGCGGCTGGTTGGTGTCGTATCTACGAGACGAGACCGTCGGCGGCATCCTGCTCATCGTGGCCGCGGCCATCGCACTGGTCTGGGCCAATTCACCGTGGGGCGACGGCTACCTCGAACTGATCGACCTCCAGGTGGGTCCCGAAAGCCTCGGCCTCAACCTCCCCCTCGGCGTGTGGGCCGCAGACGGACTGCTCGCCATCTTCTTCTTCGTGGTCGGCCTCGAGCTGAAGCACGAACTCGTCGTGGGGTCACTGAGCAAGCCGGCCCAGGCCATCGTGCCCGCTGCCGCAGCGATCGGCGGCATGGTGGTGCCGGCCGCCATCTTCGTCGCCGTGAACGTGTCGATGGATGGGGGAAGCACCCGCGGCTGGGGCATTCCCATGGCGACCGACATCGCCTTCGCCTTGGCCGTTCTCGCAGTGTTCGGCCGCCGGCTCCCGGTAGCACTGAGGGCCTTCCTGCTCACCCTTGCCGTCGTCGACGACCTGGGTGCAATCGCCGTCATCGCCATCTTCTACTCCGACAAGTTCAGTCTCCCGTGGTTCCTCGCGGCCATCGCCCTGTTCGTGCTCTACGCCGTTGCCCAGAAGATGCGCTGGACGTCACCGTTCTTCTACGTTCCGCTCGCCCTGCTGGCCTGGTACTTCACCCACGAGAGTGGCATTCACGCCACCGTTGCCGGCGTCGTCCTCGGCCTGCTCACGCGAGTCAAGTCCGATCCGGGCGAGCAGGAGTCACCGGCTGATCGCCTGGCGCATCGCATCCACCCCTTCAGCGCGGGCATCGCGGTGCCGATCTTCGCCTTCATGGCCGCCGGTGTGGATCTGCGCTCGATCGGCATCGACTCCGCGCTGACCGAGCCGGTCGCCATCGGCATCATCCTCGGGCTGGTGCTCGGCAAGCCGATCGGCGTGTTCCTGGGCGCCTGGATCACGGCGACATTCACCCGAGCCTCGCTCGCACCCGGCATCGCATGGCGCGACATCTCCGCGATCGGTGTGCTCGCAGGCATCGGCTTCACCGTGGCGCTGCTCATTGCCGAACTCGGCTACGAGGAGAACCTGCTCCTCCTCGAGTCCTCGAAGCTCGCCATCCTCGTCGCCTCACTCATTGCCGCAATCCTCGCCGGTATCGCGCTCACCCTGCGAGGTCGCCACTACGCAGCGATCGCGGCCGTCGAAGAGGCCGACAAGGACAACGACGGAATCCCGGACGTGTACCAGGAGCCCAGCGCCCGATAGCCTGATGCGGGTCTTCGCGGCAGTCTGCCGCGCCTGGCCCGCGTCGAAACGGAGGAACCGATGCCGCCGCAACCGCCGCCCCGCATCAAGGACCTGGTGAGCAAGACCATGTCCGACGCGCAGCGCCTGGCCAAGGCTCAGGTCGCGCTGCTTCAGGCCGAGATGGCGGAGACCGGGGGAAAGATCGGCCTCGGCGCCGCCATGGGCATCGCCGCCGCGACCCTCACCTTCTTCGCGACGATCTTCCTGCTGCTGACTCTCGCGTTCGTGATCGTCGCACTCGGGCTTCCCATCTGGGCCGGCATGCTGATCGTTGCCGGGCTTCTGCTCATCGGGGTGGCGGTCACTGGCTTCCTCGCCCGCAAGAACTTCTCCGAGGTCAAGGCGCCGACCCTCTCCAAGGCCGAACTGGAGAAGACGAAGGCTGCGCTCTCGAACTCAGGATCGAGCCACGTGAGCGACATCGAGGAAGTCGAGATCGACGTGCGGCGCGAACCGCCCCTCGGCTCGTAAGCGGTGCCGCTCCCTGAGCCTGACGAAGTCATCCAGGCGGCCGGACCATGGACGCACCGTGATGTCTCAGCCAATGGCGCGAGGTTCCACGCCGTCGATATCGGCAGTGGCCCGGCCGTGGTTCTCCTGCACGGATTTCCCACTTTCTGGTGGACGTGGCGTCGCCAACTGACCGAGCTCGCCGCGGCTGGATTCCGCGCCATCGCGATGGACCTGCGAGGCTACGGCGGCAGCGACCATCCACCCGAGGGCTATGACCCGCGCACTCTCGCCTCCGACGTCGCTTCCTTCATCAGAAGTCTCGGCATCTCGCAGGCGATCATCGTCGGTCACGGTTGGGGTGGGCTCGCAGCGTGGTCCACGGCCGTTCTGGAGCCGGAAGTGGTGCGCGGGATCGTTCCCGTCTCCATGCCGCATCCACGGCGACTGCGGGCAGCCATGATGAGCAATCACCGCCAACGCAAGGCCATGCACTACGCGATGGGATTCCAATTGCCCTTTGCACCCGAGCGATCCCTCACCGCGAATGACGGACAACGGGTGGCCGACTTGATCCGTTCGTGGTCAGCGGATCCCACCTGGCTCGACGACGAGGCTGCGACGGCCTATCGCGCGGCGTTCCTGCGGTGGCCCACCGCGCATACCGCCATTGAGTACCACAGATGGGCGGTGCGTTCAGCTCTGCGCCCGGACGGACTCAGCTACATGTCGCTCATGGAGGCGCCGGTGCAGTGCCCCGTGCTTCAGGTGCAAGGCGTCAGCGATCCGATGATGCTGAGCTCGAGTGTGGATGGCAGCGAGGACTTCGTCCGAGCCGAGTATCAGCGAGCCGATTTGGATTGCGGGCACTTCCCGCAAGAGGAGAGCCCGGCCGAGTTCACACGCACCCTTCTCGACTGGCTCACCGGGCCCGCTCTTCGATGACGGACGAGCGACCGCGGGATCGCCTGGGCCGCCCCCTGCCGCCCGATGCCCCGAGCGATCAGCGCGGGCCTGACGTGCCTTCGATCGATGGACTGCCTGATCCACAGGTCTGGTCGCTTGCCTGGGACTCGTACCTGCAGGGTCTGCCCTTCCACGCGCACGAGATCTGCGAGCAGCGATGGCGCACCTGTGCAGAGCAGGATCGCCTCATGTGGAAGGCCCTCGCCCAGTGGGGAGCCGCCGAGACTCACCACGCGCGGGGCAACGGCGAGGGGGCCCGGCGGCTCGCCCAGCGAGCGCTCGAGGGTCTCGCCACGGCAAGTGACGCCGATCTCCCACTGGATCTGGCCCGTGCGCGATGTCGATCGCTCCGTTGACAGCGACGGGCAGCGGCTACAGCCGCAGTTCGCTCTCGGCCGCGGACTCACCATGGCATACCTGATCGCCCAGGAGCTGGTCCCGATCGCCTGACGGTCAGTCGGTGATCCGGCAACTTCCCGTGTCGGTCTCACCGCGAGGCTGGGTCAGGGCCTCAACGAGTTCGGTGTTCGTCAGCGCGTAGCCCGTCGCATCCATCTGCTCGTCTGCGCCGAACACCATGCCGAGCACGGATCCGTCCGGGTGGAGGAGTGGGCCACCGGAGTTGCCCGGCAGGACAGTGCCTCGGAAGGTGTACACCTCACGTTCAACGCCCGCCTTGCCGTAGATGTCATCGCCGAGGGCGCGGACCGTGGTGCGGATGCGCACCGGCTCGGTTCGGTAGGGGCCAGACTGCGGGAAGCCCGCGACCACGGCCGAGTCGCCCGATGCGGCAGGCGTGCGCGCCAGGGCTAGGGCGGGCGAGTCCAGACGAGGAACCTCCAGCAGCGCGATGTCCGTCTCCGGATCGAAGTAGACGACAGTCACGCGCAAAGCCTTCTCGCCCTGCCGTTCGCGCACGCGGGGCTGATCCACGCCGGCGACCACGTGCGCATTGGTGATGACGAGTCCCGGCTCGATCACGAATCCACTGCCGGTCACACCCGTGCGGCATTCGGGAGCATCTCCGAAGACCTGCACGACCGAGGGCCTGACCTCGTCGATGGCATCGGTGATGGCCGCGGGATCCGGCGGATCCACGTCGGGACCGGTGATCTGGGCGAGGCCCGAGAACACGCGCGGCACATCAGTCTGACCCACGAGCGCGCGCAGGCTGCTGAACGCATTGCGAGCCTGGGGTGGCACCAGGGAGTCGAGGGCGACGAGGACGCGCGACTGAGTCACCTGCTCGGATACCGCACTGACGGGCAGGTAGGCGAGTGCACTGGCAATGATCCAGAGAACAGCAGCAAAGGCCACCACGTTCAACGCAGCACCGGCAATGTTGTCGACCAGCCGCACCGGTCGCCAGGTGATGCCGTCACGGAGGCGCTGCCCGAGGATGGAGGCCGCGAACTGGCCGATGAGCGCGACGATCAGGACCCCGCCGGCCACCGCGGCGATCTTCAGCCACTCCGCCTCGATCAGCGAATCGAGGATCCCCGGCAGGATGAATGCGGCCGCGAGGCCGCCGCCCAGGAATCCGATGAAGGCCAGCAGGCCTGCAACGAAGCCGCGGAACCACCCGGCCAGCGCGAACACCACGAGTGCTCCGATGAGCACCCAGTCGACGATCGTCACGATGCCTGCTCAGGACTCAGGGGAACAACCCGCGTCTCGTCCCACGGCCGGGCCCAACCCACCCGGTCGAGCAGCCCGGAGATCAATCCCGCGGTGAATCCCCACACGAGGAGTCCGTCCACCTCGAATGCCGGACCCACATATCCCGACGGATGCAGCACCCTGCAGCGATGCTCGGGATCAGCGAAGTCGTCGAGCGGGATTCGGTGCACGCTCGAGACCTCTGCAGGGTCACGCGGCCACACCGGTGACGGCCGCTCCCACCAGCCGAGCACCGGGGTGACGACGTAGTTCGACACCGGCACCCACAAATCCGGCAGCTGCCCGAACACTGCGATGCCCGTCGGATCTAGGCCCGTTTCCTCCTCCGCCTCGCGCAGGGAGGCATGGATCGCGGACTCGTCCTCGTCGTCCACGGCCCCGCCCGGAAACGCCGGCTGTCCGGCATGGGAGCGCATGGTGCTGGCACGCTGGATCACCAGCAGGTCCCGGTCCGGGCCGAACAGCATGAGGACGGCCGAGTGACGACCCTCCCCGTGCGGGGGGACGAACCGCGTGAGCTCTTCCGCGGTAACCGACGAGGCGAGCGCTGCCACCGGGTGCAGCCACGACGGCAGCACCGCATCAACGTTGGGGATGGACCACCCGTGGCGAGACCACTGCATGCTCACGCCCGTCCGGACTCGCGCACAAGTCGCTCGGCCTCGGTCGGATCTGTGGGACCCTCACCGAACGCGGGGCACCAGCGAGCGATCGGACAGGCACCGCAGGCAGGGCGCTTCGCGTGGCACCGACGACGTCCGTGCCAGATCACCCGATGCGACATCTGCGTCCAGTCCTTGCGCGGGAAGATCTCCATGAGATCGCTCTCGACCTTCACCGGGTCGGTCTGCGTCGTCCACCCGAAGCGCCGGGCCAGCCGACCAAGGTGGGTGTCGACGGTGATGCCGGGAACACCGAAGGCGTCCCCCAGCACGACGTTGGCCGTCTTGCGGCCGACTCCGGGAAGGGTCACCAGATCCGTCAGCCGCGCGGGAACCTCACCGCCGAAGCGATCACACACAGCCTGCCCGATGCCCTGCAGCGTCTTGGCCTTCTGCCGGAAGAATCCCGTGGGCGCGATCAAGGACTCCAGCTCCTCCCGATCGGCGCCCGCGTAGTCGGCGGGGGTGCGGTAGCGCTCGAACAGGGCCGGCGTCACCTTGTTCACGCGCTGGTCAGTGCACTGGGCGCTGAGCACCGTGGCGACGAGGAGTTCTATGGGCGTCCGAAAGTCCAGCTCACAGTGCGCATCCGGGTAGGTCTCCCCCAGGACCTTCACCATGCGGCGGGCTCGGCGTCTGAGGGCCGGGAGATCCTCCCCGACTCGCCTGTCCTGCGCCACGACCATGCCGATAGCGTATGTCGGGCATGACGGTCCGCCGTGGGAGCACCGCCGCGGGGGTCATGCCAGAAGCATCACCCAGTTGGGTGACCGAGAGCAGCGGAGCAGATGACCATGGACGAAGCCTTCCTCCAGTCCCCCCTCTTCGCCGCCCTTGACGCCGAGGGTGCAGCCGCACTGCGCGCGTCCCTCGTCAGTCGCGATGTCTCCAAGGGCGAGGTTCTGTTCCAAGAGGGGCAGATCGGGGATCACATGTACGTCATTGTCGAGGGCAAGGTGAAGCTCGGCCAGACATCGACGGACGGACGCGAGTCGCTGCTGGGCGTGCTCGGACCCGGTGAGATGTTCGGCGAGCTGAGCCTGTTCGACCCAGGTGTGCGCACATCCACCGCGACCGCACTGACCGACACGACCGTCCTCCTCATGGGCCACGACCAGCTCAAGCCATGGCTGAGCGGGCGCCCCGAAGTGGCCGCCGCCCTTCTCCAGGCCCTTGCTCGACGCATTCGCCGCACCAACGACGCCATGGCGGACCTCGTGTTCTCCGACGTGCCCGGCCGGGTGGCCAAGGCCCTGATGGATCTGGGCGAGAAGTTCGGCGAGGTCACTCCCGAGGGCCTGATGGTCACGCATGACATGACCCAGGAGGAGCTGGCGCAGCTTGTCGGCGCCTCTCGCGAGACGGTCAACAAGGCACTGGCCGACTTCGCCCAGCGCGGCTGGATCCGCCTGGAGTCACGTCAGGTACTGATCATCGACGTCGAGCGGCTCGGCAAGCGCGCACGCTGACACCTCCACCGGGCACCCGCTCGATCGATCAGCGGGTCTCGCCTGACTCCAGGTAGTGCACCTGGGCCCGCACGGTGAGCTCGGCCGCGGGCCACACTTCCTGCGGCACATCGGCATAGACAATGCGCACGATCGACTCGGGGTCGCTCACCCCGGACTCGTACACCCCTGCCACCTCGGCGAGCCGTGCCCGGCGATGCGTCAGGTAGGCATCGATCACCGTCGCGGGACTCTGCAGCACGGGCCCGTGCCCGGGGAGCACTCTGGACAGCTCGCCCGCGAGGTCCCGGAGTCGCTCCAGACTGTCCAGATAGTCACCGAGGGTTCCGTCCGGCCACGCGACGAGCGACGTTCCGCGTCCGAGGATCGTGTCTCCCGTCAGCAGGGATGAATCCCCACCGAGAATCATGCTGACGCTGTCCTGAGAATGACCCGGGGTGGCGACAATGCGCACATCCTCGTCGCCCAGGGCGATGACGTCTCCGTCGGACAGTCCCTCGGATCCGAGTCGGTGCGCCGGATCCCACGCACGGACGCCCACACCTGCGGCGTCGGCGAACGCTCGAGCCCCCTGCGAGTGGTCGACGTGGCCATGGGTCAGCAGCACCCCGATGATGCGCTGGTCACGGGCGTCGACCCACTCGCGGATGGCGCACAGATGCCGAGGGTCGTCCGGGCCGGGGTCGACCACGTACACGTCACTGGTGCCGAGGATCCAGGTGTTCGTGCCGTCCAGCGTCCATGGCGAGGCGTTCGGTGCGAGCACGCATGCGGCCGCCTCGGAGATCTGCCCACCACGCCAGTCCTCGGTTGAGCCGGTGAGCGGCAGCACGTGCCCGCTCATGAGTCGCCTCGCGGCAGTCCGTCACTCTCGCGCGTGTGAGGGGCGACCACGGGGTCAACGAGTACCTCGCCCGTGCGGTCATGCGTGAGCACCCATCGCGCCGACCCGCCCTCACCCGGGTCGCCCTCCACTCGGCGAGGAAGCAGCGGCACCACGTCGCGCAGGGCCCCAGCCACCAGGGCCTCGGGCGCGGTCGCGAAGCCCGTGAGCCATCGAAGAACGGATTCCGTGGGCGGGAGCATCGGCAGGTCACCCGCCATGAATGCCGCGAGTGCGCTGGCCGGCTGCATCCACACCACCGTGTCCGCCTCAGTCGTGGTGAGTCGAGCGTCATCGCCGGTGACCATCGCCGCGAAGAACCGGACGTCATAGCGACGTGTCTCACCCTCGGGAGTCACCCAGTGGTCGATCAGCGGCAGCGCGTCGGGATCGACGAGCAGCCCGTCGTCACACGTGGGATGGACGAGATCGACTCCGACCTCCTCGCGCGTCTCGCGGATCGCACAGGAGTACAGCGCGCGCAGTTCACTCACATCAGCACTCGCGCGCTGCGCCATCGCCTCCACATCACCGCCCATGAAGGTCACGGCCGCGCTGAAGTCAACGTCATCGACCCGACCGCCGGGAAAGACATGCATGCGCGGGGCGAAGGCCATGGAGGCGACGCGACGCATGAGCAGGGTCTCAAGGCCGTCCAGACCGTCGCGCAGGAGCACGACCGTCGACGCGGATCGGACGGTGCGACTCACCTAACCGGCTAGTTCGACGATCATCTCCACCTCGACCGGGGCGTCAAGCGGGAGGACGGCGACTCCGACGGCGGAACGAGCGTGCGCACCTGCGCTGCCGAAGGCCTCGAGCAGCAGGTTGCTGGCCCCGTTGATGACACCCGGCTGGCCGGTGAAGTCCGGAGCGCTGGCGACGAATCCCGTGACCTTCACGACCCGCACCACGGTCGACAGGTCTGCGACGGACTTGACCGCCGCAATGGCGTTGAGCGCGCACACAGCCGCGAGTTCGTTGGCACGCTCGGCCGACACCTCGGCTCCCACCTTGCCCGTGGCCAGCAGTGCTCCGTCGACCATCGGCAGCTGACCTGACGTGTAGACATAGCGGCCACTGACGACGGCCGGAACATAGGCGGCCACCGGGGGCACGACCTCGTGCAGGGAGAGCCCCATGGCAGCGAGGCGCTCCTCCACGGCAGACATCAGGCCTGGCCTGTCGGGCGCTTGAGATAGGCGACCATATTCTCAGGGTTCGGTCCCGGCACGACCTGAACGAGCTCCCAGCCGTCCTGGCCCCAGGTGTCCAGAATCTGCTTGGTGGCGTGCACGAGAAGGGGAACGGTGGCGTACTCCCATGTGGTCATGCACCGAGACTAGTCCCCGCTGTCATGACCCGCTGCGGCGATTAGGGTGGACGAATGAGTGACCCCCTGTGGCCTGACGTGGCCCTGCACGTCGTCTCGGGCAAGGGAGGCACCGGCAAGACCACCGTTGCCGC
>JAIOXK010000004.1 GCA_021741645.1 Candidatus Nanopelagicales bacterium
GAAGGCCTGAAGGCCTACCGCCATGCCGACGGGAGCATCTGGACTTTCCGACCCACCCAGAATGCCGAGCGGTTCGCCAACTCGGCTCGTCGACTGGCGATGGCTGAGCTGCCGATCGAGTTGTTCGTTGGATCCATCGAGGCACTGGTGCGCCAGGACCGTGACTGGGTGCCATCTGGTCAGGAGCGCTCCCTCTACCTGCGGCCCTTCATGATCTCGACGGAGGTGGGACTGGGGGTTCGGCCCGCGAATCGGTACGAGTACCTCCTGATCGCCTCACCGGCCGGCGCCTACTTCCCCCGTGGACTCAAGCCGGTGTCGGTATGGATCTCCGACGACTACGTGCGAGCTGCACCGGGAGGCACCGGCGAGGCCAAGTGCGCCGGCAACTACGCGGCATCCCTGGTCGCCCAGGCCGAGGCCTCCATGCATGGCTGCGACCAGGTCGTGTGGCTCGATGCCGTCGAGCGCCGTTGGATCGAGGAGATGGGCGGAATGAACCTGTACTTCGTATACGGGTCGGGTGATTCTGCGCGACTCGTGACGCCGGAGCTGACGGGGTCGCTCCTGCCCGGAATCACGCGATCATCGCTCCTCACCGTTGCGGCGGATCTCGGGATCCGGGCGGAGGAAGGACGCATCAGCGTCGATGAGTGGCGTTCAGGCTGCGAGTCGGGCGAGATAACCGAGGTGTTCGCCTGTGGGACCGCTGCCGTGATCACCCCGGTCGGGGAGGTCAAGACCAGGTCGAACGGGGCCTGGGCGATTGGGGGTGGCGAGACGGGCCCGGTCACCACCCGCCTGCGTCAGGAGCTGCTGGACATCCAGACCGGTGCGACGACGGATCGACACAACTGGCTCCATCGTCTCGTCTGACAGCGGGTCCGTCGGGTTCGGGGTGACCTCGTCGTGCCACGTGTGCAAGACTTGGGGCGTGCAGCACGCTGTGATCATCATTAACTAGCGCGTCGACCTTCGTCGACGCGCAGCCCTTCGCACCCGCGGGGGGCTTTTTCGTTGGCGGTGCGACCGGATTGTGAGGAAGAGCCATGGCTCGGCCTGACGGCTTCCACGTCTATGACACGACCCTGCGGGACGGAGCCCAGCGCGAGGGGATCTCGTACTCGGTCAACGACAAGCTTGCGGTTGCTCGCCTTCTCGACGACTACGGCGTGGGCTTCATCGAGGGCGGCTGGCCGGGTGCGCTGCCCAAGGACACAGAGTTCTTCCAGCGTGCGCAGAGCGAGCTCTCCCTGAAGAACGCGGAACTGGTCGCCTTCGGCGCCACGCGCAAGGCGGGAGTCGCGGTCGAGGAGGACCAGCAGGTGCGTGCGCTGCTCGACTCTCAGGCGCCCGTCATCACCCTGGTCGCCAAGTCTGATGTTCGGCATGTGGCCGAGGCGTTGCGGACCACGCTCGACGAGAACGAGGCCATGGTGCGGGACACGGTCCGCTTCCTCGTGAGCGAGGGACGCCGTGTCTTCGTCGACATGGAGCACTTCTTCGACGGCTACAAGCACGATCGGGACTACGGCGTCCGGCTCCTGATCGCGGCTGCCGACGCCGGCGCCTCGGTGGGTGTCCTGTGCGACACCAATGGCGGCATGCTGCCCCACGGAATGTTCGAGGTGGTCACGGATGTCAAGGAGCGCTCAGGTGTGCGCCTTGGAATCCACTGTCAGGACGACACCGGATGCGCCATCGCGAATTCCGTCTCGGCCGTCGAGGCGGGTGTTTCCCATGTCCAGTGCACGGCGAACGGGTACGGGGAGCGCACGGGCAATGCCGATCTCTTCGTCGTCGTTCCGAACCTGCAGTTGAAGCTGGGAATCGACTGCCTGCCCGACGGTGCTCTGCAGGAGACCGTGCGCATCTCCCATGCGATCGCGGAGATCGCCAACATCGCTCCCAACACCCATCAGCCCTATGCCGGGTGGGCATCATTCGCGCACAAGGCCGGCCTGCACGCGAGCGCACTCAAGGTCAACGCGGACCTCTACAACCACATTGATCCGTCGGTGGTGGGCAACCAGCAGAACGTCCTCGTCACCGAGATGGCTGGTCGTGCATCGATCGAGCTCAAGGGCGCCGAGCTCGGCCACGACCTCTCAGGCAAGCCGGAAGTGGTCAGTCGGGTCGTCGAGCAGGTGAAGGTCCTGGAGTCGCAGGGGTGGAGCTTCGAGGCGGCGGATGCCTCCTTCGAACTCCTCATTCTCGGCAGTGAGGGCAAGGAGCTCTCCTTCGAGGTGGAGTCCTGGCGCACCATCGTCGAGCAGGACGCTGACGGTGTCGTGCGCACCGAGGCGACGGTGAAGATCCACCTGGACGGCGAGCGCATCATCTCCACTGCCGAGGGCAACGGCCCGGTCAATGCACTCGACCGAGCGCTCCGTCGAGCGATCGTCCAGAAGTACCCCGAGCTGGAAGGCATGCGGCTGGTCGACTACAAGGTCCGCATCCTTGACGAGAAGGCTGGCACCGGGGCCAAGACCCGTGTGCTGATCGGCACCACTGACGGCCAGGATTCGTGGAGCACCGTTGGCGTGCACGAGAACGTCATCGCAGCGTCCTGGCGTTCGCTGGAGGACGCCGTCCGTTACGGGCTGCTGAGGCTCTCTCGGTAGGGTCGCCGCGTGCGCATCTGTCGAGTGTCCGTGGACGACGAGCTTCACTATGGAGTCATCGAGGGAGAGGGCGTCGCTCTCCTGACCAGCCACCCGTTCGGGCCGTTCGAGCCGGAGGGTCGGGTGTTCGCCCTGGCGGACGTCCGTCTGGTGGCGCCGGTCCTGCCGTCCAAGGTGGTGGCAGTGGGCAGGAACTACCTCGACCATGTGCGTGAGATGGGCGGGGACAAGCCACCGAGCGAACCCATGATCTTCCTCAAGCCCAGTACCTCCGTGATCGGTCCGGGGGAGCCGATCCTGCTGCCGTGGCAGTCCGAACAGGTAGAGCATGAGGCGGAGATCGCGGTGGTCATCGGCCGGCTCTGTCGAGACGTGCCCGAGGACCGTGTGAACGAGGTGATCCTGGGTTACACGTGCGCCAACGACGTCACCGCGCGGGATCTCCAGGGCACCGATGGGCAATGGGGGCGGGCCAAGGGTTTCGATTCGTTCTGCCCCCTCGGTCCGTGGATCGAGACGGATCTGGATGTTGAGGACGCCACCGTCACGTGCACCGTCAACGGTGAGCTCCGGCAGTCGGCGGTCGGCGCCGATATGGTGCGCGCGATTCCTGAACTGGTGGCGTGGATCAGTTCGGTCATGACACTGCTGCCCGGCGACGTGATCCTCACCGGTACTCCAGCCGGCGTGGGCCGTCTGGAAGCGGGCGACGAAACGAGCGTTTCGATCAGTGGGATCGGGACCCTGACGAATCCGGTGACAGATCGTGGCTGATGACGTTCGAGTCCGCTTCTGCCCCTCGCCCACGGGCAATCCTCATGTGGGAATGGTGCGCACGGCGTTGTTCAACTGGGCATTCGCGCGCCACACGGGTGGAACCTTCGTCTTCCGGATCGAGGACACCGACAGCGCGCGCGACAGCGAGGAGTCCTACGACGCCTTGCTTGAGGCTCTCGGCTGGCTGGGCCTGAACTGGGATGAAGGGCCGCTCGTCGGTGGTCCCTACGGCCCCTACCGGCAGTCTGAGCGGATGCGCGATGGCGTCTACTCGGATGTCGCACAGCGACTCGAGGCAGCGGGGTTTGCCTATCGGTGCTACTGCTCACCTCAAGAGCTTGAGGAACGACGCGAGATGGCCAAGGCCGAGCGCCGCGCTCCTGGCTATGACGGTCACTGCCGCGAGCTCACCGCTGAGCGGATTGAGGCGTATGAGGAGGAGGGGCGCAGCGCCGTGCTCCGCTTCCGGATGCCCGATCAGGAGTGGACCTGGGACGACCTCGTGCGCGGGCCCATCACCTTTGCGCCTGATCAGGTTCCTGACTTCGTGCTGCTCCGGGCGAACGGGGAGCCCCTCTACACCTTGGTCAACCCGGTCGACGACGCATTGATGCGTATCACCCACGTGCTGCGCGGTGAGGATCTGCTGTCGTCCACCCCACGTCAGCTCGCCCTCTACAGTGCGCTCGGAGCGATCGGCGTCACCGACGGATCCATCCCGGCATTCGGGCACCTTCCCTACGTCATGGGGGAGGGGAACAAGAAGCTGTCGAAGCGGGATCCGGAGTCGTCACTGCAGTGGTACCGAGACGAGGGCTATCTGCCCGAGGCGCTGCTCAACTACCTGTCGCTGCTCGGCTGGTCGATGGGTGAGGACCGGGAGTTCTACGGCAAGGACGAACTGGCGGCGGCCTTCACCCTCGATCGGGTCAGCCCCAATCCCGCTCGCTTCGATCTGAAGAAGTGCACGGCGATCAACGGGGATTGGATTCGGACGCTCTCCGTCGACGACCTGATCGATCGGATTGTGCCGTTCCTGCAGCGCGCAGGGCTGGTGACGGGCACCGTGGAGGCGTCGACCTCCGACGTCCTTCGACGTGCCGTGCCGCTCGTGCAGGAGCGAATGGAGACCCTCAGCCAGGCCCCTTCGATGCTCGGCTTCCTGCTCGTCTCCGGATCTGATTTCACCGTTGATGAGGCGGATGCGGCGTCCCAGCTCGACGAGAAGGGCCGGGCCGTGGTTGCAGCCGCGCTGTCTGCGGTGACCGATCTGGAGGCATGGGATGCCGAGAGCATCGAGGGCGCTCTGCGCGCAGCACTGATTGATGGTCTGGGCCTGAAGCCGAAGTTGGCCTTCGGGCCCGTTCGCGTCGCGGTGACCGGGCGTCGCGTCTCACCGCCGCTGTTCGAGTCCATGGAGATTCTGGGCAGAGACGTATCACTGGAACGGCTGGCGGCGGCCCAGTAGTCACGCCTGCAGGCGACCGGTGTCAGCGCGTGTGGAGAATGCGTCTATACTCGTCAGGCCGCTTGCGGCAGCCATTTGGGGTATGGGGTAATTGGCAGCCCAACTGATTCTGATTCAGTTAGTCTAGGTTCGAGTCCTGGTACCCCAGCGATACGAGGTGCCTGTCGTGATCTCGTCTCTCCCGTTCGCTACAGTTCGCCTCGCTTGCGAAAGTACGGACGATCTGCACGGCCCCGTTGTGTAGTGGCCTAGCACGCCGCCCTCTCAAGGCGGTAGCGCGGGTTCGAATCCCGTCGGGGCTACGCGAAGCAGAAGGCCTTCCCGGTGAGGGGAGGCCTTCTGTCATTTCGCCTGTCATTTCGCCCGTCATTTCGCCAGTCACGCGTCGACTGAATTCGGGCCGTCCCCAGCAGGGAGCGGGCTCATGGCCGGTCGAAAACGCGCACGAGACCACCGATAGAATCAGCCTCTGCATCGACGGCGCACAAGCCGTGAGTCTCGAGATTCAGACGCAGACACCTCGGCCCGGCCCGAGCAGCGCACACCGAACCACGCACGTCAGCACCGACCGAAGCAACGACCGAAGCACCGACTGAATGAGCGACCGGAGGAAGCATGGGACGCACGCTGGCCGAGAAGGTCTGGCAGGACCACATCGTCCGACAGGCTGAGGGAGAGCCGGACCTGCTCTACATCGACCTGCATCTGGTCCATGAGGTCACGAGTCCGCAGGCATTTGACGGGCTCCGCGCCGCAGGCCGAACCGTGCGTCGGCCGGATCTGACGCTCGCGACCGAAGATCACAACACGCCCACCATCGACATCCTCAAGCCGATCGCGGACCCAATCTCGCGGGCCCAGATCGAGGCCCTTCGGAGCAATTGCGCCGAGTTCGGGGTTCCCGTCTACTCACTGGGAAGCATCGACCAGGGCATCGTCCATGTCGTCGGCCCGCAGCTCGGGCTGACCCAGCCCGGCATGACGGTGGTGTGCGGCGACTCGCACACGTCGACGCATGGGGCCTTCGGTGCCCTTGCCTTCGGCATCGGCACGAGCGAGGTGGAGCACGTGCTCGCCACGCAGACACTTCCCCTCAAGCCCTTCAAGACCATGGCCATCACCGTCGAGGGTGACCTTCCCGCGGGTGTGACGGCGAAGGACGTGATCCTGGCGGTGATCGCGAAGATCGGCACGGGAGGTGGACAGGGATATGTCCTTGAGTACCGCGGATCGGCCATCCGGGCGCTGTCGATGGAAGGTCGCATGACCTTGTGCAACATGTCCATCGAGGCCGGCGCACGTGCCGGACTCGTGGCTCCTGACGACGTGACCTTCGAGTACCTCGCCGGACGCCAGCACGCACCGAAGGGTGCTGACTGGGAGGCCGCTGTCGACTACTGGCGCACCCTTCCCAGCGACGACGATGCGACGTACGACGCCGAGGTCGTGATCGATGCGACAACGCTGGCACCCTTCATCACCTGGGGAACGAACCCCGGGCAGGGCCTGCCGCTCGACGCCAGCGTGCCCTCGCCTGATGATGCTCGTGACGACGTCGATCGGGTGGCCATCGAACGTGCGTTGGAGTACATGGATCTCACACCGGGGATGCCGCTTCGAGACATCACCGTGGACACCGTGTTCGTCGGTTCGTGCACCAATGGGCGAATCGAGGACCTGCGAGCCGTTGCAGAAGTCCTGCAGGGACGACGGGTGGCCGACTCGGTTCGCATGCTGGTGGTGCCCGGCTCGGTTCGCGTCAAGCACCAGGCCGAGGACGAGGGGCTCGACAAGATCTTCCTTGCGGCCGGGGCCGAATGGCGCGAGGCCGGATGCTCCATGTGCCTGGCGATGAACCCGGACAAGCTGACACCGGGGGAGCGCAGCGCCTCCACCTCGAACCGCAACTTCGAGGGCCGTCAAGGACCTGGTGGTCGAACTCACCTCGTCTCACCCGCGGTGGCTGCCGCGACGGCAGTCACCGGCCACCTGTCCGCCCCATCCGACCTGTCGTCCGCGACTTCCTGAGACCGAACGGAGCATCCGATGGAGAAGTTCATCGTCCACACGGGAACGGCGATCCCGCTGCGGCGCAGCAATGTCGACACCGACCAGATCATTCCCGCGGAGTACCTCAAGCGGATCACTCGTCACGGTTTCGAGGACGGCCTGTTCTCGGCGTGGCGCAAGGATCCGGACTTCGTGCTGAACCGACCCGAGTACGCGGGGGCGAGCATCCTCGTTGCTGGTCCTGACTTCGGTACCGGATCCAGTCGCGAGCACGCCGTCTGGGCCCTTCAGGACTACGGGTTCGCCGTGGTGCTGTCCTCGCGGTTCGCGGACATCTTCCGGGGAAACTCAGGCAAGGGCGGTCTGCTGACTGCTCAACTCGATCAGGACGTCATCGAGAGCCTCTGGGCTGCCATCGAGGCTGATCCCTCGATGGAGGTCACGGTCGACCTGGACAGCCGACAGGTGCGTGCTGGCGACATCGTCGCTGATTTCGACGTCGACGACTATGTCCGCTGGCGCCTGATGGAGGGGCTCGATGACATCGGCATCACGCTGAAGCAGGCGGACGCCATCGATGCCTTCGAAGCGACCCGACCCACGTGGAAGCCGACCACCACTCCCGTTGCCTGATCCGGACCGATGCTGGACCTGTCGAATCGGCGGGTGATTACGTGATGTGGATCACGGCTGAGGTGGCCGCATCCCGGCGGCGTGAATCCGTTGGCCCACAAGGATTTCGTCGGCGTGGCGCGGACGCGCGGGGTACCTGCGCACGTAGGCTGGCATCGCCGGCAGATAGGTGCCGGCCTGACACCCTCCGGAGGGGTACTAGTGAACAAGGCTGAACTGATTGACGCAGTGGCGGGACGACTCGGCCACAGCAAGCGTGACGTGACAGACATCGTCGATGCGTTCATCGAGGAGACCAAGAAGGCGGTCGTTCGCGGCGAGAAGGTCGCGGTCAGCGGCTTCGGCGTGTTCGAGAGCCAGGCCCGCAAGGCCCGCCTGGGACGCAACCCGCGTACGGGTGAGACCGTGAAGATCAAGGCCACCAAGCTGCCCAAGTTCCGTCCCGGTACGGAGTTCAAGGCGGTGGTCTCGGGCGCCAAGAAGATCGTGAGCAAGTCGGCTCCGGCCAAGAAGGCTGCACCGGCGAAGAAGGCTCCGGCCAAGAAGGCTGCACCGGCGAAGAAGGCTCCGGCCAAGAAGGCTGCACCGGCCAAGAAGGCTGTTGCCAAGAAGGCTCCGGCCAAGAAGGCTGCACCGGCCAAGAAGGCTGTTGCCAAGAAGGCTCCGGCCAAGAAGGTCGCCAAGAAGGCACCTGCACGTCGCAAGTAGCACTGACTGACGAAGAGGAACTCCTGCGCCGATACCGGCGCAGGAGGTCCTCTTCGTTGTGACCCGAGTAAGACGTGACCCGAGTAAGACGTGACCCGAGTAAGAGGTGACGTGAGTAAGCGGTGACCCGAGTAAGAGGTGACGTGAGTGAGAGGTGACGTGAGTGAGGGGTTGATCCGCGTCAGGGGTTGACGTGAATCAGGCGTGAATCTTGGACCAGCCGGCCGGTGTGTGGACCCAACGTGGATGGGTCGGCCGTCAGGGCGTCGAGGGTGTCGGCATCGCGGCGAGCTGGCTCCACGCGGGGATCCGGATCAATCAGGGCCAGGTCCACGGCACCCATGGCGGTGTGGGCGACTCGGGAGTCCGCTCCGAAGTGCGGCGGGAACGCCGACAGACTGCCGGCCATCCACATGGTGGTTCCGGTGCCCTCGGCATCGGCCAGGAATGCGACCTCGTGCTCCTGTGCTGCGTTGAGAGCAGCGGACAGGGAGTCCGACGTCAGGCGCGGAAGGTCGGACACGACCACGGCGATTCGTGTTCCGGCAGGTGCGAACCCGGCGGCCCAGGTGACGGCGGCATTGATGCCCTCGTGACCGGAGTCGTCGATGATCCGCGCCCCGTGTCGGCGCGCGATGTGAGTCACGCTGGGGTCGTGCGAAGCGATCAGGATCTGCTCGACCTCGGCTGTGTCGGCAATAGCGGCAAGGACGTCCTCGAGAAAGGCTCGCGCGAGATCTGCCGGTGCCGAGTACTCCTCGGCCATCCGCGACTTCGCTGATGCCAGGGACTTGACGGGCACGATCACGGTCCACCGTCGGCTGGTCACCTCCCCATCCAACACCCCAGGGGCACTCCGCTGCACATGCGTGACCTGCCCCGGGAACGGAGCGCAGGCGTTAGTGTCGGGGAAGGCGGGACGCAGTGGTGCTGAGACGGGACATCTCCGAGACGGGACATCTCCATGAGGGAGGCGCGAGGTGCATAGTCGAGTCACCAGGCGAGATCGCCTCGGACCGGGGTTCCGGCTGGCGGTGGCGCTCCTATGGCCCGTGCTGCGGACCACGGTGCGCTGGGACATCCGCGGAGCAGCTCAACTGACCGATGCGCGCGGCGGTGCGATCATCGCCACCAATCACCTGTCCTGGTTCGACCCACTGGTGGTCGCCTATGTCGCGTGGTTCGCGGATCGGCCACCGCGGTTCCTGGCCAAGGAGGAGATGTTCCGGGTTCCTCTGATCGGAGCCATCATTCGCAATGCGGGCCAGATTCCGGTCTACCGCGAGACCGCCGATGCGTCGAATGCCATCCGGGACGCGCTTGATGCCCTGGACCGATCCGAGTGCATCGTCGTCTACCCGGAGGGCACGATCACGCGCGATCCGGGTCTCTGGCCGATGTCCGCCAAGACGGGTGCGGTGCGCATGGCCTTGATGTCGGGTGCACCGCTGTTCCCGATGGCTCAGTGGGGGTCACAAGATGTCATGGCTCCGTACTCCAAGCGGATCCGGCTCTTTCCGCGCAAGACCATGCACGTTCGGGTGGGGGCGCCCGTGGATCTCAGTGATCTCGTGGATCGCCCGCTGGACGCTGACACGATGGCCCTCGCCGGCGAGCGGCTCATGGACGCCATCACTGGGCTGCTCGCCGAGATTCGCGGAGAGACCCCGCCGCCGAGCCGTATGGTCTTCCGCAGGGGCTCCCCGGAATGATGTCCTTCGGCAACCGGGAGCACTGCGGCGATCAACCTAGGAGGCGGCTATGACGCGCGTGGCGATCATGGGCAGCGGCTCCTGGGGAACTGCCTTCGGAATGGTCCTCGCTGATGCAGGCAGTGATGTGGTGATCTGGGGCCGCAATCCTGAGGTGGTCGCAGATATCGATGTGAATCACCGCAACGAGGCCTTCCACCCTGGCGTCGTGCTGCCCACGCGGATCTCGGCGACGGTTGATGCTCGTGTTGCGCTGGCGGATGCGTCGATCGTCGTGCTGGCGGTGCCCGCGCAGGTGCTGCGAGCCAATCTTGGGGCGTGGGGGGAGGAGATCGATCACGATGCCGTCCTCGTCAGCCTGATGAAGGGGATCGAGATCGGCACGACCAAGCGCATGAGCCAGGTGATCATGGAGTCGGCCGGAGTGACGTCGGAGCGCGTCGCCGTGGTGTCGGGCCCGAATCTGGCCAGGGAGATCGCCGCGCGTCAGCCAGCGGCCACCACGGTGGCCTGTGTGGATGAGGCCAGCGCTCGCCGACTGCAGGAGGCCTGCACGACTGACTACTTCCGGCCGTATTGGACGACCGACGTCGTGGGCACGGAGATCGGTGGCGCGGTGAAGAACGTCATCGCGGTCGCCAACGGGATGGCCGCCGGCATGGGTCTTGGTGAGAACTCCCAAGCGTCGCTGATCACCAGGGGCCTGGCGGAGATGGCCAGGCTCGGGGTGGCCCTGGGGGCTGACCCGCTGACCTTTCAGGGTCTGGCCGGGGTGGGGGATCTGGTGGCCACCTGCCAGTCGCCGCTGTCGCGCAACCGGACCTTCGGCTTCAACCTCGGGCAGGGCCTGTCTGTCGACGAGACGATCGCTGCCACGAGCCAGACCTGCGAGGCGTACAAGAGCTGCCAGCCGATTCTCGCCCTAGGCCGCGAGCATGGCGTGGATATGCCCATCACCGAGCAGGTGGTTGAAGTCCTGTACAACGGCCGATCCCCCAAGTTGATGGCGGCGGCCTTCATGTCGCGTGACACCAAGTCAGAAGCGCTGCTCAGGGACTCGTAGCCGCCATCCCACCAGGCCGCAGGATGGCGTCAGCCGGCGGGCAGCTCGTCAAGGGCCGTGGACAGATCCGACCACAGATCGTCTGTCGACTCGATTCCGAAGGAAAGGCGCACGAGGTTCTCGGGAACCGTGTCGCTCTCCAGCGGCCACCTCCGTCGGCGTTCGAGCAAGGACTCGACACCCCCCAGGCTGGTGGCGTGCACCCACAGGCGCACGCGTTCGCACAGCAGGTCAGCCGCGGGGGCACCTCCCGCCAGTTCGATGGAGGCCAGCGTTCCCCAGCCGGGGTACCGAACACGGCTGACGGCGGGGTGGCTGGCCAGCTGCGGTGCGATGACTTGAGCGCTGTGCTGGGCTCGCTCGACCCGAAGGGCCAGAGTGCGCATACCGCGCAGTGCCAGATAGCAGTCGAATGCGCTGGGTGCGGCCCCGAGGAGCACCCGCCGCCTTCGTATCTGCTCCGCGCGTTCGGGATCGCCGGCGATGACAGCTCCCAGGAGCACGTCCGAATGTCCGCTGAGCGCCTTGGTGACACTGTGCAGTACGAGGTCGGCGCCCAGCGTCAAGGGCTGCTGAAGGATGGGGGTCGCGAAGGTGTTGTCCACCAGCACCAGTGAGCCGGACTCCTGGGCACTCTGGATGCACGCGGCGAGATCGGCGACCTGCAGGAGGGGATTCGTGGGCGACTCGAGCCACAGGAGGTCAGCCCCGGTGGCGGCGTCCCGGACAGCGTTCGTGTCGTCCACATCGACGATCGTCAGGCGAATACGACCGATCTCGGCAAGCTCCCGCAGGCGCACCGCCACACCGGTATAGGCCGCGCTCGGGGCGACGACATGAGCACCGAGTGGCAGCAGATCCATGACGGCATTGGCGGCGGCCATGCCTGAGCTGAAGACGACGGCGGTGCCCTGTTCGAGATCTCCGAGGGCATCCTCGAGGGCGGCGGTCGTCGGTGACCCCTCGCGGGCGTAACCCCAGTCGCCACCAGCGTGGAACGTCGAGGCGGGCACGATGGGCGTGTTCATGGGGGCGTCGGGTGCGGCCGGCGGCCGGCCTGCCGTCACGGCACGCGTCTCCAAGGACCATGTCTCGTCGGTCTTGTCGGTCTCGTTCTGTGAGGTCACGGCTCGCAGCGTAGTGGCGCCGTCCCTCGGGTGTGGTGCGCTGGCGGTAGCGTCCTCCTGTGAATCGAACGAGAGTCGCCGTCATTCTGGGCGGGCGCAGCAGCGAGCACTCCATCTCGTGCATCAGCGGACGTTCGATTGTCGAGGCGCTGGATCCCGCCCGATACGAGATCACGGTCATCGGAATCGGCCGCGACGGATCCTGGGTGACGGCCGACAGCCTCGACGACCTGCTGGTGAGCGACGGACCCCTCCCGGAGGTGTCTGCCGGCGCCGCCGGAGTCTCGATCGAGGCTGCACTGGACGCCGACGTCGTCTTCCCCGTTCTCCATGGCCCGTGGGGGGAGGACGGTTCCCTCCAAGGGGTGCTGGAGACCCTCCAGGTGCCCTACGTGGGAAGCGGCATCGCGTCATCGTCCGTGACGATGGACAAGGGTCTGATGAAGACATTCCTTCGGGCTGCGGGACTCCCGGTGGGTCAATGGCGCATGGTGGCGAGCCGCGAGTGGGATGACGACCCCGACGGCGTGCTTGCGTCACTCGAGGGGCTCGGATTCCCGGTGTTCGTCAAGCCTGCTCGCGCCGGTTCCTCCCTGGGAATCTCCAAGGTCGACACCGCAGTCGACCTGCGCGCAGCCATCGAGGAGGCACGCACTCACGACCCGCGCATCATCGTCGAGGCGGCGGTGTTGCACGCCCGCGAGATCGAATGCGCGGTGCTGAGCGATGCGCACGGTCAAGCGCAGGCCAGCCGCTGCGCCGAGATCGTCGTGCGAGCTGGCCATGACTTCTACGACTTCGAGGCGAAGTACCTCGATGACTCGGCTGAGCTGATCGTGCCCGCCCACCTGCCTGCCGATGTGGAGGCAGAGGTTCAGCGGCTGGCCGTCCAGGCCTTCGAGGCTCTGGGCTGCGAGGGGCTGGCTCGCGTGGACTTCTTCCTCAGGAACAGCATCGAGAGTGACGGTGCCGGGGATCCGACCCTGGTGGTCAATGAGGTGAACACGATGCCTGGATTCACGACCATCTCCATGTTCCCGCGCATGTGGCTGGCCTCTGGACTCGACTACCCCTCGCTGATCGATGCTCTCGTTCAGGATGCCCTACGGCGAGGGACAGGCCTGCGCTGACGGCTCTCCTGATTGACTGTGGCCATGGGTTCTGAAGTGACGATCGCAGACACGGGCGAGTTCGAGTTGATCGATCGGATCACCGCTGATCTGGATGCGGATCCTCGCGTTCTGGTGGGACCTGGCGACGATGCTGCGGTGCTCGCGGTCACAAGTGGATCCGTGGCGGTCACGTGCGACGTGCTCGTGGAGGGACAGCACTTCCGACGTGACTGGTCCACGGCAATCGATATCGGACGCAAGGCCGCCGCCGCCTCGCTGGCCGACGTGGCAGCCATGGGTGGAACGGCCACAGCGCTGGTGGTGGGCTTCGCAGCCCCTCCCGACCTGCCGACCGCATGGGCGGTCGAGTGCACCGCCGGGCTGCGTGAGGAGGCCGCCGCGGTAGGTGCCTCCCTGGTCGGCGGGGATGTGGTTCAGGGTCCCGTTCTGGTTCTCAGCGTCACTGCCATCGGAGACCTGGCCGGTCGCTCCCCGGTGGTGCGCTCAGGAGCACGTCCGGGGGATGTCGTGGCCGTGGCTGGTCGGCTGGGATGGTCGGCAGCCGGGTTGGCGCTGCTCTCGCGCGGGTTTCGCTCGCCGAAGGTGCTGGTGGACGGGCATCGATTCCCCCAGCCGCCGTATGCGGCCGGGCCGGCCGCAGCGATGGCGGGTGCGACCGCCATGATCGATGTCAGCGATGGGCTGGTCGCGGACCTGCGGCACATCGCCGAGTCATCGCAGGTGGCTATTGACCTGTCGACCGATGGGTGGGAGATCCCGGAGGCGATGCAGGCGGCGGCTGCGGCGTACAACCTCGATCCGCGCGAGTGGATCCTGACCGGAGGGGAGGATCACGCGCTGGTGGCGACCTTCCCACCGGATGCTGAGCTGCCGGAGGGATTCCGTGTCATCGGTGCGGTAACTCCCGGGGGGCCTTCGGTCAGCGTTGATGGCCAGGTCAGGGAGAGTGCCGGCGGATTCCGCCACTTCGGCTAGCGGAGCCGGTGAGAGGACTGGGATTGAGCGAAGGGAACGCCGTCGTCAGGCGCGGGCGACCTTGCCGGCCTTGATGCAGGACGTGCAGGCGTTCACTCGCTTGGGAGTCCCGTTCTGGACGGTGCGCACAGACTGGATGTTCGGGTTCCAGCGACGCTTGGTGCGACGGTGTGAGTGGGAGATGCTGTGCCCGAAGCCGGGACCCTTGCCGCAGACATCGCAGTTGGCAGCCACGGTGCACTCCTTCGTTCTCCGTCATCTGACGGGCGTCGTGAATCGTCCCGAGGGACGGGGGTGGGTGCGACACGACGTGCCGCGAGAGGACAGACTAGCCGAGCCGGGCATCGGGCCCCAAATTGAGGGTACGGTCGGCCGGAACCGGGTCGATTCTTTGAGGGACTCACCGGGGCCGCGAAGTGCGCTGAGCGTCCCGGTCGGCAGGGACCCGCGGCGGTCCTTGAGGAAGGAGAGGTCGTGTCGTCCACGGGGCAGGTCACGGCGGATTTGGTCCGCGACTGGGTCCATCACGCAGTCTCGGGGCTCTCGGCTGCCCGTGAGCGCATCGATGCTCTCAATGTCTTCCCCGTGCCCGACGGCGACACGGGAACGAACCTCTATTTCACGGTGGAATCCGCGGCAGAGTCGGTCGAGACCTGCTGTCAGGGCTCACCAGCGGACGGACGGCCCGCGACCGGAGCCGATGCTGCGCGCGCCATGGCGATGGGAGCCTTCCTGGGAGCCCGGGGCAACTCGGGCGTGATTTTGTCGCAGATCCTCCGCGGCGTGGGCGAGGTCATGGCAGAGCTGAACGAGGGGGCCCTCGACGGGGCAGCCGTCCATCGCCTGCTCCATCGCGGGTCGGACCTGGCCTACGAGTCAGTCGCGCACCCGGTCGAGGGCACCATCCTCACGGTGATCCGCGAGGCATCCGACGCGGCCGGCCGGGCATCGGAGTCGGTCAGGGATGGCAGCAGCGATGCTCTCGCGGTGCTCGAGGAAGCGATCACGGCAGCGGAGGAGGCACTGGAGCGCACACCATCGATGCTTGAAGCGCTCCGGCTGGCCGGTGTCGTCGATGCGGGCGGACAGGGGTTGCTCGTCGTCCTCCATGCCCTAGCCCAGGCCATGTCTGGAGCCCCTCGTCCCGAGATGACTGTCCATGGGGGTTCGGGGAGCGCTCGGATGTCCGAGGCAGTCGCCCATGCGGTGGGCCCGGAATATGACGGACCTGCCTTCGAGGTCATGTACCTCCTTGATGCAGAAGACGGGCGCGTCCCTGAACTCCGGGCCGAGCTCGATGCGCTGGGCGACAGCCTCGTCGTCGTGGGTGGTGACGGCCTGTGGAACGTCCACGTGCACGTCGATGATGCGGGATCTGCGATCGAGGCGGCACTGGAGATCGGGCGGCCACATCGAATTCGCGTCACCCACCTGCAGTCTGTGGATCGAGCCGACGTTCGGATCCGGGGCGGGCAGCGGCGGCTGGTCGCCGTCGCTCATGGTCCGGGCATTGCGTCCTTGCTCAGTGACGCCGGGGTTGAGGTGGTGCACGCGCGGGCGGGCGTGCGGTCGTCCGTGCAGGAGATTCTCGAGGCCATCGAGCGCTCGAGCGCGGACGAGGTGGTCGTGCTCCCGAGCGACAAGGACACGGCATCGGCAGCCGAGCTTGCCGCGGATCAGGCTCGTGATCGGGGCCTTCGATCGGCCGTCATCCCCACGCGCTCCATCGTTCAGACTCTCGCTGCCGTTGCGGTCCACGTGCCCGATGCGCACTTCGATGACGATGTCATCGCCATGACCCGGGCAGCCGGGGCGACGCGATACGGAGCGGTGACCGTGGCCTCCCGGGCGGCACTGACCACGGTGGGACCGTGTGCGCCGGGCGATGTCCTCGGGCTCGTGGATGGCGACATCGTGGTGATCTCCGCTGCCGTTCCCGATGCCCTGCAGGAGCTTCTGACGGGGATGCTCGCGATCGGCGGGGAACTCGTGACCGTGGTCTTCGGAGCGGATGCATCCGCGTCACTCCGAGATGACCTGGTCGAGTGGCTGACTGCCACTTTTCCCTTCGCGGAGGTGGTTGCGGTCGATGGCGGTCAGTCCCTGTGGCCGGTCATCGTGGGGGTCGAGTGACCACCCGAGGAATTCTTGACACCCGGCTCTCGGGAATTCTCGGTGGCAAGACGGCGGACGCACTCCGCACGGGCCTGGGTCTCGACACGGTGGAGGATCTCCTGCGCCACTACCCCCGGAGGTACGCCGAGAGGGGAGAGCTCACTGATCTCGCGCTGCTCGACGAGGGGGAGCAGGTGACGGTCCTTGCAGAGGTGCAGTCCGTGACCGTGCGCCCCATGCGTAATCGTCGCGGCAGCATTCTCGAGGCCGTCATCAGCGACGGACAGCAGTCGATGTCGCTGACCTTCTTCAACCAGAAGTGGCGGGAACGGCAGTTGCGAGCGGGCCGGCGCGGCCTGTTCGCCGGTCAGGTAGGTCGCTATCGCGGGACTCTCCAGCTTGCGCACCCGGAGTTCCACCTGTTTGCCGAGGGGGTGCAGGAGGACGAGGAGGCGATGGTCACCTTCGCGGGTGCGCTGATACCCATCTACGGGGCCGCCAGAGGAGTCACGTCATGGCAGGTCCATACGGCCGTCGACGTCGTGCTTGCTCAGGTCGACGACATCGATGACCCCCTTCCCGAACTCGTCCGACGCGAACGTGACCTGGTGTCACTCAGCGAGGCCTTGCGTCTCATCCATCGGCCGACCTCGCGCGCGGACGTCGACGCGGCCGTCACGCGCCTGCGATTCGAGGAGGCGTACGTCCTCCAGGTGCTGCTTGCGCAGCGGCGAGCCGTGACGCGATCCCTGCCTGCGACCCGTCGGGTGCCCACGACGAGTCCGCTGGTGGAGGCGTTCGATGCCCGACTGCCGTTCGTGCTCACGGCAGGTCAGCAGGCGGTATCGCAGCAGATCGCCGACGACCTCGCCGGCGATCACCCGATGCATCGCCTCCTGCAAGGTGATGTAGGCAGCGGAAAGACGATCGTCGCCCTGCGAGCCATGCTCCGCGTTGTCGACGCGGGCGGGCAGGCGGCGCTGCTGGCCCCCACTGAGGTGCTGGCCGTGCAGCACCACCGCTCGATCACCAGGGCATTGGGTCCGTTGGCTGAGCGCGGACTCCTCGGAGGAGCCGATATCGGCACACGGGTAGCGCTGCTGACCGGTTCGCAGAAGGCCCAGGAGCGACGCACGAACCTCCTCGACGTCGTGTCTGGCGACGCGGGAATCGTGATCGGCACACATGCACTGCTGCAGGAGCATGTCGACTTCCATGATCTGGCCCTGGTGGTCGTCGATGAGCAGCACCGATTCGGAGTGGAGCAACGAGCGGCGCTGGCCGCCAAGTCACGTGGCGACACCCGGCCGCATGTGCTGGTGATGACCGCTACGCCGATTCCTCGGACTGTCGCGATGACGACCTTCGGCGATGTCGACGTCTCGACTCTGGACGAGGTGCCGGCGGGTCGATCGGAGGTGGCGACCCACATCATCGTGGCGCCTGAGCAGCCGGGTCATCTGGCGCGCGCATGGCAGCGAGCTGGTGAGGAGGTCAGGCAGGGGCATCGGGTCTTCGTTGTCTGCCCGCGCATCGGCGATGACACAGACGAGGGAACGACTGATCCGGCGTCGCCCGACGAGCCTGAGGGCCCACGCCCGGCGAGCGTGCTGGACGTCGCCGCGAGACTTCAGGAGGGTCCACTCGCGGACGTGCGGGTGGGAATCCTCCATGGCCGCATGTCGGCCGAGGACAAGGACGACGTCATGCGACGCTTCGCCGATCCGAACGCCAGTGATCCGGTTGAGGTCCTGGTCGCGACGACGGTGATCGAGGTGGGTGTCGACGTGCCCGTCGCCACGATGATGGTCATCGTCGATGCTGACCGATTCGGCCTGTCACAGCTTCATCAGCTCCGCGGTCGCGTCGGTCGTGGGAGTCTCCCCGGCCTGTGCCTTCTGGTGACCGATTCCGAGGCTGGGTCACCGGCACGCGAGCGACTTGACGCCCTTGCGTCGACGACCGATGGCTTCGTGCTGTCTGAGCTGGATCTGGAACTGCGTCGCGAGGGTGACGTGCTGGGGAGCTCGCAGTCGGGCAGCAGGCGAACCCTGCGTCTGCTCGAAGTCGCGCGTCATCAGGATGTCATCGCGGATGCCCGTCTGGCGGCGACCGCCGTGATCGATCAGGATGTCACGCTGTCTGAGCATCCGGCCCTGGCCCGCGCGGTGGCGTCTCTGACGGAGCACGAGCAGGCTGACTACCTGGAGAAGGCATGACTCGGATCATCGCGGGGGTGGCGCGCGGCCGCAGACTCTCCGTCCCGGGCCGTGGCACGCGGCCGACCTCGGATCGAGTCCGCGAGTCGCTCTTCTCCTCCTTGGACTCCGAACTCTCTGCAGCCGGCATTCCGTGGAATTCCGTTGCGGTGCTCGACCTCTACGCGGGCTCTGGGGCTCTTGGGCTGGAGGCTCTGAGCAGGGGAGCGCGCGCGGCCTGGCTGGTGGAGGGGGATCGGAGCGCGATGAAGACACTCCGGTCGAACTGCGAGGCGGTGGGAATGCCAGGAGCCCTGGCTCTAGGTCGACGAGTCGAGGCTCTGGCCGGTGAGCCACCGACGGCATCCGGGGCCAATCTCGTCTTCGCCGACCCGCCGTACGACGTGCCGGCGCCACAGGTGGCACGGGAGCTGCAGCGTCTCGCAGGGCTTGGCTGGATCGCGGACGATGCGAGAGTGGTGGTCGAGCGTCCGACCAGGGACGGGCAGAATCCGCTGCCGGAGGCATGGGGCAGTGATCGAGAGCGCACCTTCGGCGACACGCGACTTTGGTACGGTCGAGCACGTCCGCATGGGGATCACGTGGACGATCCGGCTCGTGAGGAGGCACCCTGATGCGCAAGGTGGTGTGCCCGGGGTCCTTCGATCCGGTGACGAATGGCCACCTGGACGTCTTCGCGCGGGCCGCGGCGATGTCGGATGAGGTCGTTGTCGCGGTGCTCATCAATGACTCCAAGGCTGGCCTGTTCACCATCGACGAGCGCATCGAGATGCTTCGTGAGGTCGTCGCCCCCCACGAGAACATCCGGGTCGAGTCCTTCCACGGGCTCCTCGTCGACTACTGCCAGAAGAACGGCATCACTGCGATCGTCAAGGGACTGCGAGCGGTGAGCGATTTCGACTATGAGCTGCAGATGGCCCAGATGAACTATCGACTGTCCGACGTCGAGACGGTCTTCATCACCACGAATCCCCTCTACAGCTTTCTCTCGTCCAGCCTGGTCAAGGAAGTGGCCAAGTTCGGGGGAGATGTCAGCGGATTGGTCCCCGACGCCGTGTTGTCCCGGCTGAGAGGCCGTCTGTCGGACACAATGGCCTGAGCACTGAACCGCTGCCAAGGAGCATTTGTGGACCTTCAGGAAAGACTCGACGAACTTGCCGTGCTGATCGAGGACGCCAAGGCCATGCCCTTGTCCGCGTCATGCATCGTGAACCGCTCCCAGGTCCTGGATCTCATCGAGGAGATCCGGCAGATGATGCCCGAGTCGGTCCAGCGCGCCGATGAGCTGCTTGCGGACCGCGAGGCAGTCGTGCAGGACGGTCGACGCGAGGCCGATCGCATTCTTGAGCGTGCGCGTACCGAGTCCGATCGTCTGGTGTCCGAGCACGAGGTCTACCTCGCGGCCGTGCAGGAGGCGCAGGCGCTGGTCGACATCACCTCGCAGGACACCGCGCGCATGCGCAAGGAGACCGACGACTACATCGACGCCAAGCTCGCCACCTTCGAGATCACCCTGCAGAAGACTCTCCAGACGGTCGATCGCGGGCGTGAGCGGCTGCGAAGCCAGATGTATCAGGAGCTGGCACCCATGGCGGATCCTCGAATGGGTGACCCGCGAGCGCAGGACGACGTTTTCGATGCCCAGGCGCTGGATGGCCAGGGCTTCGACGACCAAGGCCTTGCTGACCAGGTCTACGACGACCGCGGTTTTGAGACCACGGAGATGGACGCCCTCGATTCCAGGAAGCGGCGCTGACGAGATCTCCGGACAACGGCCCCCGGCCGGGACCGTTTAGGTGCTCAGGGCACCGGCAGGGTAGCCTTTCCGGGGCCTCTCGCGAGGCCACGGTTCGTCGTGCTGAGAGTAGTGAGGGTCCGTGACCGACCTTGACCCAACCGATCCGCTCGTCATAGACGTGCGGACGCTGCAGCGTCGCCCGGGATTCATGATCACGGTGACGCGCAGTGCTCCTGCCCCGACAGGCCTTGGCGTCGCGATGGCTCGGGTGCCTGAGGGATCGCCAATCGAACTCGATGTTCGGTTGGAGTCCGTTCTCGAAGGCGTCCTCGTGACCGGAACAGCGGATCTGGAGATCAACGCGGAATGCTCGCGGTGTCTGGAGCCGGTGGGCTGGCACGAGGAGGTGGACTTCACCGAGCTGTTCCGCTACCCCAGCACGGACGCCCGCGGCGCCGTGGTGGAGGAGGCGGACGAGTCCGAGGATCCACTGCCGGAGTTGCAGAACGATCTGATCGATCTGGAGCCGGTGCTGCGGGACGCTGTGGTGATAGATCTGCCACTCGCCCCGCTGTGCAGCGAGGAGTGCCTTGGCCTGTGCCCCGAATGCGGGTTCAGGCTCGAGGAGGATCCGCAGCACGAGCACGAGAAGTCCGATCCGCGCTGGGCTGCCTTGGCAGACCTGCTCGAATCGGATGACCATCAAGCCTGACACCTCACCTGAGGTGCCTGACACAGAGGAAGTGCCGTGGCCGTTCCCAAGCGGAAGATGTCCCGCTCCAACACCCGTCATCGTCGTTCGCAGTGGAAGGCAGCCACGCCGACGCTGGTGCTGTGCGCCCGCTGCAAGGAGAAGCACATCGCCCACACGGCGTGCCCGACGTGCGGCACGTATGCCAAGCGTCGCGTGCTGGACGTCTAGCCGTTGCCCACAGTCGCCCTCGACCTTCTCGGTGGCGATGGTGCGCCCGACGTCGTCGCTGATGCGGCGGCGTCCCTTCTGCGCGAGCAGGAGCCCATCAGCCTGATCCTGGTGGGGCCCGAGGAGCAGGCCCGTGATCTTCTGTCAGCCCGCGGGCTGACAGAAGGGCGCCTGTCAGGGGGCCGTCCCACAGGAGGTCCACTGTCAGGAGGCTGTGTCGCCCTGGCGCACGCCTCCCGCGCCGTTCGCATGGACGAGGATCCGCTCCGCGCTCTCCGCGAAGACGCCGATGCGTCGGTCTCCGTGGCGGCCAGGCTCGTCGCCAAGGGCAGTGCGGACGCCTGGGTGTCCGTGGGCCACACGGGGGCTGCCGTTGCTGCCGCCGTTCTGGAGCTCGGTCGGATCCCGGGCATGTCTCGACCCGCTCTCGCCGTGGTGGTGCCGGGCGTCGCAGGCCGGGTCGTCCTCCTGGACGCGGGCGCTGCGCCCGATGCCACGCCGGACCTCCTGAGGCAGTTCGCCGTGGTGGGCCACGCCTACGCCGAGGGTCTGGGTGCTGTCGATCCGGCGGTCGGACTGCTGACCATCGGCAGTGAAGACGGCAAAGGGGATCAGCTCAGGCGCTCGGCCCACGAACTCCTGCGCGACAGCCTGATTGCTGCTGGCATCAGGTATGCCGGTCCGGTCGAGGGCCACGACGTCGCACTCGGCGAACGCGCCCAGGTGATCGTCACCGACGGATTCACCGGAAATGTGGTGCTCAAGGCGCTGGAGGGGGCGGTCCAGTGGGCCGCCGTGCGCATGGGAGCGGCCTACGGCGACATCGGGCCGGCCCGCGGAGTCGTGCGGGAGACAGCCACCTCGGAGTTCGCCGGCGGCATGCTCCTTGGGGTGCAGGGGGTCACGGTCATCGGGCACGGAGCTGGATCGGCGGAGGAGATCGCCGCCTGTGTTCGGCTGGCTGCGCGTGCGGCTGATGCTGGTCTTGCGCGACGAACCTCCGAAGCTTTGGCGGGAGGCAGGTCGTGACCATGGACCCGATGTCGGTGGCAGCAACCGCGCTGTCGCAGGTCTTCGATCCGGCCGTCGTCTCCAGCCTTCGATCCGATTCCGTTGTCTGGGGGGCGGGATCGAGTCTCGGAATGCAGGCCGCCGATGCCGTGGCGATTGCCGATGGCATCGCCGCATTGGCCGCTCGGCAGGGAGCCGAGTGCAGCCTGCACGACGAGGACTTCTACGACATGCCCGAGCATGCGGCGGGCCTGACGCTCGCCGATCTGACCTCTGCGATCGAGCGTCGCTGGCGGGAGCTGGCATGACGCGCGAGGCCGCTTCGCTTCAGGACGATCTCGGAGTCGTCGTCGATGACGAGCTCATGCACCTGGCGCTCATGCATCGCTCGTATGCCTATGAGAACGGTGGGCTGCCCACCAACGAGCGCCTGGAGTTTCTCGGCGACAGCGTCCTGGGCATCGTGGTCACCGAGCGGTTGTATCGCGCCTACCCGGATGTGACCGAAGGGCAGCTCGCCAAGCTGCGCGCGGCTGTGGTGAATGCGCAGGCACTGGCTGAGGTCGCCCGAACCCTCGATCTTGGCCGGTACCTCTACCTGGGTCGCGGGGAGGAGACGACCGGTGGGCGCGACAAGGTCTCGATCCTCGCTGACACGATGGAGGCGGTTCTGGGCGCCATATACCTTCACGTGGGGCTGGAGGAGACGAGGGACGTGATCCATCGACTGGTGGAGCCACTGATTCAGCGTGCCTCCGAGCTGGGTGCGGGATTGGACTGGAAGACATCGCTCCAAGAGGCCGCTGCCGCGGCTGGATCCGGAGTGCCGGAGTACCGCGTCACCTTCGAGGGGCCAGACCATGCGCGCGAGTTCTCGGCTGAGGTGCTCGTGGATGGCGAGGTCATCGGCATGGGGGAGGGGCGGTCCAAGAAGGCTGCCGAGCAGCAGGCAGCAGAGCGTGCCTACCGACGCATTGCGCCAACCGATGGACCAGCCGCGGCCCATGATTGACGGGCACTCTCGGCGTGCCTGAGCTGCCCGAGGTCGAGGTGGTGCGGACGGGGCTGCAGCGTTGGGTGTCAGGCCGAACGATCAGGAGAGTGGACGTCCTGCACCCGCGGGCGATCAGGCGTCACTCTGAGGGGCCCGGGGATTTCTCTGCTCGACTGACGGGAGCGTCCATTCCGTACGTCTCCCGACGGGGCAAGTACCTGTGGTTCCCCCTGGCCTCCGAAGGCCATCAGGGCCCAGCCGAACAAGCCCTGATGGGTCATCTGGGGATGAGCGGGCAGTTGCTCATCGTGTCTGCCTCGGCCCCACCGCACCGCCACCTGAGGGTGCGCATGGCGTTCGAGGAGACCGATCAGGAACTGCACTTCGTCGATCAGCGCACGTTCGGCGGCCTCCACATCACGGCGCTCGTCGACGACGGAGCAGGCGGCCTGCTGCCTGACGCGGCGGCGCACATCGCCCGGGACCCGCTCGACCCGCTCTTCGACGAGGCTGAGTTCATCCGCCGGACGCGGCTTCGCGACGTGGAGATCAAGCGCCTATTGCTTGACCAGACCCTCGCCTCTGGAATCGGCAACATCTATGCGGATGAGGCCCTGTGGCGAGCGCGCCTTCACGGACGTCGCCTGGGCAGCAGCCTGCGGCGAGCGGACGTGGCGGTCCTCCTGCAGGCGGTGCGTGAGGTGATGTCCGAGGCGCTGGCCCAAGGGGGCACCAGTTTCGATGAGTTGTACGTGAATGTGAACGGGGAAAGCGGCTACTTCGACAGGAGCCTCGAGGCCTATGGGCAGGCTGGCCTTCCCTGCTCTCGGTGTGGTGCCCAGATTCGCCGGGAGGCCTTCATGAATCGCTCGAGCTTCTGGTGTCCGTCCTGCCAGCGTGCCCCACGCAGGAGACCCTCGGTTCGTGGGTAGAGTCCGCATGTGCACCTGAAGAACCTGACACTCAAGGGCTTCAAGTCCTTCGCATCCGCAACGACCCTGACCTTCGAGCCGGGAGTCACGTGTGTCGTCGGGCCGAATGGCTCGGGCAAGTCCAATGTCGTGGATGCCCTGTCCTGGGTGATGGGCGAGCAGGGTGCGAAGTCCCTGCGCGGCGGGAAGATGGAGGACGTCATCTTCTCGGGCACTTCGGGTCGTGCGCCCCTGGGCCGCGCTGAGGTGGCGCTGACGATCGACAACACCGATGGCGCTCTGCCCATCGACTACACCGAGGTCACCATCTCGCGCACGCTGTTCCGCAACGGGGGCTCGGAGTACTCGATCAACGGTCAGCCGTGCCGGCTGCTCGACGTGCAGGAGCTGCTCAGCGACTCCGGCATCGGGCGTGAGATGCACGTCATCGTCGGCCAGAACCGCCTCACCTCTGTGCTGGAGGCCACGCCGGAGGACCGCCGTCACATCATCGAGGAGGCTGCGGGCGTCCTGAAGCATCGCAAGCGCAAGGAGAAGGCGCTCCGCAAGCTCGATGCCATGGAGGCGAACCTCACTCGTCTGCAGGACCTCACGAACGAGCTCCGGCGTCAGCTGAAGCCCCTCGGCCGCCAGGCCGAAGTCGCTCGCCGGGCGGTCGTGATCCAGTCCGAGGTGCGCGATGCGCGCCTGCGCTTGCGCGCTGACGATCTCGTGAGCCTGCGCGAGGCCCTCGACGCCGAAGTCGCTGACGAGACGGCATTGCGGGCCAGGCAGGAGGAGGTCGACGGCCGGATCGCGGCACTCACGGCAGAGCAGACGGCAGCGGAGGAGTCGGCAGCTCTGGACGCGCCTCGCGTGGCGGCGACCCAGGAGACGTGGTTCTCCCTGAACGGACTCCGCGAGCGCTTCCACGGTCTGACTCAGGTCGCTGTCGAGCGGGTGCGCCACCTTCAGCCTGAACCGGAGGAGGAGGAGCACGGACGAGATCCTGAGCAGATCGACGCCGAGGCCAGATCCTTGCGCGCGGAGGAGTTCGAGCTCGGGCGACTTGTCGAGTCCTCGCGGGAGGGCCTCACGCACGCGGAGACGTCGAGGATGGCGGCCGAGTCCTCCGCGGCGGCCGAGGAGAAGCGCATTGCCGAGGTCGAGCGTGCCGCGGCCGACCGCCGGGAGGGCTTGGCCAAGCTGACCGGCCAGGTCAACTCGGCCAAGTCCCGCATGGAGACCCGCGCCGCCGAGATCGATCGGCTTGCGCGTCAGATCAGCGAGGCGCGTGAACGAGGCAACGCCGCCCAGCAGGAGTTCACGCACATCGAGGTCAATGTCGCCGGTCTCGATGCCGGCGAGGTGGATCTCGACCGAGAGCATGAGCGGGCTGAGGCTGAGCTCGTTGAGGTGGACGGCGATGTGGAGCGCCTGCGCACCGAGGAGGCTGCCGCCGAGCGCCAGCGCGCGGCTCTTGCAGCCAGGCGCGAGGCCCTGGCCATCGGCCTGGAGCGCAAGGACGCGGGTGCCCGTCTCGTGCGGCCCGATGATCGTCTGCCCGGCGTCATGGGGACGCTGGCGACCCTCCTGCATGTCGAGCACGGAGCCCAGACACCTGTTGCTGCGGCTCTCGGGGACATCGCGGACGCTGTGGTCGTCAGTGGCATGGATGCCGCCATGCAGGCCGTCGTGCTGCTCAAGAGCGAGGATGCCGGCCGTGCGGCGATCCTTGTTGCCGACGCCGAGGAGTCGCGTCCTCCTCGGCCGCACGTGCGTGATGCGGGCACGCCACTGGTCGAGATGGTCAGCTGCGATGCCAGCCTTCAGCCGGTGGTCGATCAGCTGCTGGATCGATGGATGCTGGTCCCGGACCTGCGCGAGGCATCGGCCCTGCTGCGTCAGCATCCGGGACTGTCCTTCGTCACTCCCGAGGGCGATGTGCTTGCCGCGGGTGTCGTGCATGGCGGATCATCGAGCACTCCCAGCCTGCTTGAAGCGCAGGCCGCCTACGACGAGACGGTCAGCGATCTCGACGAGGTCACGCAGCGACTGGAGCGCCTGCGCTTCGAGCTCGCGGGCGCCAAGGACCGCCAGACCCAGGCGGCCGCTCGAGCTGAGGCAGCGCTCTCGCGCCTGCATGAGTCCGATGCGCAGCTGGCAGCGGTGGCCGAGCAGCTGGGGCAGCTGGGGCAGGTTGCGAGGGCAGCGACGGCAGAGGCCGAGCGGCTCACCGCGGCTCGGCAGGCCGCGGAGGAGGCGCTTGAGGCTGACCGTCGTCAGCTTGAGGAGCTGCAGTCGCGGCTGACCTCGGCTACCGAGACTCCGGATTTCGACGGTGGAGCGGACAACCGCGAGCACCTGAACGCCGAGGCGTCCGCAGCGCGTCGTCATGAAGTGGATGCGCGCCTTGCGCTTCGCACAGCCGAGGAGCGGGTGGCGGCGGTGGGGGCTCGGGCCCAGCAACTGGAGAAGGCCGCCGAAGCGGAGCGGCAGGCGCGCGCGGCCGCCATCGAGCGCCGCGAGCGCCGGGCGCGTGAGCTGGTCGTGGCGCAGGCCATTCTTGATGCGACCCGCATCGTGTCGTCCCGCCTGGACGCATCTGTCTCGGTCGCGGGCCGGGAGCGCTCGGCCCTCGAGCGAGCGACGAAGGAGCGCGATGCGAGTCTTGCCTCCCTGCGCACGTCCTTGCGCGAGCTGACCGCCGAGGCAGACCGGCTCAAGGACTCGGTGCATCGAGATGAGGTGGCACGAGCCGAGCAGCGCCTGCGCATCGAGCAGCTTGAGGAGAAGGTCCTCGAGGAGTACGGCGTCGAGCCGGACGTTCTCATCGCCGAATACGGCCCGCAGCAGCTGGTGCCCCCGACACCGCCCTCACCTGGCGATGACATCCCGGAGGAGGCGCCTGAGCCCTACCCGTTCGTGCGGGCTGAGCAGGAGAAGCGTCTGAAGGCCGCTGACCGGGATCTGGCGCTGCTGGGCAAGGTCAACCCCCTCGCACTGGAGGAGTTCTCCGCCATGGAGGAGCGTCACCGCTTCCTGAGCGAGCAGTTGGACGACCTCAAGCGCACGCGCGATGACCTGCTCGACATCGTCAAGGAGGTCGACGAGCGAGTGCAGCAGGTCTTCGCCGAGGCCTACGCCGAGATCGAGCGGGAGTTCGAGGGGGTCTTCGGCCGTCTCTTCCCCGGAGGCGAGGGCCGGCTCATCCTGACCGATCCCTCCGACATGCTGAACACGGGCGTGGACGTTGAGGCCCGTCCGCCAGGCAAGAAGGTGAAGCGCTTGTCGCTGCTCTCTGGTGGTGAGCGATCCCTGACGGCTGTCGCCTTCCTCGTCGCCCTGTTCAAGGCTCGCCCAAGCCCGTTTTACGTTCTCGATGAGGTCGAGGCGGCCCTCGACGACGTGAACCTCGGGCGTCTGATCGACATCATCGAGGAGCTGAAGTCCAACTCCCAGCTCATCGTGATCACGCACCAGAAGCGGACCATGGAGATTGCCGATGCTCTCTATGGCGTCTCCATGCGAGGCGACGGCGTCACGCAGGTGATCGGCCAGCGCCTTCGCGAGGCTGTCAGCGCCTAGGCTGCCGGCAGACTAGACACTCGGTGCCTCCGTGCTGCTGGTCAGCGCCGCGCGCACCTGGCGCAGGTCTCGGACCACGGTGACGAGGCCGACGGCGATCAGCCCTTGTCCGATCACGTAGGTGAGCATGATGAGCGCCCCCATCGCCGGTGAGTCGGCTACCGGCCCGAAGGACGTCAGGGCGATCAGGGAGTCGGAGGCGACGAACAAGGCAGCGCCCCCGAACGTGGTCCATGCCGCCTTGGCAGGTGCGCGCCCGATGAGGTTGAGGGCGCTCACGGCCATGGCGACAAGGCAGATGCCGTAGACGAGAACCGGCAGACGGAACTGATCGGCCGTGGGCCAGATGGCCAGGACCAGCGCAACGTAGAAGAGCGCGAACGGCAGAAGGGTCACGGGTCGGCGAGAGACGATGCCGCGAACGGGCGCGTCGCTGCGATGCGGAATCCCCCTCCGGAAGGCGATTCCCTCGACCCGGGTGTAGCCGTAGGCGTATGCGACCTGCGTGACGAGGAACGCTGCGATGCCGAGGGCGAACAGCATGTCGGTGTCACCCATGAGCAGCAGGTCCCCGAGCCAGGCGAAGGCAAGGCCTGCCAGCAGGAGCCTGAGCGGGGTGGGCCAGGCGGATCTGGTCTCAGCGATGAGCCAGGCCATCAGCAGTGGCATGAGCAACGGCTTGGTGAGGATGACGCCCTGGTCATTGCTGGTGGCGACGGAGATCACATTGAGCAGACCCACCAGCAGATAGGCGGAGAGAAACGAGCGCGCGGCCATGCAGGCCATCCTGCCGCCTCACGGCTCGTGGAAGGATGAGGGGCATGGATTCCGTCCTCGTCTACCTGGTCATCGCTGCTCTCCTCCTCGTGATCGTCGTGGGGGCGGGAATCGCCCTCGTTCGCCGACGTGGCGCGGCGACGCTTCCGCGGCCAGAGGCTCCTCGCCCGGGAATCGATTACGCGCCCGGTGTCGGCGATGATGACAGTGAGCCCCGAGACACCCCTCGACGATCGATCGACGTCATCGATGTCGGCGACGCTCTTGCCGGTGGCACTGACACGATCATCGAGGACCACCTCGCAGAGCCAGTTCCGGTCGAGGAGCTCGAGGGCCTGCTCGAAGTGGAGGTGCCCGAGCCGGCCCGCGGACGCATGCAGCGACTGCGAGCCAGGCTGGCTCGCTCCCAGAATGCGCTGGGGCGAGGTCTTCTCACCCTCCTGACCCGGGACCAGATTGACGAGAGCACCTGGGACGAGGTGGAGGAGATCCTGCTGACCGCGGATCTGGGAGTTGGGCCGACCACCGAGTTGATGGACCGCCTCCGAGCCCGTGTACGAGTGGATGGAGCCGAGGGCGCTTCCGCTGTGCAGACGATCCTCCGTGAGGAGTTGCTCGCCCTGGTGGATCCGGCGATGGATCGCACGGTTCGCGCCGAGCGGCAGGGTGATCGACCAGGAGTCGTTCTGGTCGTCGGAGTGAACGGAACAGGCAAGACGACCACGACTGGCAAGCTGGCTCGACTGGCGGTCGCGAATGATCAGGCCGTCGTGCTCGGCGCGGCCGATACTTTTCGGGCCGCGGCCGCCGAGCAGCTGCAGACCTGGGGGGATCGGGTTGGTGCCGCTGTGGTGCGGGGAGCGGAGGGCGGCGACCCGGCGGCGGTCGCTTTCGACGCGGTCTCGACCGGACTGGCGGCTGGTGTCGACACGGTCATCATCGACACCGCCGGACGACTCCACACGAAGACCGGGCTCATGGACGAACTGGGCAAGGTCAAGCGTGTCGTGGAGAAGCAGTCGCCGATCGACGAGGTGCTTCTCGTACTCGACGCGACCACGGGTCAGAACGGTCTCGTGCAGGCGCGGGTGTTCTCCGAGGTGGTCGATGTCACGGGCATCGTGCTGACGAAGCTGGACGGCACAGCCAAGGGCGGAATCGTCGTATCCGTCCAGCGCGAACTCGGCGTTCCGGTCAAGCTGGTGGGACTGGGGGAGGGACCGGACGATCTCGCGCCGTTCGACCCCGAGGCCTTCGTGGCCGCACTCATCGACGAATGACACGTCTCCATTGAATGAGCGGGTCCATTGAATGGGCGGGCTCGTAACTCGCTGTTAACAGGGGCCGTCCTGACGTCACCGCGACGAAACCTGAGAACGATGCGGGCGAAACCTGGAATGGGAAGTGTCTGCCTCGCGAGGTGAACATCACCACGGGAGGGAGAGCTCGCATGGAATCAATGCTCGATACAGGTAACACCGCATGGGTGTTAACCGCTGCAGCAATGGTGCTGCTGATGATCCCAGGACTGGCATTCTTCTACGGCGGCATGGTCCGCTCGAAGTCGGTCCTGAACATGCTCATGATGGTCATGGGGGCGGCATTCGTCGTCATGATCCTCTGGGTGCTGTTCGGCTACTCAATGGCCTTCGGCACCGACCAGAACGGCCTGATCGGCAACCCGACGGAGTTCTTCGGACTCGAGGGACTCATGGCCGACGACCCTGAGGCGAGTCTTCCGGCGATGGCGTTCGTGTCCTTCCAGGCCATGTTCGCGGCCCTGACTGTGGGCCTTATCGCTGGTGCCATTGCCGATCGCGCGAAGTTCGGCGCGTGGCTGGTGTTCGGCGGGATCTGGGCGATCATCGTCTACTTCCCGGTCGCGCACTGGGTGTGGAGCGCCGGCGGCTGGATCTTCGAGCTGGGGGTCATCGACTTCGCGGGCGGCACGGCAGTCCACATCAACGCGGGTGCAGCTGCACTGGCGCTGGCCATCGTGATCGGCCGACGCGTCGGCTGGCCCAAGACACCGATGCGGCCGCACAACCTCACGCTCGTCATGATCGGCGCGGGTCTGCTGTGGTTCGGCTGGTTCGGCTTCAACGCAGGAAGCGCGCTGGCCGCTGACAACTCGGCTTCCGTCGTGTTCCTGAACACCTTCGTCGCCACTGCGGCCGCGGGCCTCGCCTGGCTGGCCGTGGAGAAGATCCGCGATGGTCATGCCACGAGTCTCGGCGCCGCGTCAGGCATTGTTGCCGGCCTGGTCGCCATCACTCCGGCCTGTTCGTCGGTGAGTCCGATCGGCGCCATCGTGATCGGCATCGTCGCTGGCGTGCTGTGCGCCCTCGCTGTGGGTCTGAAGTACAAGCTGGGCTACGACGACTCGCTCGACGTCGTCGGTGTCCACCTCGTTGGTGGACTCGTGGGCACGCTTCTCATTGGCGTCCTCGCCACGGAGGCGGCTCCTGCCGGCGTGAACGGGCTGCTCTACGGAGGTGGCGCCGACCAGTTGGGCAAGCAGGCGATCGGCGCGTTCGCCGTTCTGTTCTACTCGCTCATCGTGGCCGCGATCATCGCGCTCATCATCAAGGCGGCTCGGGGCTTCCGGGTCGACGAGGATGTCGAGGTGTCCGGCATCGACCTAGCCGTGCATGCGGAATCAGGTTATGAACTGGGAGACTCTGGTGGCGGCGGTGCCTTCGCGGGCGTCGGTCACGCTGCTCGGAACAAGGAGGTGCAGGCATGAAGCTCATCACTGCCATCGTCAAGCCGTTCAAGCTCGAGGACGTGAAGTCCGCTCTCGAAGGACAGGGGATCCACGGGCTCACGGTCTCCGAAGTCTCGGGCTTCGGTCGGCAGAAGGGCCACACCGAGGTCTACCGAGGCGCGGAGTACACCGTCGACCTCGTGCCCAAGGTGCGCATCGAGATCGTGGTTGAGGATGGATCGGTCGACGACATCGTCGACACCATCGTCTCTGCTGCGAACACCGGAAAGATCGGGGACGGCAAGGTGTGGGTCAGCCCGATCGACAGCATCGTCCGCGTCCGCACCGGCGAGCGTGGGGCCGAAGCGCTCTAGGAGGCGGACAGGATGGAACCGCGGGAGTTCGCCTCCATGCGGAACGAGGTGGCACGTCGCCCCGGACTGAAGGGTCCGGAGCGACGTGCTGCTCTCACGACGCTCACTGACGACTGGCTGCAGGAGCTCTTCGCCCAGGCGCAGGAGCTGGTGTCCTCCCCCCTGTGTCTTCTCGCGGTGGGGGGATACGGCCGTGGAGAGCTCACGGTCGGGAGCGACCTCGACCTCGTCCTTCTTCACTCCACGCGTGCAAGCGATGTCGGCCCCGCTGCGGATGCCCTGTGGTACCCCATCTGGGACTCGGGTGTGCGCCTGGATCACAGCGTTCGCACGGTGAGTGAGGCACGGCTCATCGCGAGCTCGGATGTCAAAGTGGTCCTGGGGATGCTGGATGCTCGAGTCATCGCGGGCGATGAAGCCCTGGCAGCGCAACTGACCTCGGGAGTTCTGGCGGACTGGCGAGCGATGGCCGCTGATCGACTGCTCGAGCTGCATGGGATGGTGCGTGACCGACGCAGTCAGTTCGGCGAGCTGAGCCAGATGGTGGAGCCGCAGATCAAGGAGTCCTACGGGGGGCTGCGGGATGCGTCGATCCTCACCGGCATCACTGCGTCCTGGCTCACGGACGTCCCCCACACCGGCTGGCAGGATTCCGTGCAGTTCCTGCTGGATGTTCGCGACTCTCTCCATCTGCGCACCGGACGGGCTCAGGACTCACTCGTGATGCAGGAGCAGGAGGCGGTCGCCGAGGATGTTCTCGGAGCAGCGGATCCGGATGAACTCCTGCGTCGGGTCTACGAGGGGGCGCGCACGATCGCCTATGCGAGCGATGTGGCGTGGCATCGGGTCGAGCGCATCGCAGCGGGGCGCCAGCGCAAGTCATTCCGAGCGATCAAGCGTCGCACTCCTGCACGGGTTCCGCTGGCCGATGGAGTCGTTCTGCAGAACGGCGAGGCGGTTCTGGCTCTCGATGCCCAGCCGGCGAAGGATCCTGGACTCGCGCTCCGCGCCGCTGCGGCGGCCGCGCAGGCGGGAGTCCTGCTGTCGCCCCACACCGTCGATCGCCTTGCACTCGAGTGCCCGGACCTTCCCGCCACCTGGACCCGAGCCATGCGCGAATCCTTCATCTCGCTGATCGGATCAGGACCTGCCTTGCCGCAGGTGTGGGAAGCGCTCGATCAAGCCGGTCTCATCCATCGATGGATACCGGAATGGGATGCGGTGCGATCGGCTCCTCAGCGCAACGCCCTGCATCGATTCACTGTTGATCGACACCTGCTGGAGACTGCCGTACGCGCCAGCGCTCTCACGCGAAACGTGGATCGTCCCGACCTCCTGCTGATGGGAGCCCTGCTGCATGACATTGGCAAGGCTCGTGGCGGCGACCACAGTCGCGTGGGTGCCGAAATCGCGCGCGATCTGTGCGCGAGGATGGGCTTCGATGACGACGACACGCGCGTCGTAGAGATGCTGGTGCGACACCATCTGGTGCTCGCAGACACGGCCACGCGTCGCGACCTCGACGACCCCGATGTCGTGGGACAGATGGCCGCGGTCGTCGGGTCCATCGAGGTTCTCGATCTTCTGCACGAGGTCACCGTCGCCGATTCGCTGGCGACGGGGCCGACCGTCTGCACGGAGTGGCGCTTTGGCCTCATGGCGGACCTGACTCGGCGGACGAGGCGGGTGCTCGACGGCCGACCCCTTCCTGAGCCGCCCTCGCTCTCCGAGCACCAGCGCCTGGCTCTGAGTCAGGAGGGCGTGTGGGTGCTGATGGAGGAGGGGGAGAGCGCGCATGTGATCACGGTGGCCGCTCGTGATCACCTGGGGCTGCTCGGCACTGTCGCCGGAGTGCTGGCCCTGAATCGACTCCACGTGCTGGCGGCGCGCGTCACGACGGTCGACGGGCGAGCGGTCCAGGAGTGGACCGTGCGACCGGTGTTCGGCGATCCGCCGTCAGCGCCCCAGCTGAGCGAGGATGTTCGACGAGCGATTGAGGGCACCTACGACGTGGCCGATCGGCTCCGGGCGCGAGAGGCTGACCAGCCGGCCTCGTCGATGTCTGCTCCGGCGCCGACCGTTCGCGCGATTCGGCATCCCGATGGATCAAGTGCCGTGGTCGAGATCCGGGCTCACGACGCTGCCGGGCTCCTGTATCGCGTGGCGCGTGCGGTGGCGGCTGCTGATGTCGACATCACCGGGGCGAAGGTGAGCACCCTCGGCTCGGAAGTCGTGGACGCCTTCTTCGTCCGGGCACCGGATGGGGGATCGCTGAGCGACGAGCGACTCGACGCTCTCCGGGTGACCGTCCTGTCCACGTTGGCGAGCCCGTTGTCGCCGGCACCCGCCTGATCGCGGGGTCGCAGCTGCCGCGGGTAGGGTGGCGGACGTGTTTGCGAGCCTCTCCGACCGCTTGGCGGCGACCTTCAAGGGACTTCGGGGCAAGGGACGCCTGACGGAGGCTGATGTCGATGCCACCGTGCGGGAGATTCGCACCGCGCTCCTCGAGGCCGACGTCGCCCTGCCCGTGGTGCGACAGTTCACCTCCACGGTCAAGGAGCGGGCGCTCTCAGCGGAGGTGTCGGGCGCGCTCAATCCTGCTCAGCAGGTCGTCAAGATCGTGCACGAGGAACTGGTCGCCATCCTCGGTGGCGAGACTGCCCGCCTCGTCTACGCGAAATCCGGGCCGACCGTCATCCTGCTGGCCGGTCTTCAGGGTGCTGGCAAGACGACTTTGGCTGGCAAGCTCGCCGTTCATCTGAAGGAGCAGGGGCACACCCCGCTTCTCGTCGCGGCTGACCTTCAGCGCCCCAATGCGGTCGACCAGCTCACCGTCGTCGCGGAGCGTGCCGGCGTGGCCGTGTTCGCACCGGAGCCGGGCAATGGCGTAGGCGACCCGGTTGCCGTGACACGAGCGGCGCGGGACCACGCGGTAGCCAAGGTGCACGACGTCGTCATCGTCGACACTGCCGGTCGGCTGGCTGTGGACGCAGACCTGATGCAGCAGCTTCGCGATGTGCGCGATGCTGCACAGCCGGACAACGTGCTGCTGGTCATCGACGCCATGATCGGTCAGGATGCCGTCCGCACGGCCGAGGAATTCCAGGCCGGCATCGGGTTCGACGCTGTTGTCCTCACCAAGCTCGACGGCGATGCGCGCGGTGGTGCGGCGCTGTCGGTGGTGACCGTCACGGGTCGGCCCATCATGTTCGCCTCGGTCGGCGAGAAGCTCACCGAGTTCGAGGCCTTCCATCCGGACCGCATGGCGTCGCGCATTCTCGACATGGGCGATGTGCTCACGCTCATCGAGCAGGCCGAGCGGGCCTTCGATGCCGACCAGGCCGAGCGCATGGCCAAGAAGGTCTCGTCGGGTGAGGACTTCACGCTCGAGGACTTCCTGGAGCAGATGCAGGCCGTCAAGAAGATGGGCTCACTGGGCAAGATCCTCGGCATGCTGCCCGGCATGGGCGAGATGAAGGCCCAGCTGGATCAGGTGGATGATCGGGAGCTCGACAGGGTGGCCGCCATCATCCAGTCGATGACACCGGCGGAGCGCCGCGACCCGAAGATCCTCAACGGCTCACGTCGCTCCCGCATCGCGGCCGGCTCGGGCACGCTGGTCAGTGACGTCAACGGCTTGGTGGAGCGGTTCAGCCAGGCCCAGAAGATGATGCGCCAGATGGGTCCGGGGGGCATGCCCGGAATGGGTGGCATGCCGGGAATGCCGGGCATGGGCGGGAGCAAGAAGTCCAAGGGCAAGATGGCCAAGGCCAGCAAGCCCGCCAAGGGGAAGCGACGCAGCGGAAATCCCGCCAAGCGCGCCCAGGAGGTCGTCGACGCCCCCGAGACCCAGGGTCCCGCGGAGGACTTCGACCCGTCGAGCCTGCCCAAGGAACTGCGCGACCTGCTGGGCTGACCACGGGCAGGCCATCCCCTCGGTCGGCCCTGAACACGGGCCGGTTGGGGGGCCGGGGCCCGCGTCTGGCAGACTGTGCCAGCACTTGTCGCCCGGTAGGCCCTCTACCCTCCGGAACGGCAGTCAACAGGCTCGCATCTTCGATCATGTCCCCACGTGATCGAGCAAGCGAACCGCCCCCACACATCAGGAGATAAGCCACCCGTGGCCGTCAAGATCAAGTTGAAGCGCGTGGGCAAGATCCACGCCCCGCAGTACCGCATCGTCGTCGCCGACTCCCGCACGGCCCGCAACGGCCGCGCCATCGAGGAGATCGGCATTTACCAGCCGCTGGACAATCCGAGTCTGATCAAGCTTGACTCCGATCGTGCCCAGTACTGGCTCGGCGTGGGCGCGCAGCCCACGGAGGCTGTCATGGCCATTCTCAAGGTGACTGGCGACTGGCAGAAGTTCAAGGGCCTGCCGGGCGCTGAGGGCACCCTCGAGGTGGCCGAGGTCAAGCCGAACAAGATCATCGCGTTCGAGGCGGCCGTCAAGGCAGCCGCGGACGAGCCCAAGACGAAGCCGAAGCCCAAGCTCGAGAAGGTCGTCGAAGACGTCGTCGAGAAGGCTGAGGAGGCTGCTGAGAAGGTGGCCGAGGTCGTCGAGGACGTCGTCGAGAAGGCTGCTGAGGCCGTCAAGGACGCGGTCGAGGACATCGTGGAGAAGGTCGAAGAGGCCGTGCACGGTGACAAGGCCGACGAGACGCCGGCCGCCGAAGATGCCGCTGCCGGTGAGTCTGCAGAAGAGGCGAAGGCCTGATGCTCGAGGAGGCCCTGGGCCACCTGGTGCGTGGGATCGTCGATCACCCGGACGATGTCGATGTGCAGATGCGCAACGGACGTCGGGGACGCTCGCTGGACGTGCGTGTCCATCCGGATGACATGGGCCGCGTCATCGGGCGTGGGGGTCGTACTGCGACAGCCCTGCGCACGGTGGTGACAGCCCTCAACGACGATCGTGCTGTGCGCATCGATTTTCTCGACGTCGCCGAGCGCTAGACACTCATGCGCGTCGTCATCGGCCGCATCGGTCGTCCCCATGGCATTCGTGGGGAAGTGACCGTCGAGACCAGGACCGACGAGCCCGATGAGCGTTTCGCCCCGGGTGCCGTGCTGCTTGTCGATGGACCAGTTCAACAACTGGTCGTCGACCGGATGCACTGGCACTCGGGGCGTCTGCTTGTCACCTTCGAGGGGGTGGTCGACCGCAATGACGCGGAGGCCCTTCGTGGTCTCATCCTTGAAGTGGAACGACCCGACGATGCGACTCCTGAGAATCCCGAGGAGTACTACGACAGCGCCCTGACCGGATGCACGGTGGTCACCGTCGACGGAGAACTCGTCGGTACCGTGGCCGAGGTGGCCCATCTGCCCGCCCAGGACCTCCTGGTGGTGACCGGATCCCGCGGCGAGGTGCTCGTTCCCTTTGTCACGGAGATCGTTCCGGACGTGGACCTGGGCGCCCGCCGCATCGTCATCGATCCGCCAGCGGGCCTGCTGGATGCTGACACGCCCGATGATGGGGACGACGAGGACGCCTGATGCGCGTCGACATCGTCTCCATCTTTCCCGAGTACCTCGAGCCCCTTCGACTGTCCCTGGTCGGCAAGGCGGTCGACGCGGGCATCATCGACCTGCACCTGCATGACCTGCGGGCCTACACGCGAGACCGCCACCGCACGGTGGACGACACTCCCTATGGCGGCGGTCCGGGCATGGTCATGAGTCCGGTGCCGTGGGGTGAGGCGCTTGATCACGTCCGCGCTGATGAGCCGTCAGTGCGCCCGACACTGGTGGTGCCGACGCCATCCGGACGCCCATTCCGACAGGCGACCGCTCAGGAATGGTCTGATCGTGACTGGCTCGTGTTCGCATGCGGGAGGTACGAGGGCATCGATGCCCGAGTCGTCGATCACTTCTCCGGCCGCGAGGATTGGGATGGAGTGTGCGAGGTCTCGATTGGTGACTACGTGCTCGCCGGGGGAGAGGCAGCCGTGCTCGTCATGGTCGAGGCCGTCGCGCGGCTGCTGCCGGGAGTGCTGGGCAATGAGAACAGTGCGCGGGAGGACTCGTTCGCACCGGGCGAGATGGCCGAACGAGTCGAGGGTCCGGTGTTCACGAAGCCACCGCAGTGGCGGGATCTCCACGTCCCGGATGTCCTTCTGAGTGGCCATCACGGAAACATCGAGCAGTGGAGGCGCGCTCAGGCGGATGCGCGTACGGCCGAGCGCCGCCCCGATCTGCTGGGTGACTGACGTCACCGTCGGGGGATGTGGCTCGGCGATCTGCGCCAGAGCTTCGATCTACGACGGGGCGGCGGTCTACGCCAGAGCGGTGTCGACCACGGCGCGCGCATCCTCCTGGATCTGCCGCAGGTGCTCGGGGCCCCGGAACGACTCGGCATAGATCTTGTACACGTCCTCGGTTCCCGACGGTCGAGCGGCGAACCAGCCGCTCTCGCTGACCACCTTGAGCCCTCCGATCGCGGCCCCGTTGCCCGGTGCGTGCGTGAGTCGCTCGAGGATCGGTTCGCCGGCCAGGGTTGTCGCGGTCACCTGCTCCGCAGACAGCTGACCCAGTGCGGCCTTCTGCTCACGCGTGGCCGCTGCGTCGACCCGCGCGTAGGCGGGACTGCCGAAACGGCCGGTGAGCTCGGTGTAGTGCACCGAAGGGCTGACTCCCGTGACGGCGAGGATCTCTGAGGCCAGCAGCGCGGCGATGATGCCGTCCTTGTCGGTGGTCCAGGTGGATCCATCTCGTCGGAGGAACGAGGCGCCTGCGCTCTCCTCCCCGCCGAAGGCGACGGATCCGTCAGCGAGACCGGGAACGAACCACTTGAAGCCGACGGGCACCTCCCACAGGCGACGACCAGCTGATGCCACGACTCGATCGATCATGGACGAGCTGACCACCGTCTTGCCGATGGCGGCGTCAGCGCGCCACTGCGGTCGGTGACCGAGCAGGTAGTCGATCGCGACGGAGAGGAAGTGATTGGGATTCATGAGTCCGGCATCCGGTGTCACGATGCCGTGGCGATCGGAATCGGCATCGTTCCCGGTGGCGATGTCGTATCCGGCCCTCCGCTCGATCAGCGATGCCATGGCGTGAGGGGACGAGCAGTCCATGCGGATCCTGCCGTCCCAGTCCAGGGTCATGAACCGCCATGTCGGGTCCACGTGCGGATTGACCACCTCCAGGTTGAGGTCGTGCCGCTCGGCGATGGCCTGCCAGTACTCGACGCTCGCTCCGCCGAGGGGGTCTGCGCCGATCCGGACGCCCGCCTCCCGGATGGCAGCCAGGTCGATGACCGACGGGAGGTCGTCGACGTACTGGCCGAGGAAGTCATGGGGGCTCACCCGGCCTGACGCCTGCGCCTGGGTCCAGGTGATGCGACGAACGCCGGACAGGCGGTCAGCCAGATACTGATTGGCGAGGCCCTGAACGACCGAGGTGATCTCCCCTGATGCGGGTCCGCCGTCCGGGGGGTTGTACTTGAAGCCACCGTCTCGCGGGGGGTTGTGCGAGGGCGTGACCACAATGCCGTCGGCTCGACCCGGATCGTCCTGGGCGCGTCCGCGGTTGTAGGTGACGATGGCGTGGGACAGCGCCGGCGTAGGCGTGTAACCACCGCGGGAGTCGACGAGGGTCTGCACATCGTTGGCCGCGAGAACCTCGATGGCCGTCGTCCAGGCGGGCTCGCTGAGCGCATGAGTGTCACGGGCGAGAAACAGGGGGCCGTGGATGCCAGCAGCCTTCCGATGCTTGCAGATGGCCTGGGTGGTGGCCGCGATGTGGTCGTCGTTGAAGGCCACATCCAGGCTTGAGCCACGATGGCCGGAGGTGCCGAAGGACACCTGCTGGGTGATGTCAGCGGGATCGGGGTGCAGGGCGTAGTACGCGGTGAGCAGCGCGGGCAGGTCGACGAGATCGCTCTCCGACGCGGGGGTGCCCGCTCTGGCATCCAGACTCATCGGCGCGACTCCTCGAGGCTCGGTCCCAGGGCGGTTGCCCCCTGGTTTGGGTTGTCGGTACCCATCGTGGCAGACTACGTAGGCCCATCGTCGGGCTGTCCTTGGGCAGCCCCCGGTCCGCCCCGCCACAGGGGAAGCGGTCCGGAAGGGTGCCGGCTCCGGCCGCGACGCACGACCTCCATCCCCACGTGAGTGGGCGACCTGTGGCGCCTGCAGGAAGTGACACCCCATGAAGACGCTCGACGCTGTCGATGCAGCATCACTGAAGACCGACATCCCGGCCTTTCGACCCGGTGACACCGTGAAGGTGCACGTCAAGGTCGTCGAGGGCAACAAGACCCGCGTGCAGGTCTTCCAGGGGGTTGTGATCGCTCGCTCCGGATCCGGAGTCAGCGAGACCTACACCGTGCGCAAGGTCTCCTACGGAGTCGGCGTCGAGCGCACGTTCCCGATCCACACTCCGATCGTCGAGCAGATCGAGGTCGTGACCCTCGGTGACGTTCGTCGCGCCAAGCTCTACTACCTGCGTGACCTGCGCGGCAAGAAGGCGAAGATCCGCGAACGCCGCGAAACGGTCAAGCCGTAGGGCTGACTCCAGGCCGACTCGGGACCACCCGAAAGGCAGGGAGATCAGGACTGTGAGCAGGAAAGAGGGTCGCGGGCAATCCTGGTGGGATATTCCCGTCACCATCGCGATCGCGGTGGGCGTCGTGCTGCTCCTCACCACATTCGTGGCCAAGCCGTTCTCGATTCCGTCGGGCTCGATGGAGAACACGCTTCAGATCGGTGACCGAATCCTGGTCAATCGGGTGGTGTATCACCTGCGCCCGATCGAGCGTGGAGACATCGTGGTCTTCGACGGGTCCGACAGTTTTGTCCCAGCAGGCTCCATTCCTGAGCGCAATCCGCTCGCCGGTGCGGCCGTCTGGGTAGGTCAGTCACTCGGCTTCATGGCGCCCGACTCGACGGATTTCGTCAAGCGGGTGATCGGTGTGGGTGGGGATCGCGTCGCATGCTGTGACGCGGACGGGCGCGTGACGGTCAATGGCGTCCCTCTCGACGAGAGTGCCTACCTGTACCCCGGGGACGCCCCCAGCTGGCAGGCATTCGATGTCGTCGTTCCAGAGGGCATGCTGTGGGTCATGGGAGACCACCGCTCCAATTCTGCGGATTCGCGAGCACATCTCGGCGATCCTGGGGGCGGTTTCGTCCCGGAGTCGAAGGTGGTGGGCCGCGCGATGAACGTGCTCTGGCCGATCCCTCGTCTTGGCTCCCTTGAGATTCCGCAGGCCTTCGCGGACATCCCGGCAGGCACGGGCTCGTAATGGCCGTGTCTGCGAGAGATCCGCAGGGCCTTCCTCGGGAGCAGCCCGCCGGCCGTGGACGCCATGCTCGTGGCCGGGAGCCGCGTGAGAGCCGGAGCGGCCTTGGCCGCTGGCTCGGCGAGACGGCGATCATCATCGTCTCGGCACTGGTGCTCTCGGCGTTGGTCCGAGCGTTCCTGGTTCAGGCCTTCTTCGTTCCCAGCTCGTCCATGGAGGACACCCTCGCGATCAGTGATCGCATCGTGGCCTCCAAGATCACCACCTCGCTGGGTGAGGTGAGCCGGGGTGAGGTGGTCGTCTTCAAGGATCCGGGCGATTGGCTGCCTGATCCGCCGCCACCGGCCAGTGGATTCCGCGGTGCGGTGCAGACCGGCCTGACCTTCATCGGCCTTCTGCCCAGCGACTCCGGCAACGATCTGGTCAAGCGGGTGATTGCCGTGGAAGGAGACAGGATCGCCTGCTGCGATGCCGAAGGCCGCATCCTGCTGAACGGTGTTCCTCTGGTCGAGGACTACGTCAAGGGTCGTACCGATCAGGTCCTGTTCGACGTGGTGGTGCCCGAGGGCGGCGTGTTCATGATGGGAGACAACCGCGGCAATTCGCGGGACTCCCGGTTCCATCTCGACGTCGACGACGGCGCCGTGCCGGTCAGTGACGTCGTGGGCCGGGTGGTCCTCGTGCTGTGGCCCCTCAACCGCATTGCCACGGTGCCCATTCCGGAGATCTTCGCGAACCCCCAGATCACCCAGGGCGCGACCCCTTAGCGATGCCCATCTCAACGTCCTTGCGCGTGGAGCGCAGGTTGCTCCGGGACGGTGCCGAGCTCGTGTGCGGGATGGACGAGGTCGGTCGGGGCGCCCTCAGCGGTCCGGTGTCCGTGGGGGCAGCCGTGGTCGACGCATCCACTCCACCTGCCACGGATTTTCGCGACAGCAAGGTGCTGACGCCGCGGGCCCGAGCTCAGATGGCTCCACGAATACGGGACTGGTCGCTGTCGTCGGCGGTGGGCCATGCGTCAGCCGAGGAGATCGACTCTCATGGAATCATCGGTGCGCTGCGACTGGCCGCGAACCGTGCGCTCGCGATGCTCACGGTCATGCCCGAGGTGGTGCTGCTCGACGGGCGACATGACTGGCTGACTCCGGCGCAGCAGGGGAGCCTCTTCGAGGTGGAATCCGGGTCACCGGACGGGCGCCCTGTGTTCAACGGCCGCGTGGTGACGCAGGTCAAGGCGGACATGACGTGCACCTCGGTCGCTGCGGCCAGCGTCCTGGCCAAGATCGAGCGGGACGCCATCATGACTGATCTTGCAGCGCAGTTTCCCGAGTACGGATGGGCGGGGAACAAGGGATACGCCTCGCCGGAGCACATTGACGCACTGACGCGGCTGGGGCCCACGAGCATGCACCGCCGAAGCTGGCGCCTGCCCGGAGTGACGCCTGACGATCAACCCTGATCCTTGTCGCGTTGTCCACACCCCTGACCACCGACGGGTGGTCATCCACAGGCGCGCAGGGCCCTCTCGCCGCTGACGCGAAGCCGTCGCACGATTCACGTGGAGGTGCTGCGGATGCGCGCGAAGGACGCCCTAGGGCGATACGGAGAAGACCTTGCGGTCGACCTGCTGAGGCGAGAGGGACTGATCATTCTCGACCGCAACTGGCGGTGCGATGCCGGCGAGTTGGACGTGCTCGCTCGAGACGGCGAGAGTCTCGTTGTCTGCGAGGTCAAGACGCGTCGGAGTCTCGCGCACGGGTCGCCGGCTGAAGCGGTGGGGCCGCGAAAGATGCGACGCCTTCGCGAACTGGCGCTGAGGTGGCTTGATGAGCAGGAGGTCTACGTACCGGTCATCCGGTTCGATGTGGTGGGCGTTCTCGTCCCTGCGTCTGGACCGCCGATCATCAACTACCTGCGCGGGGTGGAGTGACATGCCCTTGGCATGCGTGCAGGGGGTCGTGATCGTGGGCGTCCAGGGGATCGTGGTGCGCGTGGAAGTCGCCGTCTCAGATGGGCTTCCCAGTGTTGGTGTCGTGGGTCTTCCGGACGCCTCGGTGGCCGAGTCACGCTGGCGTGCCAGGTGTGCCGTCGAGGCATCCGGCCGGAAGTGGCCGAATCGCAGAATCACCGTGAGCCTGTCGCCGGCCGAGGTTCGAAAGCACGGCGCAGGACTCGATCTTCCGATGGCGATAGGCATCCTGGCGGCCGACGGAGCCTTCCCTCCCGCCGCGATCGCATCCACGGCACTGATCGGAGAACTCGGCCTCGACGGTCGGGTCCGGCCATCACGCGGGATGCTGGCGGCCGTTCTTGCGGCACGACAGGCCGGTCTGGAACGAGTCATCGTGGCGTCCCGCGGGACGGCTGAGCTCGAAGCGGTCAGTGGAATCTCGATCGTCCGCGCGCACACGCTTCACCACGTCTGCGCCGTCCTCGAGGGCGGCGTCGTCGACGATGAACCGGTTCCCGGTGATGGCGACGACACCATGGATGGTGCGGACGGGACCCCCCATGACGATGATCGGGAGGCTGTCGGCTCCTCCGCCGCACTGGATCTTGCGGACGTGCGTGGTCACCTGCTTCCCCGATGGGCGGTTGAAGTGGCAGCTGCTGGTGGACATCACCTGGCGATGGTTGGTCCTCCTGGCGTGGGAAAGACGTTGCTGGTGGAGCGTCTGCCGGGCCTGCTGCCGCCGCTGTCGGACGATGACTCCCTTGAGGTGGCGGCCATCCACTCGGTCGCCGGACTCCCGCGGAGCATGCGCGAGATCCCCGTTCCTCCGCTGAGCGCCCCGCATCACAGCGCGTCGGCATCGTCACTACTCGGATCGGTTCACGGCGGGCGGGTGCTACCGGGTGCGGTCACCATGGCGCACCGGGGTGTGCTGCTCTTGGACGAGGCGCCGGAGTTCGCCCGTCCAGTGCTGGAAGGACTGCGGCAGCCCTTGGAGTCGGGGGTGGTGTCGGTGAATCGCACAAGCTGGTCCGGACTCCTGCCGGCCCGCTTCCAGCTCGCCATCACAGCGAACCCCTGTCCATGCGGCAAGCGCATCGGAACCGGAGCCGGGTGTTCCTGCAGTCCGTCCGCAGTTCGTCGCTACGCGGCGCGACTCTCGGGGCCCCTGATGGACCGCATTGACATCAGGTTGGCCGTTAGTCGTCCCAGCGTCGGCGAACTGGACTCCGCGGAGCGGTCAGAGTCGAGTGCGACTGTTCGCGCGAGGGTCCAATCGGCGCGCGAGCGGATGAGCCATCGCCTTGCATCGACCCCGTGGCGGGTCAATGCGCAGGTGCCCGCGGGTGAGCTTCGTCGGCGCTGGCCGTTGAGGTCCGACGGCGCTGATCTGCTGGCCGAGATCGAGCGCGGATCCGAAAATCTGCGAGGCGTCGACCGTGTCCTGCGGGTGTCGTGGACCCTTGCCGACCTACGGAAGATCGATGCGCCAGGACGCGATGAGGTAGCGGGTGCGCTGGCCCTGCGGGGCGCGCATGCAGGGCTGGCCTCATGACGGACACCGAGGATGCATGGATCGCTCTGGCGCACATGGTCGAGCCGGCCGACCCCGCAGCATGTGCTCGCATCGAGAGGTGGGGACCAACGGAATTCCTGAGTCGCCTTCAGGCCCGCGGTACCGGACTTCGCCACGAGGAGGGCATGCTCGCGCGCTGGTCGGGGTACAGCGCCGAGCGGGCGCGGGAGCGCGCCGATCGCATCGGGGCTCGCATCATCACCCGCGGCAGTCCTGAGTGGCCGAGGCAGGTGGATGCGCTGGGGCCGACGGCTCCCTTTGCGATGTGGGTCAGCGGGGCCGCGGATCTGCGGCTGATCGCTTTGCGATCGGTCTCGATCGTCGGAGCTCGGGCGAGTACGCCCTATGGAGACGAGACAGCTCGATCCTGGGCTGCTGAACTGGCTTCCGAGCGCTGGACGGTGATCTCGGGCGCGGCCTTCGGCATTGACGCGGCGGCACATCGTGGTGCGTTGGCCGCCGGCGGAGTCACCATTGCGGTGGTGGCCGGGGGAGTCGACGTGCCCTACCCACGCGCTCACGCGCCCCTGCTGGATGCCATCGCGGATCAGGGCTTGGTCATCAGCGAGGTTCCTCCGGGAGAGTCCGTGCGACGTCAGCGGTTCCTCTCCCGCAATCGCATGATCGCCGCGCTCGGCCGCGCAACAGTTGTCGTGGAGGCGGCAGTGCGATCGGGGACGATGGCCACGGCTCACGCCGCCTCCACACTCATGCGGCCCGTGCTTGCGGTGCCCGGGCCCGTCACCTCGCCGATGTCGGCCGGATGCCATCGAATGATGCAGGAGGGGATGGCCATCGTGGTCGGGGAATGCGCTGACGTCATCGCGGCCCTGGATCTGAGTTCGATCACGCAGGCGCCCCTGACGCCTGCCCCTGGCTCGCCGGCCCAGATTGAGCGCGACGCTCTTCGCCCTGGTCAGACGCGCGTGCTGGACTCCATGCCCTCGCGTGGCTGGAGCGACGCAGATGCCCTGATTCGAGCGAGCGCCCTCGCACCGGCGGATGTCCTGGCCGGACTCACCGAGCTGGTGATGCTGGGATGGGTGGAGGAGGGCCCACGCGGCTGGCGGCGTCTCCGCGTGCCTCCCGCGGAGAGTGGCACCGAGTTGCCACGATGAGGGTGTGGCAGATCAGGAAGCACCCCTTCCCCCTCCTCTGGCGGAGGCTCTCGATGGGTTCACCGCCCATCTGACGAGCGAGCGCCGCCGAAGCAGCCACACCGTGCGGGCCTATGTCGGCGACGTCCGCTCACTTCTGAATCACTGCTCGGGGGCCGGCATCACCGCTCCGAGCGGGATCACGCTGGCGCACCTGCGCACGTGGCTGGCCCAGCAGAGCGGGGAGGGGCTGGCGCGCGCGACCATCGCACGACGTGCGGCCTCGGCTCGCTCCTTCACGATGTGGTGCTTTCGGCGAGGGATCACGACGTCAGATGTCGGCGAGCGCCTGGCGAGTCCGCAGGTGGCGGCCGTGCTGCCCACGGTGCTCGATCACGAGGAGGCCAGTGCCCTCATGGAGCACGCAGCCGTTGCAGCAGATGACGGCTCTGCCATCGGCGCGCGCGATCGCGCCATCGTCGAACTGCTGTATGCGACGGGCATTCGCGTGTCGGAGCTCTGCGGACTTGAGGTGCCCAGCGTGGACAGGCGAGAGCGCACGATTCGCGTTCGAGGCAAGGGAGACCGGGAGCGCACTGTCCCTTACGGCGGTCCTGCCGCCGCAGCACTCGACTCATGGTGGGAGCGCCGAGGCGAGCTGGTGAGTCCGGCATCAGGCAGTGCGCTCTTCCTCGGCGTCCGAGGTGGTCGCATCGATCCTCGTTGCGTGCGGACAGTGGTCCATCGGCTGGCTCTGGAGTCGGGGGGCCCCGACATCGCTCCCCATGCGCTCCGGCACACGGCCGCAACCCATGTGCTCGAGGGCGGCGCTGACCTGCGGTCGGTGCAGGAGCTGCTCGGGCACGCGACGCTCTCCACTACTCAGCGATACACGCACGTGTCCGTTGAGCGCCTACGGGCCACGTATGTTCAGGCGCACCCGCGCGCCGTCGCCGACTCGGAGGCAGGCGGGGACTGAGTCGAGCATGGGCATGGGCGTAGGCGTACGTCGAGACGTGGAAGGGGCTTGAGGACAGCGGGTCCTCTCAGCAGCACCAGCGGATCTCGGTATCCGTCCTTCGTTCGAAGGCCCACATGGATGCAGTGCGTGGCCCGGCCCGTGGTGTCACCCCCGCAGTGCCCCCCAGCCGCGGCCACGTGGCCGAGCACATCGCCCGGGTGCACCGACTGGCCAGGTTTCATGCTCGCGATCACCGGTTCGTAGGTCACCCGACGCTGACCGGTCAGCGAGACCACGACCACCGGCTTGCCGGCGACGCGGCCGGCGAAGGCAACGGTGCCCGAGGTCCAGGAGAGCACCTGCTGCCCTCGTCGAGCTGCGAGGTCCAGCCCTCGGTGCCCTGGCCCCCATGGAGACGAGGGCGCCTGAAACGGAGACAGGACGGCGTTCGGGTCCACGGGGACGGGGCCGGAGACGGGGCCGAGGACGGGGACGGGGACGGGGGTGCGTAGGGGGACGGGAGCAGGGTCCGATACGGCGGGCAGGGCGAGAGTGAGACAGATGAGCAGCAGAGCGTGGGACATGACCATGTGATCAGGCTCACTGGCCGTGAATCCGCCGGCCATCGCGACCGCCGGGATGTGGACGCCTGACCCGTGAGGGCGCCCCTGTGGACGGAGCACCCCCGGCCAGGCCCTAGGATGTGGGCACCTGCTCGGGTCATCCCGGGCGGGAATTCATGTGGCCCATGCCTTGCTCAGGTGAGGACGGTCGCCGGTCGGTCCCACCATGGTGGTTCTCGGTGCCGGGGTCACGAGGGGCACGACCAACCGGTCGAGCCGCAACCGACACGGCCGTCCCAGGGCGGCCATGACAGAAGGCCGTCGTCAGACGGCCGCAAGGAGCGTGCACTCATGGCCGTTGTGACCATGCGCCAGCTGCTCGAGAGCGGAGTCCACTTCGGGCATCAGACCCGTCGCTGGAACCCGAAGATGAAGAGATTCATCTTCACCGAGCGCAATGGCATCTACATCATCGACCTTCAGCAGTCGCTGTCCTACATCGATCGCGCCTACGAGTACGTCAAGGAGACGGTCGCTCACGGCGGCTCGGTGATGTTCGTCGGAACCAAGAAGCAGGGCCAGGAGGCCATTGCGGAGCAGGCCACCCGCGTGGGAATGCCGTATGTCAACCAGCGTTGGCTCGGCGGCATGCTCACGAACTTCCAGACGGTCCACAAGCGTCTGCAGCGCCTCAAGGAGCTTGAGGAGATTGACTTCGACGACGTGGCCGGCTCGGGGATGACCAAGAAGGAGCTGCTCGTTCTGCGTCGCGAGCGCGACAAGCTTGCTCGGACCCTCGGTGGCATCCGCGAGATGTCGAAGATCCCCAGCGCCGTCTGGATCATCGACACCAAGAAGGAGCACATCGCCGTGGGCGAGGCTCGCAAGCTTCATATCCCGGTGATCGCGATCCTCGACACCAACTGCGATCCGGACGAGGTCGACTTCCCCATCCCCGGCAACGATGACGCCATCCGCTCGGTGGCCCTGCTGACCCGGGTGATCGCCGATGCTGTCGCGGAGGGCCTGATCGCGCGTGCTGGTGGCGCCGAGCCCACTGAGGCGGAGCCGCTGGCCGAGTGGGAGCGGGAGCTCCTGGCCGGTTCCGAGGCGCCCGCCGAGGCTGTTGCAGTCGAGGCCGTCGTGGCGGAGGTCGCCGCGACTGACGGTGCCGTCGAGACCGTCGTCGAGACAGTCGCCGAGTCGGCGGAGCCGACCGCCGAATAGTCGTGTCGCTGATCCGGCGCGCGCGACCCGCGCGCCGGATCACCGAACGGCGTGCATTCACCCACAACCTGGAGGACAACACCACCATGGCGACGATTACCGCCGCAGACGTCAAGAAGCTTCGTGAGCTCACCGCCGCGGGGATGATGGAGTGCAAGAAGGCGCTCGAGGAGACCGGCGGCGACTTCGACAAGGCTGTCGAGGCGCTGCGCATCTCGGGGGCGGCGAAGGCCGCGAAGCGTGGAGCCGAGCGCGAGACCTCGAATGGTCTGGTCGCAGCCGAGGGCACTGCCCTCGTCGAGGTTCTCTGCGAGACCGACTTCGTTGCGAAGAATGCGGACTTCCTTGCGCTGGCATCCCAGATCGCTGCTGCTGCAAACTCCGGCTCACTGGGTGATCGCGATGCTGTGCTGGCCGCGACTCTGCCGGACGGTCGCACCGTCGAGGCCGCCACCACGGAGATGGCTGGCGTCATCGGCGAGAAGATCGAACTCGGTCGCGTCGCCGTCTTCGAGGGCACGGTTGCCTCCTACCTGCACCACCGCGCGTCTGACCTTCCCCCGCAGGTCGGTGTCATGGTCGCCTATTCCGGCAGCGAGGAGGCGGCCAAGGGCGCAGCCATGCAGATCGCTGCGATGCGTCCGCAGTACCTGACTCGCGATGAGGTGCCGGCCGACGTGGTGGCCAATGAGCGCCACATCGCAGAGGAGACGGCCAAGGAGGAGGGCAAGCCTGAGGCGGCGATGCCCAAGATCATCGAGGGCCGGGTCAACGCCTTCTTCAAGGACAACGTTCTGCTGGAGCAGCCCAGCGTGGTGGACAACAAGAAGACGGTCGCCCAGGTCCTTCAGGACGCGGGAACGACCGTGACCGGCTTCGCCCGATTCGAGCCCGGCCAGGCCTGATCAGCAATACTGGGTTCGACAGTGCATCGGATGGAGGTCACCCCATGACGGATCGATCCGGTGCGGTTCAGCCATCGTTGGAGGGCACGATCGAGACGTGGCCCCAGGCGCCGGAAGGCGGCTGGGATCGTGTTCTCCTCAAGCTCTCTGGGGAGGCGTTCGCCGGAGGCCAGGGTCTGGGGGTCGACCCGGACGTCGTGGCATCCATCGCGGCACAGATCGCTGACGTCGTGCGCACGGGCACGCAGGTGGCGGTGGTGATCGGCGGCGGCAACTACTTCCGCGGCGCGATGCTGTCCGAGCGGGGGATGGACCGTGCTCGGGCGGACTACATCGGCATGCTCGGCACCGTCATGAACTGTCTGGCACTGCAGGATTTCTGCGAGAAGGCCGGCGTCGAGACCCGTGTGCAGACGGCCATCACGATGGGTCAGGTTGCCGAGCCGTATGTCCCTCGCCGAGCGGTGCGGCACCTCGAGAAGGGCCGCGTGGTGATCTTCGGCGCGGGCATGGGTCTTCCCTACTTCTCGACCGACACCACGGCAGCGCAGCGAGCCCTTGAGATCGGGGCGGAAGTGGTCCTGATGGCCAAGGGCGTCGATGGCGTGTACGACTCCGATCCGCGCACCAACCCTGATGCCGTGCGGTTCGACCACTTGACCCCGGCTGAGGTGCTTGCTCGAAACCTCAAGGTGGCGGACGCAACGGCGATCAGCCTGTGCCAGGACAATGACCTGCCGATCGTGGTCTTCAATCTTCTGGTTGAGGGCAACATTGCCCGTGCGGTCAGGGGAGAGACCATCGGAACGCTAGTCTCGACTGACAACGGATAGGAAGCAGGAGCCCAGGTGAGCGAGCAGATCGACATCATCCTTCTCGATGCCGAGGAGAAGATGGACAAGGCCATCTCGGTGGCACGTGACGACTTCGGCACCATCCGAACCGGTCGCGCCACGTCAGCGATGTTCAACAAGGTCATGGTCGACTACTACGGAGCCATGACTCCTGTGAATCAGCTCGCGTCCATCACCATCCCTGAGGCCCGTTCGATCATCATCTCGCCGTATGACAAGGGTTCGATGGTCGCCATCGAGAAGGCGCTCCGGGAGAGCGATCTTGGTGTCAACCCGAACAACGATGGCGACATCATCAGGATCAACCTGCCCCAGCTCACCGAGGAGCGGCGCAAGGAGTACATCAAGGTCGCCAAGCACAAGGCGGAGGAGGCCCGAGTCTCCGTGCGCAACATCCGTCGCCACGCCAAGGATGCGCTCGACAAGATGCAGAAGGACGGCGAGGCGGGTGAGGACGACGTCCGCCGCGGGGAGAAGCACCTCGACGACGTGACGCACAAGCACGTCGAGCACATCGACGAGATCCTCAAGCACAAAGAAGCCGAACTTCTCGAGATCTGAGGTCACCTGATGGGTGACTCACCGCCCGACACCGGCTCCAAGGCTGGCCGCAACCTGCCCGCGGCGGTCGCGTCTGGAGTCGTGCTGGGCATCGTGGTGATCGTCAGCCTCGTGACTCTTCCCTGGCTCTTCGTCGTCGTGGTGATCGCCACGATGCTGGTGGCGGTGCGCGAGGTGGTGGCGGCGTTCGCGGGAATCGGCGTACGGGTTGCGCGGACGCCTGCCTATGCCGCGACTCTGATCGTCCCTGCGGTGGCCTACGTGTGGGGTCCGGTGGCGCTCCTCGCGGCCACGGGCATCGCCATCCTCGGGGCGCTCATCTGGCGCCTGCGTCGCGGCTACGAGGGCTACGTCCGAGATGTCACCGCGAGCGTCTTCACGATCGCCTACCTGCCGTTCACGGCGGGATTCCTGAGCCTGACGCTGGCGGCCGACAACGGAACCGTCCGAGTCGTCGCGTTCATTTTGCTGACGATCAGCAATGACATCGGCGGCTACGTGGCCGGTGTGCTCTTCGGACGCCATCCCATCGCTCCTGAGATCAGCCCCAAGAAGTCGTGGGAGGGATTCGCCGGATCGGTGATCCTGCAGGGGATCGTTGGGGCGCTGTGCTTCGTGTTCCTCTTCGACGCACCGTGGTGGCAGGGTGTGATCGCCGGCCTGGTCATGACGGTCACGGCGACAGCTGGCGACTTCGCAGAGAGCGCGATCAAGAGGGATCTGGGAGTAAAGGACATGGGCTCGTTCCTCCCGGGGCATGGCGGCATGATGGATCGCTTCGACTCCCTGATTCCGAACGCCTTCACGTCATGGGCGCTCTTCACGCTCTTCCTCGGCAGCGGAACGGCCTTCTGACGACCATGCCCAAGCCCGGTGAACTGATCTTCGAATCCCCTCGCAGGGGCAAGCCGCCTGTCCACCTGATGGACCTCGATCCAGCGGAGCGCAAGAAGGCCGTGACCGATCTGGGCCTTCCCGGCTTTCGTGCCGATCAGGTGTCCAGACACTGGTTGAGCCGGCTCAGTGACGACCCGCAGGAGTGGTCGGATCTGCCCGAGGGTGCACGCGAGACCATCCGCGCGGCTCTGCTGCCCACGCTCCTGACTCCCGTGCGCACCATCGCCTGCGATGAGGGAACCACCGTCAAGTCCCTCTGGCGACTCCATGACGGCGCACTGGTGGAGAGCGTGCTCATGCGCTACCCCGAGCGGGTCACGATGTGCATCTCCTCGCAGGCGGGGTGTGGCATGAACTGTCCGTTCTGTGCCACGGGACAGGCGGGACTCACCCGAAATCTCTCGACGGCGGAGATCGTCGAGCAGGTCATCGCGGGTGCGCGCGCACTTCAGCATGGTGAGGTGGACGGTGGCCCTGGCCGGGTGACGAATGTCGTTTTCATGGGCATGGGCGAGCCCCTCGCGAACTACCGCGCGGTCGTGGCAGCCGTGCGACGGCTCGTGGAACCCTCACCCGCGGGGCTGGGAATCAGCGCTCGCGGCATCACGGTGTCCACAGTGGGGCTGGTGCCTCGCATCCGCGAACTCGCCCATGAGGGCCTGCCGGTGACACTGGCCGTCTCGCTGCACGCGCCGGACGATGCACTGCGCGACACCCTGGTGCCTGTCAACACGCGCTGGAAGGTTCGCGAGGTCCTCGATGCGGCATGGGAATACGCCAGAAGCACTCACCGTCGAGTGAGCATCGAGTACGCGCTGATCAAGGATGTCAATGACCAGCGGTGGCGGGCAGAGCTTCTCGGAGATCTGCTCGCGGGCCATCTGGTCCACGTGAACCTGATCCCCCTCAACCCGACTCCCGGGTCGAAGTGGACGGCATCGCGCCCGGAGGATGAGCGTGCCTTCGTGAGGGCGCTGAAGGGCAAGGGCGTGGCCGTCACCGTTCGAGACACCCGAGGCCGCGAGATCGACGGCGCATGCGGGCAGCTGGCGGCAGCGAATCCCTAGGGTCGGGGTGACCGATTCCGACCCTGCCGACCTCGGTCGTGGCAGACTCCTGCCATGTCTCTTCCCGGTATCGTCGACGTGCCAGCAGCGGTCAAGCCCACTCGTCGGGAACTGATCATTGCTGTTGCGGGCACCGTCGTCCGCCTGATTCTGGGGTTCGTGCTGATTGCCTTTGCGCTGACGCTTGTTCCCGATACCCCTGATGGGCGCATGCTGGCGCCGATCGGCGTGGCCCTGCTGGGTGCCGTCGTCTACCTGGTGATCTCCCGACGGCAGCTCAAGCGGATCACGCACTCGCGCTTCCCGACCCTGATGGCCGCCGAAGCCCTGGTGCTGTTGGCTGCCCTGTTTCTGGCGGTCTTCGCGATGATCTACGTGGCCATATCGCTCTTCGACGCGAAGGCATTCACCGAGCCCTTGGACGCATTCACGTCCTACTACTTCGCGCTCACGGTGCTGGCGACGGTGGGATTCGGTGACATCACCCCCGTTACTACCGTCGCGCGGGCCGTGACCATGGTGCAGATGGCCCTGGACCTGGTGTTCATCGCCGTGCTCATCCGGGTGGTCAGCACTGCCGCTCGCAAGGGACTGGCGCATCGGGGAGTCACGACGGAGGACTCCACCGCGAGTTGACGGGAGGCCGAAATGCAGAGCTATCGGCGCGAGCGGGAGCGTGCCGCGCAGGATCCCTCGGGGTTCTGGCTGGAGCAGGCTCAGCGCATCGAGTGGGTGGACCGACCGACGCGGGGGCTCGACGACTCAGGCGCCCCCCTCTATCGCTGGTTCCCCGACGGGACACTCAACACCTGCGTCAATGCGCTCGATCGTCATGTTGCTGCCGGGCAGGGGGGACGGGTCGCCCTCATCCATGACAGCGCAGTGACCGGGACGGTGCGTCGAATCACGTACGCCGAGCTGCTTGATTCGGTGTCACGATTTGCCGGAGTGCTGGCTGGTCAGGGCGTGGTGCGCGGAGATCGGGTGCTGATCTACATGCCTATGGTGCCTGAGGCAGTGATCGCGATGCTGGCATGCGCTCGGCTCGGTGCGGTGCACTCCGTCGTGTTCGGTGGTTTCGCGCCAGGAGAGTTGGCGGTACGCATTGATGACGCCCGGCCGAAGGTGATGGTGGCCAGCAGCTGCGGGATTGAGGGCGCCAAGGTAGTCGAGTACAAGCCGATGGTCGATGCAGCGCTCGAGCGGGCAGAGCATGCTCCCGACGTGTGCATCATCCTGCAGCGGCCACAGGCCCTGGCGTCGATGGGAGCCCGGGATCGAGACTGGCATGAACTGCTCGCCGACGCGCAGCCGCACGCTGCGGTAGAGGTCTCGGCCCTGGACCCTCTCTACATCCTGTACACATCAGGAACCACGGGAAGGCCGAAGGGTGTGGTGCGGGACAACGGTGGGCATGCGGTTGCCATGGCATGGTCTTTCGAGAACGTCTTCGGGATGACGGCTGAAGATGTGTGGTGGGCGGCGTCGGATGTGGGTTGGGTGGTCGGCCACTCGTACATCGTCTACGCCCCACTGATCTGCGGGGCCACGAGCGTGCTGTTCGAGGGCAAGCCGGTGGGCACTCCGGACGCAGGTGCCTTCTGGCGGGTGGTGGCCGAGCACAGCGTGGCGGGGCTGTTCACCGCACCCACCGCGATCCGGGCCATCAAGCGCGAGGACCCGGACGGCCTGCTACTTGCCGACCACGACACCTCCAGTCTGCGTTCGCTCTTCCTCGCGGGCGAGCGACTCGATCCGGACACCTATGAGTGGGCCGGCGCCAAGCTGGGGGTTCCGATCATCGACAACTGGTGGCAGACGGAGACGGGCTGGCCGATCGCTGCGAATCCGCGCGGCCTCGAGCCCCTCCCGATCAAGGCCGGCTCTCCTTCGGTTCCGGTGCCGGGCTTCGATGTGCGCGTGGTTGACCCGACGGGGGAGCCCGTTGAAGCCGGTGAGCAGGGGGCCATCGTGATCGGGTTGCCGCTTCCCCCGGGTTGCCTGCCGACGCTGTGGGGCGATGATCAGCGCTTCGTCGACTCCTACCTCTCTGCGGTGCCGGGGTGCTTCTCCACGGGGGACGGGGGGTTCCTCGACCCGGACGGCTACCTGTACGTCATGGGGCGGACGGACGACGTCATCAACGTCGCAGGTCACCGCCTGTCGACCGGATCCATGGAAGCGGTCGTGGCCGCTCATCCCGACGTTGCCGAGTGCGCAGTGATCGGAGTTCGCGACGATCTCAAGGGACAGGTCCCGCGCGCCTTCGTCGTCCTCAAGGCGGGAAGCCGCATCGATCCGGAGACTCTCCAGGAGGAGGTGGTCGAGGCCGTGCGGGATCAGGTCGGACCGGTGGCGGCGCTCAAGAGGGTGGTGGTCGTCCCGGGCCTGCCCAAGACCCGATCGGGGAAGATTCTCCGCCGGACGATGAGAGGGATCGCTGATGGCCGGCCCGAACCGGCCCCCAGCACGATCGACGATCCCGCGGTTCTCGAGGCGATCGCACCGCTGCTTCAGGAGTGACCGGCACTGACCTCACGCGATTGTATACATTTTCGTAATTATTGGATACAATCCTGCGGTGTCTTCGGCTCTTGACGGTGTGATCATCGCGGACTTCTCGCGTGTGCTCGCAGGTCCCTACGCCACGATGCTCATGGCCGATCTGGGTGCCACCGTGATCAAGGTCGAGCGCCCTGGCAGCGGGGACGACACCCGTGGGTGGGGCCCGCCCTTCGCCGCCGATGGTCAGGCGACGTACTTCCAGTCCGTGAACCGAAGCAAGTTGTCCATCGCACTCGACCTGACGGACGCGGACGATCTGGAGGTCGCGCAGCGCCTGGCGAAGGCCAGCGACGTCCTGATCGAGAACTACCGGCCGGGTGCACTGGCCCGATTCGGACTGGACTATCCGGCTGTCGCGGCAGTGAATCCGGGAGTCGTCTACTGCTCCATCAGCGGCTTCGGCTCCGGAGCAGGGCGTGACCTTCCCGGATACGACCTGCTCGTGCAGGCTATGGGCGGGCTGATGAGCATCACAGGAACGGATCAGCCGACCAAGGTCGGAGTGGCGCTCGTGGACGTCCTCACGGGACTCCACGCGACGGTCGGAATCCTCGCTGCCCTTCGGCACCGGGACGTCACGGGTGTCGGGCAGTCCCTTGAGGTGTCCCTCATCCAGAGCCTGCAGTCCTCGCTGGTCAACCAGATGTCCTCCGTCCTCGGTGCAGGCGTGATTCCTGGATTCATGGGCAATGCCCATCCGTCCATCTCGCCGTATGAGGTCTTTTCAGCCTCGGACCGGCCCCTCATTCTGGCCGTCGGCAACGATGCTCAGTTCGCGCGGCTGATGGCAGCCCTGGGCCGCCCGGAGATGGCAGTCGATCCCGCCTTCGCGGCGAACGCCGATCGTGTCACCCATCGATCGGAGCTGGTGCGCGTGCTGAACGACCTGCTCGCGGAGCGCACCGCCGACGAATGGCAGCGGATCATCACCGAGGCTGGAGTGCCCTGCGGTCCGATCAATGACATTGCCACCGGGCTTGAGCTCTCGGAGTCGTTGGGGCTGTCACCGGTGGTGACCATCGAGGATCCTCGCCGCGAGTCCGCCCAGCGTCACGTTGCCAACCCCGTGAACTACTCGGCGACCCCGGCGATCTACCGCAGCGCGCCTCCGGAGGTGGATGAGGATCGCGATGAGGTCCTGGCCCTCATCGCCGAGCGTGACTCGAGAGTGGGGGAGGAGAGTCGATGAATCGCAAGGCCACGGCCCAGAGCGTTGTGCTGTCAGCACTTCGCGAGGACATCGTGTCGGGCGTTCTCGGTCCAGGTGACCAGCTGGTCCAGGAGACCTTGGCGGAGCGCTACGGCGTGTCGAGGGTGCCCCTGCGGGAGGCGCTGAAGATGCTCGAGTCCGAAGGCCAGGTGATCAACCATCCCAATCGCGGATACTTCGTCGCCGAGTTGAGTGTCGATGACCTCAGGGAGGTCTACTACCTGCGTTCGCTGCTGGAGGATGCCGCGCTGAGGCAGGCGATTCCCACACTTGACGATGCGGACATCGAGGACATCGCCGCCCTCTGCGATGAGATCGACGACGCTGCGCTCGCCGAGGATGTCGTGCTGATGGCCGCCGCGAATCGCCGCTTTCACTTCGCCATCTACGACGCGGCGGGCATGCCTCGCCTCTCCCGGCTCCTGCGGCAGTTGTGGGACGCCACAGATGCCTTCCGCGCGCTCTACTACCAGCGCTCCCCCAATCGCGAGCGCGTCTCGGCCGAGCACGCACAGATGATGGTGGCCCTACGAGCTCGCGACTCCGATGCCGTGGTGCAGCTGCACGACGACCATCGCGCGCATTCAGTGGCTGCCGTTGAAGACATGCTCATGCGGCACCACAACCGTGTGACAGAGAACGACAGCACCTTCCGCACTCCCGCCCGATCCTCACTACAGGAGAACCCATGAACCAGCAGACGCTCGCCGAGCTCTTCTCGATCGATCACCTCTTGAATGAGGAGGAGCGAGCTATTCGAGACGTCGTTCGGGACTACGTCGACACGCGCATCCGCCCCGAGATCGCCGACTGGTTCGAGGTCGGAGAGATCCCGGCGCGCGAGCTGGCCCGCGAGCTCGGCTCGCTGGGTGTCCTGGGCATGCATCTGGAGGGATACGGGTGCCAGGGGACGTCGGCAGTCGCCTATGGGCTGGCCTGTCTGGAACTGGAGGCTGGCGACTCGGGCATCCGATCGCTGGTGAGCGTTCAAGGATCCCTCGCCATGTTCGCCATTCACGAGTTCGGCTCAGAGGAGCAGAAGCAGGAATGGCTGCCGCGCATGGCGGCTGGAGACGCCATCGGCTGCTTTGGGCTCACCGAGGCGGACTTCGGCTCGAACCCCTCGGGCATGCGCACCAGCGCCCGTCGAGACGGCAGTGACTGGATCCTTGACGGCTCGAAGATGTGGATCACGAATGGCAACGTGGCCGATGTTGCCGTGGTGTGGGCACGCACGGACGAGGGCATCCGCGGATTCGTCGTGCCGACGGACACTCCCGGATTCACGGCGAACCTGATCCACAAGAAGATGTCTCTGCGCGCCTCGGTGACCAGTGAGCTGGTCCTCGAGGGCGTGCGCCTGCCTGCCGATGCCGTGCTGCCGGAGGTTGCCAGTCTGCGCGGTCCGCTGTCGTGCCTGAACGAGGCTCGCTACGGGATCGTCTTCGGCACGCTGGGGGCTGCGCGCGACAGTCTCCAGACGGCCATCGACTACTCGGTGGATCGCATCCAGTTCGACAAGCCCATCGCGGGATACCAGCTCACGCAGAAGAAGATCGCGGATATGGCGCTGGAGTGGGGCAAGGGGATGCTGCTCGCCCTGCATCTTGGCCGCCTCAAGGATGAGGGTCTGATCCGACCGGAGCAGGTGAGCGTGGGCAAGCTGAACAACGCCCGTGAGTCCCTTGCGATCGCACGCGAGTGCCGAAACATCCTGGGTGGAAACGGCATCACCCTGGAGTACCCCATCATTCGTCACATGAACAATCTGGAGTCCGTCTTCACCTATGAAGGAACCAACGAGATGCACACCCTCGTGGTCGGTGAGGCGCTGACGGGTCTGGCGGCCTACCGATGAGTGCTCGCCTGCTCACCTCGGTGATCGCCGGACGGGCGGTACCGGGGGTTGAGGAAAGGCCGAACATCAACCCGTCCGATGTCTCGGATGTGCTGGCCGAGACGAGCGCGGCTGATGCTGCGATGGCTCAGTGGGCGATCGATGCGGCGCGTGAGGCACTGCCCGTCTGGTCTCAGACCACTCCGTGGGAGCGCTCCGTCGTCCTCGATCGCGCCGGCAGCGAGGTGATGGCACGGGCCGATGAGCTGGGCGATCTCCTGGCCCGAGAGGAGGGCAAGACCCTTCCCGAGGCCCGGGGAGAGGTGATCCGGGCCGGCCAGATCCTCAAGTACTTTGCGGGCGCAGTCCTGCAGCCGCATGGCCTGGCACTGGACTCGGTTCGACCTGGCATCGAGATCACGGTCACGCGGGAGCCTGTCGGCGTCGTCAGCGTCATCACCCCGTGGAACTTTCCGATTGCCATTCCTGCGTGGAAGATTGCCCCGGCTCTGGCCTTCGGCAACACCGTCGTGTTCAAGCCGGCGGAACTCGTGCCCGCGAGCGCATGGGAGCTCGTCGACATCCTCAATCGCGCTGGCTTGCCTCCGGGCGCGTTGAACCTCGTGCTGGGCCGCGGTTCGGTTGTCGGTCCGGTGCTGACCACGGGAGTCGACGCCATCACGTTCACCGGGTCGGTCTCCACCGGTCGTGGCATCCTGCAGGCGACCGTCGATTCCGGGGCCAAGGTGCAGTTGGAGCTCGGTGGCAAGAACCCCCTCGTCGTCACCGATGACGCCGACCTCAGTGTGGCCGTCGAGTGCGCCATGCAGGGTGGCTTCGGCTCCACTGGTCAACGATGCACGGCCTCCTCGATACTGGTGGCCACCGCGGGTATCCACGATGCATTCGTTGAGGCGATGCAGGCGCGCATGTCGGCCTGGACGGTCGGCGACGCGCGCAGCGCGGGTGTCGACATGGGGCCAGTGGTCGATCCATCGCAGTTGGCTCAGGATGAGGACTACTTGGCTGTTGCTCGCGAGCAGGGGGCGCAGGTCGTAGGCGGTCACCGTGTGGAGTCGGCTGCAGCCGGACACTTCCTGGCGCCGGCCCTGGCCATCGGCACGGCGATCACCGACCGGATCAACGTCGAGGAGGTGTTCGGACCGGTGATGTCAGTGGTTCGGGTGGACTCCTACGACGAGGCACTGGCCGCGGCGAATGCCAGCACCATGAATCTCTCGGCTGGGATCTGCACCACTGACCTGGCTGAGGCCGCGCACTTCCGCCGCCACTCCAAGGCCGGCATGGTGATGGTGAATCTGCCAACGGCAGGAGTGGACTTCCATGTGCCCTTCGGCGGACGCGGTGAGAGCAGCCATGGGCCACGCGAGCAGGGCACGGCAGCCGTTGAGTTCTTCACCACGTCCAAGACCTCCTATACGCACCCGGGACAGCCGTAGGCTGGAGAAATGAGCCGCGACTGGTTTCCGCCGGAGTACCTCGATGACGTCTTCACTGAGGCCGAAGGGAGCAACGACACTCTCGCAAACCTGGGGCCCCTCACTCCGCTTGCCGGCGTGTGGGAGGGCACCAAGGGGGTCGACGTGCACCCACAGGCTGATGGCCCGGAGACCGAGGAGTACCTCGAGCGCTGGGAATTTGCTCCGATTGATCGGCAGACCAACGGTCCTCAGCTGTACTACGGATTGCGATATCACACGCATATCCACAAGCCCGGTGAGACCGAGACCTTCCATGATCAGGTGGGCTACCTGCTGTGGGAGCCAGCCACTGGGCTTGTTGTGATGACCCTGGCCATCCCTCGGGCGCAGGTGGCGATGGCGGGTGGCACTGCGGCGCCCGAGGACCGACGAATCACGCTGAGTGCGGCTGTTGACGATCCGCACTTCGGAATCAGCTCAGCGCCCTTCCTGCAGGAGGCATTCCGCACGAGTGCCTGGGAGGTCACGTTCGACTTCCTGGGCGAGGACTCGTTCGCGTACCGACAGACGACCACGCTGCACGTCCATGGTCAGGATGCACCATTCGCGCACACTGACGCGAATGTGCTGAACCGGGTCGGGCCTGCGGAACTCAATCCGCTCGCAGGCGGTCCGACGGCTCCGTAGTCCGCGGTTGTCCTCGGGTCAGGTGCCTTCGGGCCAGCGATCAGTGGCCGAGCCGGCGGGCGAAGATCGCTGCTGCACGGGATCGTCGACCGGTGCGGTCTTCACTCTCATCAGCTTTGGTCATGACGCGCAGCCCCACGTTGGTTCCCAGCCATCGGAACGGCTCCGGCTCCCAACGCCGTGACCGGTGACCGACCCAGGGAAGAGATGTGAGTTCCGTGTCATGGCCGGTGATGAGGTCGGCAAGCGTTCGTCCGCCGAGGTTGGAGGTCGTGACTCCGTCGCCCACGTAGCCGCCTGACCAGGCGAGGCCCGTCTCGCGATCAAGGCCGCACGATGCCCACCAGTCGCGGGCGATGCCCAGGGGCCCTCCCCAGGTGTGCGTGACTGCTGCATCACTGACGGCGGGGAACATGTCGACCAGCACTTGCCAGAGAGCCGCGTGCACCCGAGGGTCTCGGTCCTGCTCGGGCGCAATCTTGGACCCGTAGGAATAGGGAGCCCCACGCCCTCCGAACGCCAGTCGGCCATCACTCGTGCGCTGGCCGTAGATGATGAGGTTGCGGCCGTCCGAGAACGTCTCCCGGTGACGCAGTCCGATCGAGTCCCAGATCTCATCGCTGAGTGGCTCCGTGGCAAGCATCATCGAGTAGACCGGTGCAAGCGTGCGTGTGTGAGAGTCCAGTGTCCGCGTGTAGCCCTCTGTCGCGCGCACGATGTACTCCGCGCGGACCGTTCCGCTGGTCGAACGCACCATGCCGGGTTCAATCGATGTCACCGGCGTGTGCTCATAGACCCTCACGCCCGAGCGCCGGACGGCCTGACCGAGTTGCCGGACAAGTCTGGCGGGGTTGAGTGCAGCGCAGTGGGGCGTATAGGTCGCCCCGAGGGTGTCCGTTGCCAGCAGGCGTGCTTCCGCCTCGTCCCGGTCGAGAAGGCGAAGATCCTCCGCCCCGAAGCCCCACTGCCGGGAATGGCGCACCTCCTCCTGCGCGGCGGACCACTGCAGGGCGGTCCGGGCGGAGACGATCGTGCCACCCTTGCTCCAGCCGATATCCCAGCCCTCGGCATCCGCGACACGGCCGATCTCGGTGACGGAGTCGATCATCGCTCGCTTCATGCGAATGGCGTTCTCTCGTCCTGCTCGTCGAGCGAGAGCGTCCAGGGACACCGGAAAGAGCGCCGATGCCCATCCGCCGTTGCGCCCGCTGGCGCCGAAGCCGACTTCCTGCGCCTCGAGGACGGCGATTCTCAAGGACGGATCTCGTCGCGACAGGTAGTACGCCGTCCAGAGCCCGGTGTAGCCACCGCCGACGATCGCAACGTCCACAGAGGTGTCACCCGGCAGGGGCTCGCCAATCGGGCGAGTGAGGTCTGCCGGGAGAGTGTCCCACCACAGCGACAGGTGGCGCAGGTCTGAGGTCACCGTGCCCATCCGGCGACGTAGTCAGGAATGGGCACGTCCTCGGGGCAGTCACCCGAGCGCACCGGAGTGCCGAATGACTCAGCAAGCGGAACCACTCCGGCCCAGATTCGCGAGTACGGCGGCGTGCTGATGTCGGCCTCGTCATCCTCCGGATCTCCTGCTCCGACCTTGACCGACGCCTCGTTCAGATCCAGCGCCAGTGTCATGGTCCCCGCCAGCTCCTTGGTGCTGGGCGGTCGGCACTCGGACCACCGTCCGGGAAGAAGGTGCTCGGTGATCACGTGCAGCGCATCGAGCTCATCGTCACCCTCGAGTCGTCGAGCGACGCCGAGTGCCATCACCGAGCGGTAGTGCATGCTGGAGTGGAAGGCGCTTCTGGCGACGACGAGGCCATCGAGCAGCGTCACCGTGAAGCAGGTGGGCTGTCCCTCCGCGAGTGCGCGAAACAGACGCGATCCGGTGGATCCGTGGAACACGATGTCTGATCCTCGTCGGGCATATGCCACCGGAAGGACAAACGGCTGTCCGTCCGCCACGACGGCGACGTGGCCGACGAGGCCGGAGTCGAGGATCTGATGAAGCGCCTCGCGATCGTTGACCGCATTCTCCGGAATGCGGCGCACCGTGGTGCGACTCGTGGACCCTGGTCGCGTCACAGGAGCGACCATGCCTGCGTCAGGGTCGTCCGCAGGATCTGTTCCATCTCGTCGAACTCGGCGGGGCCGATCGTGAGTGGGGGAGCGAGTTGGATCACCGGGTCACCCCGGTCGTCCGCCCGGCAGTACAGGCCCTCGTCGAACAGGGCCGTGGACAGATAGCCCCGCAGCACACGCTCGGCCTGCTCGTCGTTGAGCGTCTCACGGGTGCCCTTGTCCTGAACCAGTTCAATTCCATAGAAGTAGCCGGCACCGCGCACGTCACCCACGATCGGCAGGTCGCTCAATCGGGCGAGGGTGCTCTTGAAGATCTCCTCGTTCTGGCGGACATGCTCATTGGTGCCCTCGCGATCGAAGATATCGAGCGTGGCGAGGGCGGCGGCTGCTCCGACAGGATGACCGGACCAGGTGAAGCCGTGCAGGAACATCGCTGTGCCTGATCGGAAGGGCTCGAAGAGGCGGTCGCTGACGATCATGGCACCCATGGGCGCATAGCCGGAGGTCATGCCCTTGGCACACGTGATGATGTCCGGTGTGACGCCGAATCGGCTCATGGCGAAGGTGTCGCCAATGCGACCGAAGGCGGTGATGGTCTCGTCGGCGACGAGAAGCACATCGTGCTCATCGCAGATCTCTCGCACGCGCTCGAGGTAGCCGGGAGGAGGCGGGAAACAGCCTCCGGAGTTCTGCACTGGCTCGAGGAACACGGCGGCGACGGTGTCAGCCCCTTCGAACTCGATCGCCTCGGCGATCCGATCGGCAGCCCATCGGCCGAATGCCTTCTCATCATCACGCAGATGCTCGGGCGCTCGATAGTGGTTCGTGTTGGGCACTCGAATGCCACTGGGCACGAGGGGCTCGAAGGGCTCCTTGGCAGCGGGGATCCCCGTGATGGACAGAGCCCCCTGCGGCGTGCCGTGATAGGCCACGGCTCGCGAGATCACCTTGTGCTTGGTGGGACGGCCCGTGAGCTTGAAGTACTGCTTGGCGAGCTTCCACGCGGATTCGACGGCCTCGCCGCCGCCGCTCGTGAAGAACACGCGGTTCAGATCCCCAGGCGCGAGGGCCGCCAGACGCTCGGCGAGTTCGATCGCCCTTGGATGCGCATAGGACCAGATGGGGAAGTAGGCCAGCTCCGAGGCCTGTCGAGCCATGGCCTCGCCGATCTCTGATCGGCCGTGACCCAGCTGCACGGTGAAGAGGCCAGACAGGCCGTCCAGATAGCGGCGGCCCTGCTCGTCCCAGATGTAGGCGCCCTCGCCTCGGACGATCACCGGAACGCTGGTGCCGTTGTCATAGGCGGAATGCCGGGTGAAGGGCATCCACAGGTGATCTCGAGCGCGTTCAGCCAGAGAGTCGGTGCTCTGGTCGGTCACGTCTTGCGGGGTGCTGGTCACGGTTCCGCCTCCTAGCGGGTTCCCCACGTGTAGATCTGCTTGCGCAGCTTGAGGTAGACGAACGTTTCCGTTGCCCGCACGCGGGGGAGGGCACGGATCTTGCGGTTGATTACCTCAAGTAGGTGGTCGTCGTCCTCAGCCACGATCTCCGCGAGGATGTCGAAACTGCCGGCGCAGACGACGAGGTAGTCGACTTCCGGCAGCTTCTCGATCTCGCTGGCGATCTCCTCGGCATCTCCGTCGACGGTGATGCCGATCATCGCCGAGCGGGAGAAGCCCACCTGGACGGGATCAGTGACGGCGACGATCTGCATGACGCCGGTGTCCTGAAGCCGTTGGACTCGCTGGCGCACGGCGGCCTCGGAGAGGCCCACCGCTCGACCGATGGTTGCGTAGGGTCGACGCCCGTCCTGCTGGAGCTGCTCGATGATGGCCTTGGAGGTGTCATCCAGCGTGGGGGTGGGTCGCTCGCGGGAGGCCATGCCCCATGGTGCCGCAGACTAGAGTCGAATATCAAGCGAATTTCGCGGATTGGAGAGACATATCCAACGAATTCCGCATAGAGTATGGAAATTGTATCCAATAATCGCAGGTGGGCTTAGCCTCCCATCTGTACCTGTCGACGTTACTGGAGGCTCGAATGGGCAAGCGGATCATCACCAATGTCATCGGTGGCGAGCGAGTGGAATCCTCGAGTGGAGAGACCACGGACCTCGTCAATCCGTCCACCGGCGAGGTCTTCGCGGCTGCGGCACTGTCCTCGGAACAGGATGTCGACCGCGCCTACACCGTGGCACAGGAGGCCTTCGGGACGTGGCGTGACAGCACTCCCTCGGAGAGGCAGGCTGCCCTACTGGCCATTGCGGACACCCTCGAGGCTCATGCCGAGGAACTCGTGGCACTGGAGAGCGAGAACACGGGCAAGCCGATCGCCGTGACCATGGCGGAGGAGATCCCGCCGATGATTGACCAGATCCGCTTCTTCGCTGGGGCCGCGCGAGTCCTTGAAGGACGTGCCGCTGGCGAGTACATGAAGGGCTTCACCTCCATCATCCGTCGCGAACCCGTGGGTGTCATCGGGCAGGTCACCCCGTGGAACTACCCGATGATGATGGCCGTATGGAAGTTTGCTCCCGCCATCGCTGCGGGCAACGCGGTCGTGCTCAAGCCCAGTGACACCACCCCTGTCTCGACCGTGCGCATGGCCGAGTTGATCACCGAGTCGGGTGCCCTCCCGCCGGGAGTCATGAATGTGGTCTGCGGTGATCGCGACACCGGTCGCGCACTGGTGGAGCACGCGGTTCCGCAGATGGTCTCGATCACCGGTTCGGTGCGTGCGGGCATGCAGGTGGCGGAGTCGGCGGCGAAGGACGTCAAGCGAGTGCACCTGGAACTGGGAGGCAAGGCCCCGGTGGTGATCTTCGACGACGCTGATCTGGAGGCGGCGGCGGAGTGGCTGGCGGTAGCGGGCTACTTCAATGCCGGGCAGGACTGCACGGCGGCCACGCGGATGATCGTCGGCGAGGGCATCTACGACGACTTCGTGGCTGCCATGGCCGAGCAGGCGAAGGGCACGGGCACCACCTTCGAGGACGGGCCGGGCGGCGAGGCGATGGTGCCTCCGGTCAACAACGCCAATCAGCTTGAGCGAGTGCTGGGCTTCCTGGAACGCGCTCCCAAGCACGCGGAGATCGTTGCTGGCGGTGTCCGGCAGGGGGATCGTGGATTCTTCATCGAGCCCACCGTCGTCGCCGGACTCCAGCAGGACGACGAGATGATCCAGAACGAGATCTTCGGTCCGGTCATCACCGTCCAGCGCTTCTCGGACGAGGCTCAGGCGCTGCAATGGGCCAACGGGGTCAACTACGGTCTGGCGTCCTCGGTCTGGACACGCGACTTCGGCCGGGCGATGCGCATGGCGAAGGGCCTGGACTTCGGCACTGTCTGGATCAACACGCACATTCCGCTGGTGGCCGAGATGCCGCACGGTGGTTTCAAGCACTCCGGGTACGGCAAGGACCTGTCGATGTACGGATTCGAGGATTACACGCGGATCAAGCATGTGATGGCGAACATCGATTCCTGATTCCACCTATGTGACCTAGCCAACAACATGCCCCTCGGACAGCGGTCCGAGGGGCCTGTTGTGTCGCTGTTGTGTCGCAACTCCTTCGTACCTGCATGGGCTGGCCCCCAAGGATGGTCAGGGCTCCTCACCCATCGTGGCTAGCCTCAAAGCTCAGGGATAAACCCGCACGAAAGCGATGAGGAGCATTTTAATGGGTAGGAAAGTTGCAAAGTTCGCGACGCTCGTGGGTGCAGCAGCACTGACGCTCGCGGCCTGCGGTGGAAGCTCGGACGAGGCTTCGACCGAGACAGAGGCCGGCGGCACCGAGGCGATCGCAAGCCAGTTCGATCTGACTGGCATCCCCGTATCGGTCGGGTCCAAGGACTTCGACGAGCAGTTGATTCTCGGCCAGATGATGGTCCAGGCGCTGCAGGCGGCGGGCGCAGACGTCACTGACAAGGTGAATCTCGGCGGTACGGCAGTCGCACGTGAGGCGCTGCTGGCGGGCGAGATCGACGTCTACATGGAGTACAACGGCACTGGGTGGACCGTGCACCTGGGCCAGGAGGATCCCTCCTTCAACAGCGATGAGCTGACCACCGGAGTCCGCGAGAAGGATCTTGCTGACAACAACATCGTGTGGGTCGGCCAGTCGCCGTTCAACAACACCTATGGCTTCGCTGCGAGTCCGCAGGCGGCCGAGGCCAACGGCGGTCCGTTCACACTCCAGACGATGATGGAGTACGTGCGCGACAACCCGGATGCGGTTGTCTGCATGGAGTCGGAGTTCCCGACCCGTCCCGACGGTCTGATCCTCACCGAGGAGGCCACTGGCATCACGCTTCCCGAGGGCCAGAGCAGCATTCTGGACACTGGCGTCATCTACACCGAGACGGCTGCAGGCAACTGCACGTTCGGCGAGGTGTTCACCACCGATGGTCGGATCCCCGCGCTCCAGTTGAGCCTCGTGGAGGATCCGGGCGTCAACATCCTCTATAACGTCTCTGCGACCTTCACGAAGGATACGTACGACAAGGCACCTGAGGCATTCGACGGCATCGTCAATGCCATCCTGGCGCCGCTCGACAACGCGACGATGGCTGAGCTCAATGCGAAGGTCTCTGCTGAGGGCGAAGAGCCCGCGGCAGTGGCCAAGGCCTTCCTCGTCGAGCAGGGCATCATCGCCGGTTAGTCACCAGTCGGGCCACAGGGAGATCCTCCCTGTGGTCCGACTTTGGCTACAGGGAGATACATGTCTGGAATACAAGCCTGGCTTGATTACCTGTCCTCGCGTTGGGACCTCGTCGCGACAACGCTCATGGAGACGCTGTTCTACGTCGTCACCGTGACGATCGCCGCATCCGTCGTCTCGATCGCGATCGGAGTGCTGACGCGCCGTCATGCCTTCCCCCGTGAGTTCTCGCTGGCCATCGCCAGCGTCTTCCTCACGGTTCCGTCGCTAGCGCTGTTCACGATCTTCATTCCCGTGGTGGGCCTGGGCTTCTGGCCCTCCTTCATCGCGCTGTTCCTCTACGCGATCCTGCCGATTCTCCGAAACACCGTCACCGGCTTGCAGTCGGTGGACGCGAGTGTGGTCGAGTCGGCCCGCGGGATGGGCATGACGCGTCCGCAGATCCTGCTCAAGGTCGAGCTACCCCTCGCCTGGCCGGTGATCCTCGCCGGCATCCGTGTTTCAGCAATGCTCACCGTGGGCATCTCGGCGATCGCGACGCTCGTCGCGGGCGGCGGGCTGGGCGACTTCATCAAGTCCGGTCTCGCTCGGCTGCCGTTGCCCAATTCACTCGAGGCGATCTGGACGGGCGTCATCCTTTCGCTCCTTCTCGCGCTCGCGATCGACTCAACGATGCGCGGCCTTGGCCGCCTCACCACTTCAGCTGGAGTTCGCTCATGACATCAACCTCCCTTGATCCGCTGAACGAGCCTCGTGCACTCATCGAGCTCGTCAACGTCGGCAAGACCTACGCAGGCTCGGAGGAGCCCGCAGTGCGTGACCTCAACCTCGCGGTGCGGGAGGGGGAGATCCTCGTGCTTGTCGGACCATCAGGGTGTGGCAAGAGCACGACACTTCGCCTGATCAATCGCATGATCGAGCCCACGTCCGGATCGATCATCTTCGAGGGCACCGACGTCACCAAGTCCGATCCGAATGAGCTCCGCCGACACATCGGCTACGTGATTCAGCAGGTGGGCCTGTTTCCGCATCGGACGATCGCCGAGA
>JAIOXK010000047.1 GCA_021741645.1 Candidatus Nanopelagicales bacterium
CTCATGACTACTTCGCTGTCACGATCAGGTGAATCATGGCGACCTCTTCGTCCGACATGGTGTTATCAGCGCCCGGGGGGCGAGACAAGACGGAGATGTCCGTGGTACCTGGCCGCAACGCCGTGATGGTCCAGGTGGTGACACCGGGTGCGCCCACGAGATCGGTGTTCGGAGCCTTGTAGTTGCCCTTGGAGACCTTCGCGATGCTGAGGTCGTTGGACGTGCAGCAGCCGCCATCGGCGATCCACGTGTAGCCGGTGGTGCGGTTCGTGCTCAGGCGAATGCGCATCTTCTCGCCGACAGCCAGGCGCACCTGGGTCGAGTCCTGAGTGACGATCAGGGAGGGGTACTTCTTGGCAGGCTGCGCGGCCTGAGCTGCTGGAGCGGCCAAGGCGGCGGTTCCAAGGAGGAGTGAGGCGGCGGTCATCAGGCCAAGGGCACGGGAGATTCGATGTGGAGTCATGCAACGAGGGTACGACGGGTATCCGTCATTTGCGGCGTCGGAGCAGAAATTTCAGACCGGTCAGATTGCGATGAAGGGGGATCCGTCAGGGCGCGTCGGCAGTGTCCTCACCCTTCCTGAGCGCCATCGATCTGCTGACCAGGCGCACACGAGGGCATCGAGGGCGTCGTCGATGGGGACGTCGACGGGCACGTCGGACAACGCGGAATCGACCTGTGGAAGCCATGTCCTGAGAGCGGCCAGGCGCTCGCCCACGCCACGCGCTGACTTCTTCGATGGCAGGGGCCGCCCGACGATCTCCTTGAAGGAGACCTCGGGATGCACCTCGACCACGGCGGCTTCGGGGTGATCGGCAAGGGCAGAGTCGAGAGTCAGGATGCGCTCCGACAGGGCCATCCCCTGACGCGAGGTGCCCTGCCCGGTGAGCTCGCGACTGAGCTCCTGAACGATTGCGTTCGGTGCGCGCATACCGAGTTCGAGAACGCGACGCGGCGGTGTCATGAACACGCGCGATGCCGCGGAGCCCAGCTCCCGCTTGGCCAGGGCGTCGCACTCCCGCCAGCCGGAGTCGGCGAGCCCGATCGGCATGTCGATGCCGACGACGTCAGCACCGTCGAGCAACTCGGCGACATCCGGGACGGGGACCGCAGTCCAACTGACCTGCCCGGATGAGACGTGCGCAGCGATCCACCCGGACCGGTATCCGTCAATGCCGGTGACCCTCATGGCCGAAGCATCCCATCGGCCCCTCGTGCCTGTCAGTGAGCTCAGCCCGTTACCGCACTTGCGTCGTAGGCGGACAGCGCCTGCGCCCAGTGGGCGCCTGCTTCCGAACCGAAGAGGTCCGCGGCCTCGGCGTAGAGCGCGCGCAGAGCGTCAGCATCCCGGGCGAGTGCGGCCTGCGCCACCCGGTCCCGCCAGCTCTGCTCTCGTCCGTCCACCTCTCCAGTGTCCCTCGCGCCGGGGGTGCACGTCCGGCGGGATGCGGACCGACGTGTCAGGATGCGGTGTCATGCCCGAGGGAAACGTCATCCACCATCAGGCCAGGCGCCTGAGCAGGGCCTTTCGCCAGCATCAGGTCAGGATCGACAGCCCGCAAGGACGATTCGCCGAGGGCGCGCGCCTGCTGACCGGTCACACGGTGACCAAGGTCGAGGCCCACGGCAAGCACCTGTTCATCGGCTTCGACAACCGCAGGTGGATCCACATCCATCTCGGCCTGTTCGGAAAGTGGCGCTTCGGCACCGGGGAGCCGCCCGAGCCCCAGGGTCAGCTGCGGCTTCGCATCATGACGGACGAGCGGTATGCGGAACTGCGCGGCCCGACCGTCTGCGAGGTGCTCGATGCGGCGGAGAGGAAGGCCGCGATCGCGAGGATCGGCCCTGACCCGATCCGCAAGGACGCCGATCCTGACCGGGCCTGGGTCAAGGTGCACCGCAGCGCTGCGCCGATCGGATCGCTCCTGATGAACCAGCAGGTGTTTGCCGGTGTCGGGAACATCTACCGAGCCGAGGTGCTGTTCCGGCACGGCATCTCGCCATACCGGCCCGGCCGTGACATCACGCGTGAGGAGTTCGACGCGATCTGGGAGGACCTGGTCGTGCTGATGACGGCGGGCACGAAGCGCGGACGCATCGACACCGTGCGGCTGGAGCATTTGCCCGAGGCCATGGGCCGAGCCCCGAGAGAGGACCGGCACGGCGGCGAGGTTTATGTCTACCGACGCGCCGGTCGCGAGTGCTACCTGTGCGACACCGAGGTGCTGATCGCCGACATGCAGGGACGCAACCTCTACTGGTGCCCCGCCTGCCAGATGAGCTGACGAGTCAGGCCGCGAAGAAGGCCCGACCCCGTGCGCCGAAGAGCACGGCAAGGATCAGCAGGTTGATCGCCAGGGCGATGAGGTACGAGATGATCGCGCTGACCGTGATGTCGCCGGTGAAGAGCCCGAGAGTGATTCCGATGATGCCGAGCACGGTGACGATTCCGACGACAAGCTGGGAGAGTCGGCGGCCGTCGAACAGCCCCTTGCCGACGAGCACATAGATCAGGCCCAGCAGCATCATGATGATCGGCAGCCCGGAGAAGTCGGTGATGTCGAGCATCAACTCGGAGATCGTCATGAGCAGGCCGCCCACGATGTAGATCAGACCCAGAATGAACACGATGACCCCGACGACGGTGACTCCGGCCGGACGCTTCTCCATGACAGTCCCTTCAGCGAACGAGATGAGGTGAAATCCTCACACGTGAGTCTGGCACGTTCGGACCCCCGCGAGGGCAGGACACGAGCAGAGGTTCACCCAGCGTCGACGGTCTGAGGGTGCCGAACTCCGGGATGGCCGCTGGGCAGGGTGCGCTTGATCAGCCACCACGAGGCGACGATCGTCACGATGGTGAGCCCGTAGAAGAAGGCACCTGAGGCGGCCAGCGCCCAGAGGTTGTTCCCATCGATGAAGAGGAGCAGAAGAACGGTACGCACGACATTGAGGACGACCCACGGCCATGACGCCCGCTTGTAGGCGCGCATGAGTACGGGGTCCTGACGCCACCGCATTCGTGTTCCGAGCAGCGGGCCCAGGATGACGCCGATCAGCGGCCACCCGGCGAGGTTCGCCACGACGAAGGCGACGGCAGACGCCGCGTTGAGCAGCACTCGCGGCCAGAAGAAGTCAGCCGCGCTGCCGGTGCGGCTCGCGATGTAGGCGCTGACGAGGACGATGAGGACCGACCCCAGTGCGCGCGCCGGATGCTTGCGCTCGACAAGCCGCCACACGGTGAAGACGAGGGCGAGTCCGATCGAAGCGACGATCGCCCAGGTGAGGTCCTCGGTGGCGTCGCCTCCCAGGCCGAGGTAGACGCCGACGAAGACCAGCGGGGGAAGGACGCTCTCGAGGGCTCCACGCACACCGCCGAGGAGTCGGACGAAGGGGTGCGCGATGGAATCCGACGTACTGTCGGAAACCTGTTGCGCGTCAGCCTCCTCTGCCCGAGTCACACCCGCACGATACCCGCTAGCGTCGTGCCATGACCGACACCCGTTCAGACGCTGCGTCCGCTCTGCTCTCCCGCTGGAGTGACGATCTTGCCTCCTGGGCCATCCCGGACGAGATCCTCGCGCAGGCGGAGGAGAAGCCATGGATTCACCCGGTGGCCATGTTCACCGTGGAGGAGGAGATCGCAGACTCGCACTCCCACCGCATCGCCCGTGAGGCCCTGCCCGAGGGCGGCAGTGTGCTGGACATCGGCAGCGGGGGTGGGCGGGCATCCATGGCCCTGGCGCCGCCAGCGGGAAGCCTGGTGGCCGTCGATCACCAGCAGGGGATGCTCGACGCCTTCGCGGAGGCGGCAGACAAGCGCGGAGTTCGTCACCGCGAGTTCCTGGGCGACTGGCCCGCGGTGTCCGATGCGGTGCCCGAGTGCGATGTCGTCGTGTGCCACCACGTCGCCTACAACGTGGCCGATATCGGGCCATTCCTCGTCGCCCTCGACCTGCGCGCGCGGTCCCGGGTCGTGCTGGAGCTTCCGATGCGTCACCCGATGTCCAACATGAACTCGCTGTGGAAGAGGTTCTGGAACCTCGACCGCCCCACCCAGCCCACGGCAGAGGACCTCGGGGCGATCGCCCGGGCTCTGGGCTTCGACGCCCATGTCGACATCTGGGAGGACGAGACCTGGGGCAGGCGGGTGGAGATGCCGCAGGACGAGCGCGTGCGCTTCGCCCGGATTCGCCTGTGCCTGACGGAGGATCGCGACGCCGAGGTGGCTGCGGCCCTCATCGAGGAGTCTGACCAGCAGCCGCGCCAGGTGGCAACCGTGTGGTGGGACGTGCAGCGGTGACCTACGACGTTGAGCGCGTGCGTGACCGCATCCCGGCGTTGCGCGACGGCACTGCCTACTTCGATGGACCCGGGGGCACGCAGATGCCCGATGTGGTGGCCGACGCCATGGCGGACCTGCTCAAGGCTGGAGTGTCCAACCGCGGCTCGGTGACGGCAGCGGAGCGCCGTGCCGAGGATGCCGTTGTCGCCGCCCGCATGGCTGGCGCGGATCTGGTCAACGCCGATCCGTCCGGCATCGTGTTCGGGCGATCGATGACGGAGCTGACGTTCCAGATGGCCCGCACCCTCGCGCAGTCCTGGGGCCCCGGTGACGAAGTCGTCGTCACGAGACTCGATCACGATTCCAACATCCGCCCGTGGGTCACCTATGCCGAGCGCACTGGGGCCACCGTGCGGTGGGCCGCCTTCGATCCGCAGACGGGTGTCCTGACTCCCGAGGATGTGCTGTCGCTGGTGAACGACAGCACTCGCGTGGTTGCCGTCACCGGTGCGTCCAACCTGCTCGGGACGAGGCCGGACCTCGCGGCGATCGGCGCAGCCCTTGCAGACACGTCCGCGCTGTTCTACGTCGACGGCGTGCACCTGACCGCGCACGCGCCTGTCGACATGCGAGCCATCGGCGCGGACTTCTTCGGATGCAGTCCGTACAAGTTCCTCGGGCCGCACTGCGGCATGCTCGCTGCGTCGCCGGCACTGCTGGAGACGATGCACCCGGACAAGCTGCGACCGAGCACCGAGCAGGTGCCCGAGAGGTTCGAGCTCGGAACCCTGCCGTACGAGCTGCTCGCGGGAGTCACCGCGGCCGTGGACTTCCTCGCGGATCTGGTGCCGGGCGACGAGACCGTGGTGAGTCGGCGGGACCGGCTGGTGCGATCCATGGCCGTGCTGGAGTCATACGAGGATGCGCTGCACGATCGACTGCGCTCCGGGCTCGAGACGATCCCCGGCGTGCACCTGTACGGTCACGCCCCGCATCGCACTCCGACGGAGCTGTTCAGCGTCGATGGGACGCCGGCGCATGAGGTCTACGTCCAGCTGGGCGCCGAGGGGATCAATGCGCCCGCGGGATCCTTCTACGCCCTCGAGGCATCCGAGTGGCTCGGGCTGGGCAGCCGGGGCGCCGTGCGCGCGGGGCTCGCGCCGTATACGAGCCAGGCCGACGTGGACCGCCTGCTCGCGGCCGTGGGGGAGATCAGCGGGGGCTGACCTCGTCTTTCGTGATCTCGTCTTTCGTGATCTCGGCGGCCCAGTCGGCGTGCTCGCGCTCGGCCCAGGTGAGCGGCACCGAGCCGGTGCGCATCCCAGCGCGAGCCGTCGCGTCGTTGTACGCCATCCAGATGTGGCCCAGAGCGATGATGACGACGGCCACGGAGAGCCAGTCATGCACGAAGGTGGCACCCGTGCGGATCGCGTCCGGGAACAGACTCGACCAGAACATCACCATTCCGGTGCCGAACAGGACGATCAGCGTGCCGAGTGTCCAGGAGGCATTGAGCTTCTGGCCGGCATTGAACTTGCCCACGCGAATGCGCCCGGACCGCCGATCCCGAGAGCGCAGCCACTGCCAGTCTGCTGGCGTGAAGCGATTCAGTCGGGACGCATCCGAGCGGAAGGCGCGCGAGAAGAGCGCAAGGACCAGCGGAATCGGGATCAGCCAGCCGGCGATCTCATGCACCGTTCGCACGATGCCGCGATTTCCGACGAGGCCACTGAGTTCGGGGAAGAACATCACGGCACCGGTCAGCATGAGCGCGGCCATGAGGATGCCGAGGGTGCGATGCACCCATCTCTCAGCCCGGCTGAAGCGGGGAAGGACGATGTCGGTCGACTCGGCTGGCGCAGGCAGCACGGTCACACCACCGGATCATCGCTGCGACCGTTGGACTCCCCGACCCAGGCGTCGATGTCGTAGCCCCGAACCTCCCAGTACCCGGGCTCGACGGTGCGTGTCAGTTCGATCCCGTCCATCCACTTGATGAACTTGTAGGCGTACATGGGGGCGGCGATGAGTCGCACCGGGGCGCCGTGCTTCAGCTCGATGGGCTTGCCATACATGGAAGTCGCGACGAGGACGTCATCCCGCTGGGCCTGCTCGAGGGTCAAGGACTCGGTGTAGACGCCGTCGAATGACGTGAACTTCAGTGCGGTCGCACCGGCCTCGACACCGGCCGCGTCGATCACGTCGCGCAGCAGCACCCCGGACCACGGCACGTCATCGACGCGCCAGCCGGTGACGCACTGGAAGTCCTTGGTCATCTGCGTCTGGGGAAGGTCGTCGAGGTCAGTCAGGGACAGGCTGAGGGGTTGATCGACCAGCCCGGACACCGAGAGGCGATACGTGGCCGGGTTGAACTCCGGGTAGCCGCCGGTGACGGTGTAGATACGAAAACCGCCAGCCGCGGGGATCACGCCGGCGAGGCCGGGGGCAGCGGCAGAGACGACATCACTGACGCCCTCGGACAGCCAGCGACCCGCAGCCACGCCTGCCACACCGAGTCCGACGATGCCCAGAACGACCCGACGCCCGATCGGCGTGCCGGTGCGCGGTGTGTCGGTCATGCCTCCATGGGAACACGAAGTGCGAAATTCGGCCACCCCTGAGGCGGGCACAACCCCATATGCAGGGTCAGGATCACCCTTCGGGGCGTCGTGTCACCCAGGTCGTGCGGAGGGTCTCGTGCGTGATGGGTCGATCGGTGTATTCGTCCAGGATGGCCACGACTTCCAAGCCGGCGGCGCGAAGGGCCTCCTCGACGTCTGACATGGCATGGAGGTGCTGGGTGTGCGTCTCGGTGAAGGCCTCGCCGGCCGGCCCTTCGAAGTCAATGGTCACCTCGCAGGTGCGTCCGGTGAGGGTGGAGGTCAGGGTGAACGTGCTGCCGCCCTGCTCGCCACGGATCACCGGATTGGCGCGCGCGAAATCCAGGGCACCCGGTCCGTGAACGTCGAAGATGAACCAGCCCCCGGAATTGAGGACCCGGCTGACGGCCGCGACGGTCTCCGTGAAGTCCGGCAGCGTCAGGTAGTTCAGTCCATCGAGAGTCGACACGGCCGCGTCGAAGGTGCCGTCGACGGGGAGAGCGGGCAGGACGCACTCCACCAGTTCGAGGTCGTCACCGAGACGGGCGCGGGCTCCAGCCAGCATTGCCGGCGAGGCATCCACGCCGACGACGGTCATCCCGCGGGCGACGAGCTCGGCAGTCATCAGCCCGGTGCCGCAGCAGACGTCGAGGACGCGAGTGGGAGGCGCCGACGCCCACTGCTGGTCGAGGAAGGAGGCCCACAACGCGTAGCAGGGGTCCACGACGAACTCGTCGTAGACCCCTGCCAGTCGTGCGTACGGATCGGTGCTCAGATGCCGAGCGCCTTCTTCTTGGCGGCCGTGAACTCCTCGTCCGAGAGGATGCCCTGCGCGTGCAGATCAGCGAGCTGCTTGATCTTCTCGGTGGGGTCATCGTCGGCGGGAGCGGCGGGTGCAGCCGCTGCCTGCTGCTCAGCTGCCTGGTTCGCGTACTTCTCGTCCTGCTTGTGGGCGACGCGGCCGGAGACGGCCGTGGCGGTTCCGGCGACGACGGCCGTGCGGGCGGCCATGCGCATGAGTCCCATGATGCTCTCCTTTGTTGAGGGGTGGGGTGGTGCGGGTGTGAAGACCTGCTACTCGCCGACGACGGCGTTGACGACCGTCGCCGGGATGCGAACGTGATCGATGGGCAGGGCGCCGGCGCGGGCGAAGGCACCGATCAGGCCCTCCATCCACGTGTTCTCGTAGGCAATGACGAGGGCTGAGGTGTTGGCGGGGATGCTGTCGGCGATCTCCTCCGCGTCCTCCTCATTGAGGGCTCCGGGGGAGATGATGTCGAGCTCGACGAAGGCGGCACCGTCGGCGTCGAGATCCTCGATCTCCAGCACAGCGAGCTCTCCCTCGGCGTCCTTCATGACGAAGAGGACATCGAGGACGCGGATATTGCCGTTCTCCACCTGCTCCAGGACAGCCGGCACGATCTCGCCGCTGAACTGATTGCCGGGAAATGCGATGACGTAGACGTCGACGGGACCGAGGGGCATGAATTCCTCCGAGAGTGGGTGTCTTTCGATCCTACGCGCTGACGTCACCGAGCGTCGATGCGTCACAGATGTGACGGGTCATCGTCGAATCCGCCATCTCGTGGAGCGGGTGACCGGGATCGAACCGGCATGGCCAGCTTGGAAGGCTGGGGCTCTACCATTGAGCTACACCCGCGAGGTGCAGGGACAGGTTAGCCGACTCTGATGACGAGGTAGGTTCCGACTGTGCCCCGACACCCGGTTCCTGCTGCGGATGAGCCCCTGCGCGTGGCGTGGCTGGTCTATCGGGGCAATCCGCATTGCGGCGGACAGGGTGTCTACACGCGCTATGTGGCACGGGAGATCTCGGCCCTGGGTCACCACATCGAGGTGCTGTCCGGGCAGCCGTGGCCGCAGCTGGACGAGCCGTCGCAGCTCGTCGAAGTGCCGAGCCTCGACCTCTACCGGCAGCCCGATCCCTTCCGCGTCCCGAATATCAGGGAGTTCCGCGACTCGATCGATATGCGCGAGTTCGCGCTCATGTGCACAGCCGGCTTTCCCGAGCCGTGGGCCTTCAGCGAGCGGGCGCGCAGGCTGCTCCTGCATCGTCGTGACGATTTCGATCTCGTCCATGACAACCAGGCGCTCGGCAGCGGCGTGCGGAAGATGATGCAGGACGGCTGGCCCGTGACCGCCACCATCCACCATCCGATCACTGTCGATCGCGAACTGGAGCTGGCTCATGCGCAGGGCTGGCGGCGCAAGCTGTCGCTGTGGCGCTGGTACGGATTCTTGAACATGCAGTTGCGGGTTGCCCCGACCATCCCGCGGGTCGTCACGGTCTCTGAGTCGTCCAAGCGTGACATCGCAGCGCAGATGGGGGTTCCGGCCGAGCACATGACGGTCGTGCCGATCGGCGTCGACGAGAACCTGTTCCGCCCGCTCCCCCGTGTCCCCCGAGTCCCCGGGCGACTCATGACGACGGCCAGCGCGGATGTTCCGCTCAAGGGGCTGACCATCCTGCTCGATGCCCTCGCCAAGGTTCGGGTCGAGCGCCCCGACGCGCATCTGGTGGTGATCGGCCGACTCAAGGATGGCAGTGCCGTCCCCGCCCTGATCGACAGCCTTGGGCTCGCGGGTGCGGTGGAGTTCGTGACGGGCGTCAGCGACGAGCGGATCGTCGAGCTCTACGCCGAGGCGGAGATCGCCGTGGTGCCGTCCCTCTACGAGGGCTTCTCGCTGCCCGCGGCCGAGGCGATGGCGTGCGGTGTGCCCGTCGTTGCCACGACCGGCGGAGCGCTGCCGGAGGTGGTCGGTGCAGATGGCGACTGTGCGCGGACGGTCGACCCCGGCGACGCGTCGCAACTGGCTGCCGCTCTCATCGACGTGCTCGGCGACGCCGATCGCAGGCACGTGATGGGCGAGCGGGGTCGTCGTCGAGTGCTGCAGCGCTTCACCTGGCGAGCGCATGCTGAGGGGCTGGTCGACGTCTGGCGGGCCGAGCTCAGCGACCGAACGAAGCAGGCGGCCCATGCTCACCGTTGATCTCGACCTCTTCGGCGTCGAGCCGTGGCACCACGTGCTCGACATGGGCTGCGGGGGTGGCCGCCATGCCTTTGCCGTGCTGCGCCGTGGCGCGCGCGTGGTGGCCTTCGATGCGGATGAGAGCGAGCTTGCTGCTGTCAGCGACATGGCCTCCGCCATGGTGGCCGAAGGCCAGGTGCCGGGCAGCGGCGAGCTCACGTGTGTGCACGGCGATGCCCTGGCTCTGCCCTTCGATGATGCAACCTTCGATCGCATCATCGCCGCGGAGGTGCTCGAGCACATCCCTGACGACGAGGCAGCGATCGCCGAACTCGTGCGAGTGCTGGAGCCTGGTGGTCGCATCGCCGTGACAGTGCCGGCGAGCCTGCCCGAGCGGGTCAACTGGGCGCTCGACTCGGACTATCACGACACCCCCGGTGGCCACGTGCGCATTTACTCCAAGGGCGAGCTCGTCGAGCGCCTGGAGGCTGCTGGTCTGCATGTCCGGGGATCCCGGCGCGCGCACGCCCTGCACTCGCCGTACTGGTGGATTCGCTGCGCCGGTGGTGTCAATCGCGACGATCGGTGGCTGGCCCAGCGCTACCACGATGTGCTGGTCAAGCAGATCATGGAGGACCCGCCGCTGCTGCGGCGTCTGGATGACGCGCTCAACCCGGTGCTGGGAAAGAGCCTGATCGTCTACGCGGTGAAGCGATGACCGCGGAGGCAGTTGCGCAGCTCGCCGTGACGCACACGGTCGATGCGATCGCGAGCGTGCAGGAGGCCAGCGGTCGGATCCCGTGGGTGCCAGGAGGAAAGGCCGATCCGTGGAACATGGTCGAGGCGGCGATGGCGCTCGACGCGGGCGGTCGGCATGCAGACGCGCGACGAGCCCTGCAGTGGCTCGTCGACCAGCAGTTGCCCCATGGTGGCTGGTATTCGTACTACTCGAGCGACGGTGTCATCGATCGCACGCTTGACACGAACATCTCCTCCTACATCGCGGTGGGGGCATGGCAGCACTTCCTCGCCACCGGTGACGAGGAGTTCCTGAACCTGCTCTGGCCCACCATCGACCGTGCCATCGATCACGTGGTGAGTCAGCAGTTCGCGTGGGGCGGCATCGCCTGGCGAGCCGATGACCCGGCGGACGGGGCTCTGCTCACGGGCTCGTCGAGCGTCCACCTGAGCCTTCGCTGTGCGATCGCGATCGCCGAGAGACTCGGCCACACACGAGCCGAATGGGACGTGGCGCTCGTGCTGCTGGCCGATGCCATCACCACGCGGCCGCATGAGTTTCTCGACAAGTCGCGCTGGGCGATGGACTGGTATTACCCGGTGCTCGGGGGAGTGCTCACTGGAGCGCAGGCGCGTGCGCGGATCGATGCGGGCTGGTCGGAGTTCGTCGTGGACGGGCTCGGAGTGCGCTGTGTGTCGGATCGTCCGTGGGTCACCGCAGCGGAGACGTGCGAACTGGTGATGGCGCTGACGGTGATCGGCGATCACGAGCGCGCGGCGGAGCTCTTCTCCTGGGTGCAGTTCCTGCGCCACGAGGACGGCTCGTACTGGTGCGGCATGAACTTCGAGGGGGAGCGGTTCGAGGCTCCCGGTCAGTACTTCACGGCCGATCAGCCGACCTGGAACTCCGCGGCAGTCGTCCTGGCCGCGCATGTCCTCTCGGGCGACAGTCCCACGGCCCAACTGTTCACCGTCCGCACGGCCTGACCTCGTCGGGCGTGATAGTCCTTCGGGGTATCAGGACTTGGTGACGGTCGCGGAGACGAGCCGATCGGGCTCGGCGAACTGCACGCCCTTGTCCTTGGTCATCTGAGCGGCCGCCTTGTCGGCCTGCGCCAGCGTGACCGGCTGCGCGAAGTCCACCCGATACATCCGAAGCCCGAGGTTGGGTCCCAGAGTCATTCCGGTGCCGAGGCCGCCGGTGACGAGCGCCGATCCGCGCACCTTGCCGTCGACCGTCGGGCTCACTCCCTTGGCGTAGCGGACGATGAGCGAGGTGATCTTCTCCCCAGGAGTGGATGCACCTGCAGCGGGTTCAGTCGACAGTCGCACGATGACTCCCTTGCGCAGGGCCGACGTCGCGCCCTTGTCGATGGTGGTCGTGAGATCCCCGGTGACGCCGAGGGATTCAAGGAAGCTCGTGACGGCCTTCGCTCGCTGACGGGCCACCTTCTTCGACTTCGCCGTGCCCCGGAGGTCACTGAACGCAACGACGGTGCCGGTGACATCGTCACCCGTCATGCCCTTGACCATGCGGGTCAGGCGCGACTTCGTGGCGGGCAGGAGAGCTGCCGAGTTGGGCTTGAAGGCGACGATCTCAGCGGCACTGGCCGATGTTGATGCGCCAGGCGGTGTGGTGCCGGGAGCGGGAGTCGCTGCAGGCGGCGCCGAGCCGATCGTGGGGGCCAGCACGTGGTAGCCGGCCCAGTAGGACGCGCGTCCGACCTCGGGGGCGAGCACGGCATGGATCACGTAGACGCCGCTCGGGATGTTGGGCACGGTGACCTCGACGTGACTGTCGCTGACCACCCGCCAAGAGGCCTCGTATTCGTTGAAGGTCACCGACCGCGTGGTCGCCAGCCCCCAGCCGGCCAGCGCGATCACTGAGCCAGGCGGGCCTGACGCAGACGGCGCGATCGTGGTGATCTCGTTCAGGCCACCGCCGCCTCCGCCAGCGCTGGACTCACTGCTGCTCGATGAGGACGAGGACCCGCCACCACCCCCGCTGCTGGGCGGGGAGGAGACCACGGGCGTCGCGTAGGTGAAGGCGTTGGTGAGTGTGCTGCTGCCTCCGGGAGTCGTGACGACGATGTCGACCAGCCCAGCGATGTGAGCCGGCGTGGAGACGGTGACGGACGTGCGACCGGGCAGCCAGACAGTGCCCGCAGTGCCGCCGAAGGTCACGGTGATCCAGTTGGAGTCCTGGATATCTGCAGGCGCGAGATCGGTTCCGCTGATCACCACGAACGTGCCGCCGGCTGTCGATCCGGATGACACGTCGATCGACGAGGCCGTCGGTGCATCGAAGTAGCGATAGGCCCCGGAGGACGTTCCCGATCCGGATGGATTGGTCACCGTGACATCCACGAGGCCAGCGGCATGAGCAGGGGTGGTGGCCGTGATGGATGTCGCGGAGTTGACGGTGAAGGTCGATGCCGAGGTGCCTCCGAAGGACACCTGGGTCGCGGTGCTGAAGTTCGTCCCGGTGATCGTCACGGACTCACCGCCGACGGCGGCTCCCAGCTCGTCCGACAGGCTCGCGATCGTCGGTGTGGGCAGGTAGGTGAACGCGTTGACGCTGGTGACACTGCCGCCCAGCGTGGTGACCACGACGTCGACTGCTCCGGCTGCGTGCGCGGGAGTGGTCACCGTGACGGCCCCGGATGCCACCGAGGTGATGTCAGCCGCGGTTCCGCCAAACGTCACGCCCGTGGTGCTCGTCATGCGCGCACCGTTGATGACGACCGTGTCACCGCCGGTAAAGGGGCCACTCGTCACGGACAGGGACGAGATGGAGGGCGCGTCATGGTACGTGAACGATCCGATCGAGGTGGCCGACCCACTGGCCGTGGTCACGGCGACATCCACGGCCCCCGCGCTGTGACTGGGCGTCGTCGCGGTGACCGAGGTGGATGTGGACGAGACCACGGTGGCAGTGACCCCATCAAGGGTCACGGAGGTAGGTGACGCCAGGTTGTTGCCGCTGATGACGATCGTCTCCCCGCCCGCGGTGCTGCCGCCCGGTGGCGTCACGCCGGTGATGATGGGATCCGTCGTGACACCTGCGGCGGAGAGCAGGCCGGCGCCGCAGATGCTCGTCGTGCACTGATAGGAGGACGTAGTGGGGAAGGGGATTGCCGTCGCCTGGAGTCGCGTGAGCACCTCGCTGGGCGTCATCGTCGGTTGCTGGGCCCTGAGCAGCGCGACGACGCCTGACACATGCGGAGCCGACATGCTCGTGCCGCTGTACGAGGTGTAGGTGGCCGAACCCGGGGTCGTGGTCCCGGAGTTCATCGTGGACCAGATCCCGGACCCGGGTGCCGCGATCTCCACGCTCGAGCCATAGTTCGAGAAGTACGAGCGCGAGCCCGACGACGTCGTGGCTGCGACCGTGATGACGCCGGTGCAATTGGCCGGTGAGTACAGCGCTGCGTCGTCGTTGCTGTTCCCGGCGGACACGACGATCGTCGTTCCGCGAGCCACTGCCGCGTCGATGACTGTCTGCCAGGTCGAGGAGCAGCCTCCGGGCGAGTAGCCGCCGAGCGACATGTTGATCACGTCTGCGGGCGTGGGATTCGCCGTGACCCCGGGCACGGTGCCGCCGGAGGCCCAGGTGATCGCGGTGGTGATGTCGGACGTCCAGCCGCCGTCGAAGCTGAGGACGCGGACGGGCTGGATGGAGGCCTGAGGGGCCACGCCAGCGATACCGATGGTGTTGTTCGCGACGGCGCCGATTGTTCCGGCGACGTGCGTGCCGTGCCAGCTGGAGGGCCCCGAGTCGCAGGAGGACGACGAGATGTCCGTCCAGTCGCCCGGGTCGAGAGGGTTGTTGTCCCAGCCGAGAGCCCCGTAGGTGCCCGTGTTGATGTAGTCCCCGTCGCCGTTGGTGGCAGTGCTGCGGCAATCGCCGGAGGAGCTTCGAACGAAGTCGTAGCCCGCGATGTAGTTAGCATCGAGGTCTGGATGTGCGGTGTATCCGGTGTCGAGAACGGCCACCACGGCCCCGGCACCCTGTTCGGTCGACCACACGGTGTTCATCGAATTGCGACCCGAGGCGATACCGACGCCGTAGGAGCCGTAGAGCCCCCACAGCGAGTTGCTGGTCCAGTAGGTGTCGTCAGGTGGGTCGACGGGAAAGGCGTTGCGGAATACGCGCTCATCCACCTCGACGGAGACGACCCGCGGGTCCGCCTCCAGCTCATCGATGATGACGGCGGCGTCCGCGTCGCTCACGCCCTCCGAAAGGTCGATGCGGGCCATGCTCGACCCAAGGTCCTGAGCCTCCTCGACGTCGACGCCGGCGACAGGAAGGTCGGCGGAGGCGTCGGTTGCCGTCGACCCGGAGTTCGAACCGGGGGTGACGGTGACGATCAGGCTCTCGACATCACCGGAGGTGACCATGGGCTTACTGCTCGCGGCATCGACAACGTCGGAGCCCGTGTCGACCTCACTGAGGGTGCTCACCTCGAAGGACTCTGACGGATCGCCGAGGATGCCGTCAACGGAGGAGAGGAGCTCGATCGTGTAGTCCGTGGCGGGGTCGAGCTCGGTGACCGTCGCGGCCACGGCTGTCGACTCGACCTCGACCTCATGATCGCCGGGGGAGACCCGGACGACGACTCCCGTCACGCCCTCGGGGGCGGTGGCCTCAT
>JAIOXK010000048.1 GCA_021741645.1 Candidatus Nanopelagicales bacterium
ACGTCGCGCCGATGATGGCCGTGCCGATCGCGGCGCCTACCTGGCGTGAGGTCGACTGCACGGCGCTGCCCTGACCGGATTCGGCCACGGGCACCTCGCTGAGGATGACACCGGTGAGCTGGGCGGTGGCGAATCCGACGCCCAGGCCGTAGAGGAACAGCCACGGGGCCATCTCCCAGCCGGTGACGGTGGTGCTGAGGAAGAAGCCGAGGACGAGAATGCCCACGGCCTCGAACAGCATGCCCATCTGCAGTACGCGAACGGGCCCGAAGCGCTGGGAGAGCGGAGCACCGAGGCCGGAGGCGACGAAGGAGCCCACCGCGAGGGCGAGCAGGATCACGCCGGTCTCCAGTGCGGAGTAGCCGCGGACGGCCTGCAGGAACAGGGGGGGGGCGAACAGCAGGCCGAATTCGCCGAGGCTGACGATCAGCGCGACGAAGTTGCCGGCGCCGAAGGACCGAATCCGGAACAGCCGCAGGTTCACGACCACGACCTTGCCGGCGCGCAGCCGCTTCGCCTCGACCACGATGAAGAGGATCAGGGCCGCGACGCCCAGAACTGCGGCGACGAGGACGATGGAGATCGTCGTCGATGGCCAGTCCCATCCGGCGGCGGAGAACTGCTCGGTCGGAGTGATCCAACCGTAGCGCTGGCCCTCGATCAGGGCGAAGACGATGCCGACGAGGCCCAGCGTGATGAGAGTGGTGCCGAGGATGTCAATCCCCTTGGGTCCGCCGACCTCCTTGGTCTCGGGGACAGTGAGGAAGACGCCGATCAGCACGATGATGCCGATCGGGACGTTGATCAGGAAGGCCCAGTGCCACGACGCATTGGTGGTAAGCCAGCCGCCCACCAGCGGACCGAGGGCGGCCATGCCGCCGATAGTGCCGCCCCAGACCGCGAACGCCACGGCGCGAGACTTGCCGACGAAGACCGCATTGATGACCGACAGGGATGCCGGCAGGATCATCGCTCCGCCGATGCCCTGCAGGGCGCGGGCGGCAATGAGCGTGGATGAGGACTCGGACATCGACACCAGCACGCTGGCGAGGACGAAGACGACGATGCCGAGGATGAACAGCAGTCGCCGCCCCGCTCGGTCGGCGATGCGCCCGGAGAGGATGAGAAGCGAGGCGAAGGTCAGGGAGTAGGCGGCGCTGACCCATTCGGCATCCGAGGTCGTCAGGTCGAGGTCTCGCACCATGGTGGGGATGGCGACATTCACGACGGTCGCGTCGAGGATGATCATCGCCACGCCCAGAGCGAGGAACAGCAGGGCGAACCAGCGCTTGCGTCCGGTCAAGACGGGGCCGGACTCGTGCGCGGGGATCGTCGCCATGGTGCTCCTCGTGGTCGTGCTGGTTCGGTGTCCTTCCCGACGGACCGTCGGTAAGGAGTCTGCCGCATCACCGGGATGCGAGAATCACGCCATGCCGATCCCCTTCTCGCCGCCCGTGGTGCTCGCTCCGATGGCGGGCATCACCAACCGGGCCTTCCGTCGGCTGTGCCGTGAGTCGGCCCGAGACTCGGGAGCCTCCGGTGTGGGGATGTACGTCTCGGAGATGGTGACTTCGCGGGCCCTGGTGGAGCGCAGCGAGGAGTCCTTGGATCTGGTCACCTTCGCTCCCGATGAGAGTCCGCGTGCGGTTCAGCTCTACGGCGTCGCACCCGGCACGGTCGCCGCCGCCGTCCGCCTCTTGGTCGACGAGGACAGAGCCGATCACATCGACCTCAACTTCGGCTGCCCGGTGCCCAAGGTAACGCGCAAGGGCGGCGGAAGCGCGCTGCCGTGGAAGCGAGACCTGTTTCGCAGCATCGTCAATGCGGCGATCGTCGCCGCCGATGGCCGGGTTCCCGTGTCGGTCAAGATGCGCAAGGGGATCGACGATGACCACCTGACGTATCTCGATGCTGGACGCGCGGCCGCCGAGGAGGGGGTCGCCTGGGTGGCCCTTCATGGACGCACGGCCGACCAGATGTATGCGGGCACGGCTGATTGGTCATCCATCACCCTGCTGAAGGACGAGTTGCGCCCGTGGGGCACCCCGGTGCTCGGCAACGGCGATATCTGGACGGCTCAGGATGCGCTGAGAATGGTGGACGAGACGGATGCCGACGGCGTGGTGGTGGGTCGTGGTTGCCTCGGCCGGCCGTGGCTGTTCGGTCAACTGGCGGCCGCCTTCGAAGGCCGACCGATTCCCGCAGATCCCGATCTCGGTGGGGTGCTCGCCCTGCTTCGCCGACATGCCCAACTGCTGGCCGACGACTACGGCGAGGAGAAGGGCTGCCGAGACATTCGCAAGCACATGGCGTGGTACTTGAAGGGCTTCAGCGTGAAGCAGCAGGTGCGTCAGTCGCTGGGCACCGTCATGGATCTCGCCGAGCTGGACGGGCTGCTGGCGCAGATCGATCCCGATCAGGAGTTCAACGTGGAGATCGGCAGTGGTCCGCGGGGACGGACCTCGGGCAATCGACGGCCGTCGCTGCCGGACGGCTGGCTCGAGACCTGCGACCTCGACGCTGAGGCCGCGGCGCTGATCGCCCGCGCGGAGATCAACGTCAGCGGAGGCTGAGTCTGGGGAGTTGAACCGCTTCCCGGTTGAGTTCTGAAGAACTCAACCGGGTTGGCTTGTTTTTTGGCGATCTGACCCGGTTCCCGGTTCAACTCCCCAAAAAACAAGCCAACCCGGAGCAAATCTGAAGATTTGCTCCGGGAAGCGGTTCAACTCCCCAGACTCAGCCGCCGAAGAGGACGGAGCCGTACTTGATCACGATCATGGCGGTGAGCACGGCCAGGATCAGGATGACGATCAGGGTGTCCGCACCGGCGCGCAGCCACGAGGAGACGGATGCGTAGGCCTTGGCGGACAGGCGGATGTTCCCGTCGAGCAGGTTGACCCGAGTGATGCTCGCGAACACGAGCGTCGTTGTCACGGTGATCGTCAGGCACCAGGGGCACAGGGCGCCGATCACGAAGAAGGACTGCACGAACAGCCAGTACGCGAAGGCGAGCCCGATGAAGTAGACGGCCTGAGCCGACAGCATGAACCAGCGCGGAAAGCGAACGCCGCCGAGCGCGGCCACGGCCAACGTGATGACGACCGGCTCGGCGATGAGGCCGAGGTAGGCATTCGGGAAGCCCAGCAGGCTCGCCTGCCACGACTGCCCGACCGTCCCGCACGAGAGCACCGAGTTGATGTCGCAGCCGAGGTCTGCCAGAGGATTCTCCGCGAGGGTCAGCGCCTCTACCGAGAGCACGAATGCGGCGATGAGCCCGATGAGGGCGGAGATGAGCATCTCGAGGTACGCACCGCGGTGGCGCACGGGGCCCGGGGCGTACGCCGGGGGCCGTGGATCGTCCAGGCCGTCGTCTGTCCCCATCGACTGGTCGTTCCCCACCGGCTGGTCCATCCCCCTCGCCTGGTCCTTGGTCATGCCGCAGAGCCTACGTGCAGGGTCGAAAGTCCCGCGCGTGGCCGACGTCACACCCATGTAAGCGCGCACATGTGGAACGGCACTTGCATCCGCACTCCGTGGGGGTGTCGAGTGTTGTCATGACGGCTACCACCGCTTCCGTGCAGTCCACGTCCCTTCAGACGTATGTCTTCGACTTCTCCGAGGGCGACCGCACCAAGGTCGACCTTCTGGGAGGCAAGGGCGCCAACCTCGCCGAGATGACTCGTCTCGGCCTCCCGGTGCCTCCCGGCTTCACGATCTCCACCGATGCCTGCCGCTACTTCCTCGAGCACGGGCACGGCCCGTCCGGCCTGCGTCAGCAAATCACCAGCCACACGGCCCGCCTGGAGGAGGAGATGGGCCGCAAGCTCGGCGACCCGGAGGACCCGCTGCTGGTGTCGGTTCGCTCGGGCGCGCGCTTCTCCATGCCGGGCATGATGGAGACCGTCCTCAATATCGGACTCAATGATGCGAGCGTGGCCGGCCTGGCCCGCCGAGCCAACGATGACCACTTCGCATGGGACTCCTACCGACGCCTCATCCAGATGTTCGGCAAGACCGTGCTGGAGATCGACGGTGACGAGTTCGAAAGCGCGCTTGAGCAGATGAAGGAGAAGGCCGGCGTCACCACCGATGTCGAGCTGCCCGTGGAGTCGCTCCGCCGGCTCGTCGATGTGTACAAGTCCATCGTGCGTGAGGCCACCGGACATGAGTTCCCGCAGGACCCGTACCAGCAGCTCGACCTTGCCATCCGCTCTGTCTTCCACTCGTGGAACACCGAGCGCGCTCGCCTGTATCGCCGCCAGGAGCGCATCCCGCACACGCTGGGCACTGCGGTCAACGTTCAGGTCATGGCCTTCGGCAATGCCGGGCCAGGTTCTGGAACCGGTGTGGCCTTCACCCGAGACCCGGGATCGGGACACAGCGGTGTGTACGGCGACTACCTCGCCGATGCACAGGGCGAGGATGTCGTCGCAGGCATTCGCAATACGAGCCCGCTCCAGGATCTGGAGAAGATCGACCCGGACGCCTACAAGCAGCTCATGGAGATCATGAACACGCTTGAACTGCACTACCGGGATCTGTGCGACATCGAGTTCACGATCGAGCGCGGAAAGCTCTGGATGCTCCAGACTCGCGTGGGCAAGCGCACAGCGGCAGCGGCGTTCCGCATCGCAGTGCAGCTCGTGGATGAGGGAGTTATCTCGATGGACGAGGCGCTGATGCGAGTCAGTGGCCACCAGCTCGGGCAGTTGATGTTCCCCCGGTTTGCCGCCGGTGGAGCTGACGGTCGCATCGCCAAGGGCATGAATGCCTCGCCAGGCGCGGCTGTAGGTCGCGTCGTGTTCGACTCTGCGACGGCCGTGAAGTGGACCAATGACGGGGAGGCGGTGATCCTCGTTCGCCGGGAGACGAACCCCGACGATCTCGAGGGGATGATCGCGGCGACCGGCATTCTCACCAGTCGTGGAGGCAAGACGTCGCACGCAGCGGTCGTGGCCCGCGGCATGGGCAAGACAGCCGTGTGCGGTGCTGAGTCCCTGGACGTCGACACCAAGGCGCGGGCGATCGTGACGCCGGATGGCTCGGTCATCAAGGAAGGTGACGTCATCTCGATCGATGGCAGCACCGGTGACGTCTACCTCGGGGAGGTTCCGGTCGTGCCCAGCGCCGTGGTGACCTACTTCGAGAATGGCCTGGAGCCGGCGCTCGAGGACGCGGATTCGGAGACAGCCGAGCTCATCCGCGCCGTTGATCGCGTCATGCAGCACGCCGATCGGGCACGGAGACTTCGCGTGCGCGCGAATGCCGATACTCCCGAGGACGCAGTGCGAGCCCGCCACATGGGTGCGCAGGGGATCGGTCTGCTTCGCACGGAGCACATGTTCCTCGGTGAGCGCAAGACGCATGTGGAGCGACTGATCCTCGCCGACTCCGAGGAGGACCGAAAGGAGGCGCTGGAGGCCCTGCTGCCCCTGCAGCGCAAGGACTTCATTCGCATCCTCGAGGCCATGGACGGGCTCCCCGTCACCATCCGCCTCATCGATCCGCCCCTGCACGAATTCCTGCCCGATCTCACCGAGCTGGCCGTGCGGGTGGCGCTCGCGGAGTCGCGTGGGGAGGAGCACGAGGCCGATCTGCGACTGCTGCAGGCGGTCAACCGCCTTCACGAGCAGAACCCCATGCTGGGCCTGCGTGGCGTTCGACTCGGCCTCGTCCTGCCGGGCCTGTTCGCACTTCAGGTGCGAGCGATCGCCGAGGCCGCCTGCTTCCGACAGCGCATGGGCGGGGATCCTCGAGCGGAGATCATGATTCCGCTCGTCGGCTCGATCCAAGAACTCGAGCTGGTCATCGACGAGGCGGCGGGCGTGCTCAAGGAGGTCGCCGACGCGCACGGCTGCACCCTGAAGTTCCCGATCGGCACGATGATCGAGCTTCCCCGGGCAGCGCTGACGGCGGATCAGATCGCCGAGGCCGCGGAGTTCTTCTCCTTCGGCACCAACGACCTCACGCAGACCACCTGGGGCTTCAGCCGCGACGACGTCGAGGCGGCCTTCTTCTCGGCCTATCTGGAGAAGGGCGTCTTCGGGGTCTCCCCGTTCGAGTCAATTGACCGTGAGGGTGTGGGGGAGCTCGTCCGGATCGCTGTCAAGAAGGGGCGGGCCCGGCGCCACAACCTGCACTGCGGGGTGTGCGGAGAGCACGGCGGCGACCCGGAGTCGATCCACTTCTTCGACGAGATCGGACTGGACTACGTGTCCTGCTCACCCTTCCGCGTGCCGGTCGCACGGCTGGAAGCAGGCCGGGCGGCCATCGAGCGGCACGTGGCGCGCAGCGACACGAGGTAGGGCGCTCCCGGCTCTGACGTCTGGGCTCTGACGCCACGGCGGCGTCCATCGGCGGACGTCACAGGTGTCGCAACCGCGAGACCTGTGAGGAGCGTGTGACGATGACCCGGTGAAGCCCGCGTCCACCGTCGCTCGTCGCGGGTCTCGACGAATCGTCGAGGGCGCGCGGGCCGCCACGGGTGCGGATCCGGCCGATCGCACATCCAGGGTGCTGATCGCGGCCGTGGTGACGGGCGCGATCGGGCTGCTGCTCCTCCTGCCTGTGGGTGCGGCCATGCAGGTGGTCCTCACCGCGCAGGTCGACGACCGGGCGCAGACCCAGGCGATCGTCGTGCTCGACCCGGCCCAGTACTGGGGCAATGCCCGCCCGGTCATGCGGGCCCGTCTCACACAGGCGGCCGAGCTCTATCGCGAGGGCGTGGCCCCCCTCGTCATCGTCACCGGCCCCGCGCGCGGGGCCGAGGATGAGCGAGCCTTCCTCGAGGAGAAGGGCGTGCCTGGCCGCGACATCGTGTCCTTCGACACAGGTCGCGACACGGTGGGCTCACTGCGGGTGATTGCCGGTGTCATGCGAGATCTGGGGTGGACCAGCGCGACCGTGGTCACCGATCCGGTGCAGGCGGCGCGGGCAGGTGCCACGGCCAGTGCGCTCGGTATCGACGCTCATCTGTCACCCACCAGTGATGGCCCGGGCGCGGCACTGACGTCCGAGAACGTCGGGCGTGAGGTGGCAGCGCTGCTGCGTCACCACGCCCTGACCCGATGGTCCCTGCAACCGGTGATCCCAGCCGCCACATGAACCCTGTCGCCTCATGAACCCTGTCCGTGCTTAGCATGGACGCATGAAGCGAGGTCTCGCCGTCGGAGCTGTGCTCCTCGCGATTCCCCTGATTCTGACGGGCTGCGGGCGAGAGCAGCCTGCGTCGGCGCTCGTGGGCACTGAACAAGTCGCAGACGACGACCGCGAGGACGTCCTGCAGTTCACCGGCACGACGCTGGACGGATCGGCCTTCGATCTGGCAAGCCTGCGGGGCAAGGTGGTGGTCCTCAATGCATGGGCATCATGGTGCCCACCGTGCATCTCGGAGATGCCCGCCTTCGTTGACCTTCACGACTCGGTCGACCCTGCTGACGTAGCAGTCATCGGGCTCAATGTCGGCGATGACCCGGCTGCCGCACAGGCGTTCATCGACGAGATGGGCATGTCCTTCCCCAACATCGATGACACCTCAGGCGCAATCCTTGCGAGCATCCCGGGGGTGCCGCCCAAGTCTCTGCCCAGCACGGTGATCCTCGATCGTGCGGGTCGGATCGCCACCAGGATCATCGGCCCCACCGATCCCATCGGCCTGGCAACCCAGCTTGGACAGGTGCTGGGCACGGACACCGTTGGAGCAAGCTAGCGACCACTAGTCTCGCCTGTGTGAGCCCCATCCCCGACGGCTATAGCGAGACGGACGCCGACCGCTACGTCGCCGAACCCGTCAAGGAGTCCGTGCGCACCGCTTTCGCTCGTGACCGGGCGAGGGTGTTGCACTCGGCGGCGCTGCGAAGGCTGGCGGCCAAGACGCAGGTCATGGTCGCCGGCGTATCCGACTTCCCCCGCACGCGCCTGACGCACACGCTTGAGGTGGCGCAGATCGGTCGCGAGCTCGGATCGGCCCTGGGATGTGATCCGGACCTGGTGGAGGTGGCCGGGCTCGCCCACGACCTCGGACACCCCCCGTACGGGCACAACGGCGAGACGGAGCTAGATCGCATCGCTGACCGTATCGGCGGGTTCGAGGGAAATGCCCAGTCCCTGCGTGTGCTCAGCCGCCTCGAGGCCAAGGTGGTGGATCCGGTGACGGGGGAGAGCGTCGGCCTCAACCTCAGCCGAGCCTCTCTCGATGCCGCGTGCAAGTACCCGTGGACCAGACGCGACGGCACCCGGAAGTTCGGCGCGTACCTCGACGACCTTCCGGTCTTCGACTGGTTCCGCGAAGGTGCGCCCGAAGGTCGAACCTGCATCGAGGAGCAGGTGATGAACTGGGCCGACGATGTGGCCTACTCGGTGCACGACTTTGAGGATGCCGTGCATTCGGGGATCGCCTCCCTGTCGGTCTTCGAGTCGGCCGAGGAACGACGAGCGCTCGTCCAGACCGCGCACCGGAGATTCCCGGACGAGGGGGATCCGGCGGAACTCACCGCAGCACTCGACCGACTCGTGGCCCTGGACTACTGGCCCCGGAGCTTCGACGGATCGATGCGCGACCTCGTGGCGCTCAAGCACTTCACGAGCTGGTTGATCGCCCGCTTCTCCAACGCGGCCCAGGTCGCCACGCAGGTGCAGTTCGGGCCCGGACCCCTCACCCGGTACGAGGCCGATCTGGTGGTCCCGGAGGAGGCTCGCGCGGAGGTATCGGTGATGAAGGCGGTGGCGGTGCAGTACGTCATGAACCGGCCGGGAGCCGATGAGGAGTACACCCGCCAGCGGGAGGTCATCGCAGAGCTGGTGAATGCTCTGGTCCTTGACGGCGGGCGATCCTTGGAGCCGTGGCTGCGGCCCACGTATGAAGCGGCTCGCGATGATGCTGAGCGCCTGCGGGTGGTCATCGATCAGGTGGCCAGCCTCACCGACGTGAGCATCGTGGACTGGCACCGTCGCCTAGTCCGCTAGCCCGACCCTGCTCGCTCGGTGCGGCAGTCGCCCCCAGCCGTAAGGTGTCCTCATGGCTGGGCGGATCAGGGATGAGGACGTTGCCCTTGTCCGCGAGCGCGCCCGGGTCGACGAGGTCGTCCGCGAGTACGTCACGCTGAAGTCCGCCGGCGGCGGGTCCCTGAAGGGGCTATGCCCCTTCCACGATGAGCGGTCACCCAGTTTCCATGTCACGCCCAGCAAGGGCATGTGGTACTGCTTCGGCTGTGGCGAGGGCGGCGACGTCATCAGCTTCGTGCAGAAGATGGACCACCTGACCTTCGCCGAGGTGGTCGAGAAGCTGGCTGGCCGCACGGGTGTCGAGCTTCGCTACGTCGAGGGCGGCACGGCCACCAACCGCCAGCAGGGGCAGCGCACCCGACTGGTGGAGGCCCACCGAGTCGCGGCGGCGTTCTATCAGCAGCAGTTGACGTCACCCGATGCCCAGATGGGCCGGGAGTTCCTCAAGGAGCGCGGCTTCGATGCCGAGGCGGCTGCCCACTTCGGCGTCGGGTTCGCCCCGAAGGGCTGGGATGCCCTGACCACGCACCTGCGTCAGAAGGGGTTCACCGATCAGGAGCTGCTCGCAGGCGGACTCGTCAGTCAGGGCAATCGTGGCCCCTATGACCGCTTCCGCGGACGCCTGGTCTGGCCGATCCGCGATCTCGGCGGCGAGGTCATCGGCTTCGGTGCCCGCAAGCTGTTCGACGACGACGAGGGACCGAAGTACCTGAACACCCCGGAGTCACCGATCTACAAGAAGAGTCAGGTGCTCTATGGCATCGATCTGGCCAGACGGGACATCTCCAAGGGCCAGCAGGCCGTCATCGTCGAGGGCTATACCGATGTCATGGCCTGTCATCTGGCCGGCATCACCACCGCGGTGGCCACCTGCGGGACCTCCTTCGGCACCGACCACATCAAGGTGCTCCGCCGCCTGCTGATGGACGACGACCAGATGAAGGGAAGCGTCATCTTCACCTTCGATGGCGACGCGGCGGGCCAGAAGGCCGCACTCCGGGCCTTCGAGGAGGATCAGCGATTCGTCTCGCAAACCTTCGTTGCCGTGGAACCCAGCGGCATGGATCCGTGCGACCTGCGCATTCAGCAGGGTGATGAGGCCGTGCAGGCGCTGGTCGACCGCAGAGTGCCCCTGTTCGAGTTCGCCATTCGTTCCACCCTCGCCGCCTACGACCTCGAGTCGGCCGAGGGACGCATCAATGCTCTGCGCGATGCGGCGCCGATCGTGGCGAAGATCCGAGACACGGCCCTCCGGCCGGAGTATGCGCGCCGCCTTGCCGGCTGGCTGGGGATGGACGTTGAATCGGTGTCCAAGGCCGTGCAGCAGGCGCAGCGCTCGGGGCGCCAGCCCGCACCCAACCGCCGCGATGAACCTCGCGCTGACAGTCCACCGCCGGCCATGCCGCGTGCCCAGGCGGGCCAGCGCCGCGACCCGGTGCTCGTCGTCGAACGCGAGGCGCTCAAGTGCGCGCTTCAGGAGCCTGCCGTCATCGCAGACTGGTACGAGAGCGTCGAGGAGACAGCCTTCACGCATGCGGCGGCTCGTCGAGTCCATCAGGCGATCGCGGGCGCAGGTTTCCCGAGCACCGATGTCACGGGACTGGCTTGGATCGACGCGGTGCTGGAGGCGTCCGAGGACGACGACGTTCGGCGCCTGGTGCGCGAACTCGCCGTCGAACCGCTGCCTGCAGACGAGGGCCGGGACGACTCCTACGTCATCGGCGTCATCTCGCGACTGCTCGAGCAGGACGCATCGCGGCGCATCGAGGATCTCCGGGGACGCATGCAGCGCATCGACGCGGTCGAGAGCCCCGAGGACTACAACCGCGCGTTCGCGGACCTGCTTGCGCTCGAGGAGTACCGGCGATCCCTGCGCCAGGAGTCGTTGGGAACCGGCGCATGACGAAAGGCATCGGGTGATGGGTCTGCTCAAGCGTCGAACGCCGACTGTTCCCGCCGATCTGCGTGATCGGCTGAGGATCCCGGCCCACGAGAAGCTGCTGGCCTGGGGCGACGGACCTCGCGGCGACTCAGATCGACCGTCGGCCTTGGTCGCGGCCACCGACTCCGCCCTCTATGTCGAAGCGGCCGGTGAGCGATTTCCCTGGGACCGCATCAGTCAGGCGCGCTGGGAGGAGCCACTCCTGGAGGTCGACGTCCTTCGAGACGGCGGACGATCCGGCCCCACGCTGCGCCTCCACCTTGAAGTCTCGGGCGATCTGCCTGCCGCGATTCATGATCGAGTCACGGCGAGCGTCGTGGCGAGTGAGCTCATCGACCTCGGGGACGGGGTCATCGCCCGGATGATCGCGCGTAGGGCCAGCGACGGTGCTGACATCCACTGGACTGTTGCCTTCCAGGGTGATGTGAACCCCGAGGACCCACAGTTGCAGAAGCGAGCCAGAGAATCGCTTGCAGAGTTTCGCTCGGCGCTCGGGATCTGACTGTCCCCGCGGCACGAGCGTGACCGGGGCCTTGCTATTCTCTGCGGGCCAGTGATTGACGTAGTCCCCCATAGCTCAATTGGCAGAGCATTCGACTGTTAATCGAAGGGTTTCTGGTTCGAGTCCAGATGGGGGAGCCACCCAACGCCGTGAGTACCAGGGGTCAGCGGCGAGACGCCCGGCTGGCCTTGGTCAGATTCGTGACCAGAGCCGCCTGATCGGAGCCGGCCTCAAGGTAGGTCGCGCGGATCTTGGTCGGTGAGATGAGCCGGCCGACGAGGTATCCGTCCTCATCGGCGGCGTGGAACTCGCCTGACTTGTAGATGACGCCCTGGAAGGATTCGGGCTCGCTCCAGGTGCCGTCCGCCTGACGCCACGCCTTGGTGCCGGTGAGAGTGACACCGTTGACTGCCGTCACCGTGTAGCGCACGTCGCTGGACTTGAAGACGCCGTTCTCGTAGCCGTAGTTGGTGCCCAGCCACATGCCGGTGATTCCCACATTGCGAGGAGCGGCTGACGTCTGCGCCTGGGCGGCGCTGACGGGGACGAGGGCGAGGACGGCTGATGCGATGACGATCGCTGTGCGCTTCATCTGTCGAGCATAGTGATGCAATGTCTCTGGTCCGGTGGTCCGCACACTCATTGCCACGTCACAGGCCGTGATCGACTCGCTGCCTGCCCTTTCCTGCCAGCTCCACGTAGCAGTAATCGATGATGTCCAGTCGGTCGCGCTCGGAAAGCCATTCCACCGAGCCGGCGTACTCCCATGTGTCGTGCGTGGGACGACTCATGCGTCGCACCGTGACGACTCCGTGCACGTCGCGAGTCACGCCCGCGATCTCCACTGTGAGCGTCAGGGGCACGACCTCGTCGTCACTGGGGATGGGAGCAGCGGTTCGGCAGCGCAGCCCCTGCTCGTGGAGGTCAACGACGACGGCTGGAGTGCCAGCCAGCATCCCGGGTGCGTGGGCGTCGAAGCGCCAGCCGGCACGCGCCTGGTGCCTGCTGCCTTCGCGCCACAACAGGTAGATCAGGGTGCTCACTTCAAGGGCTGTGAAGGCCGAGATGATCCAGTAGAGCGTGATGTTGAGCTCGCCGGGCCAGGTCCACTGCGGCCACGACGGGGGAGCGAACTGAAGGTAGGTGCGAAACCCCCAGCCGATCAGCAGCACGGCGGTCGCCGCCACGGGAACGCGCAGGAGGTTGAGGCGATGCCCGATGCTCAGATCCGAGGCAGCCTTGGGCGTCACCCGGAAGGCTGATTGTCGGCGAAGTGGCAGGTTCGCCAGGGCGCGGATGAACACCTCTGCTGTCAGCCACGAGTTGCCCACCCCGTCGCCGAGGCCTGTGCGCCCGCGGCCGAGCCCCAGGGAGGCGATCGTCATCATGGCGATGTTCGTCAACGCGAGCGCAAGGATCCACAGGGGGAACGTCCCCACGGGGAGAATTCCTGCGACCAGGACCAGAAGCAGGGCCGTGACGAAGGCCATGCGCTGAATGCCGAGGAAGTAGTGCAGGAAGCTGTTGAGATAGTGCAGGCGTTGGGAGGGTGACCACCCGCGCCCGAAGACCGGAGATTCGCGCGAGGTGAGGACGGCGAGGGTGCCACGTGCCCAGCGATCTCGCTGAAGAAGGTAATCGCCGAGATTGTTCGGTCCGAGGCCGCTGATCAGGCGTCGATTCACGTAGGCGACGGAATATCCGAGAGCCTGAATCCGGAGGGTAGTGTGCAGGTCCTCCGAGACAGTCTCGGTCGCGACCCCGCCGACGGCGACGAGTGCCTCGCGACGAATCATGGCGGCAGACCCGCACCAGAAGGCGGCCTGATTCCTCGCTCGCCCCGGCAGGAGCACCTCGAAGAACAACGACTGCTCGTGGGTGTCCACGCTGCGTTGCTGGGCTGAGTCACGATTGCGGAACTCGTGGGGACTCTGCACGATGGCAAGTCGCGGATCGGAGAACAGTCCACTCATCGCACTGATTGCGTTGCGCTGAGGCACGTGATCCGCGTCGAGGAACAGGAGCAGATTCGCAGTCATGAGCGGCAGGGCGTGATTGATGTTGCCGGCCTTCGCATGCCTGTTGTCCGGCCTGGTGACGTAGCGGGCCCCCAGCCGGGTGCAGAGCTCCTCCACCCAGTCTCGTCGGCCGTCGTCAAGAACCCAGACGGTGCCCACGCCCTGGACGCGCGTGGCGCCGAGGACAGTGGGTTCGAGCACCTCGATCGGCTCGTTGTAGGTGGCGATGACGATGTCCGCGCAAGCCGATGGGTCCTCTATGCCGCCAGAGATCTCCAGTCGCCACGTGTCGAATGTGTAGAGGGCGAAGGTGATGAGCGTGAAGAGCTCAGCAGAGAACAGGAGCCAGAAGGCGAACGGGTTGGCCCCCTCAAGGGTGAACATGAGCCGCACACTCAGGTATGCCGTAGTCAGTGCCAGCGTCAGGAGCGCCACCCCATGCAGTCGAGGATCGCGTCGACCGATCCAAGAGCCGAGCGCTTCGCTCCGGTCGCGTCGCCGCGAACTGGCACTGCGTAGTCGCTGCATGGTGGTCTTGTTCCCCGGTGGCCGATATTGAAGAGCAGCGGTGGCTCGCTGCGAAGCAGAGTCGAACACTACTGCGGCTCTGGCTCCTCCATGCGGGCGTCCGCCAAGGGCATGGCCCAGATACCCCCAACCGACTAGGCTCGACGGGTTACGGATAGGGGGCATTCTGAGGAGGTTGCCCTTGCCTAGGTGGCAGGACGCACACGAGTATGTGCCGCCCTCGGTGGTGCCGCCGTCGGCCGGCCGCAGAGCGCGCCGCGCTTATCGGTATGACATGGCGAGGGTCCAGTTCCGGGCCAGTGCCCTGGTCATTGCGGGCATAGTGGGAATGGTCGGAATCGCCAATGAATTCGCGCCGTCGGACCATCCGTTCGGCCTCGCCTATCCCTACGTGATCGCGGTCCTGTCCCTCGTTGCATTCGCCGTCATCGCACCCAAGGTGACGGGGACTCAGGCTCAGGTGGCCTACGCGGTCACCGCTGTCCTCTGCCTTGCCCCGCTCGCCATTGCATATGCAGCTCGCCCGACCAATGGCCAACTGGTGTTCTCGTATCTGCTGGCGCTCTCGCTGGTGGGGCTGCCGATCTCCTATCCGCCCCTCTTCGCCGGGTGGTTTCTTCTGATCCTCGTCGATCTGGCCGTGATTCGGCCCTTCTTCGGGCTCTCCTGACATACCCGTGGGTCAGTTTCGGCCGGGTAGTGCTGGGCGGTGGCCGCCGAGGCTGAGCATGGCCAGGGCGATGAGGGCGTCGACGTTCTTGAAGCCGAACGCGATGCGGGTGATGAGACGGATCTTG
>JAIOXK010000049.1 GCA_021741645.1 Candidatus Nanopelagicales bacterium
GAGGACACCCACGTCCGGGGCCTGACGGCACCAGTCCCGCACTCGGTCAAGGCGTTCGGCCGTGAAACCCGTGGTCCCCACGACACAGTGCACTCCCCTGCTGATGCACACCTCGAGGGTGCGCATAACCGCATCCGGAGTGGTGAAGTCCACGACGACCTCTGCGCCTGCCTCGACCACCGCAGTGGGAGGTACGCCTATATCGATCGCGGCGACCAGGCTGAGGTCAGGAGCGGACGTGATCGCCTCGACACACGCCTGTCCCATTCGCCCCTTGGCGCCCGCCACCGCGACCTTGATCACGGCACCACCCTACCGACGGATGCAGGTCCGCCGTACCGACGGATGAAGGTCAGCCGACAGCGGCGAAGGTGGTGGTCTCGTCGAAGGGCCCGATCACGGCAAGGGTCATGGGCGCCGAGAGGAGGTCGGACGCGATCGACTGAACGTCCTCTCCCGTCACGGCATCCACTCGACCGAGAACCCCGTCGATCGACAGCAGGGGCTCATGATGAAGCTCGCTCTTGGCGATGCGACTCATGCGGGCACCGGTGTCCTCCTGACCGAGCACCGTCGCCCCCCGCATCTGGCCCTTGCCCCGACGAATCTCGTCATCGGTGAGGCCGTGACGTGCGACGTGGTCGAGCTCACTCAGGCACACGTCGAGGACGACATCGACCTTCGATGGCATGCACCCTGCGTACACGCCGAAGATGCCCTCCTCGGAGAATCCCTGCGCGTAGGAATAGACCGAATACGCCAGACCACGCTTCTCACGCACCTCTTGGAAGAGGCGGCTGCTCATGCCGCCGCCCAAGGCCGTGGACAGGACCGACAAGGCGTAGCGCCGCGGATCAGACCTCGACAGCCCGGGAGTGCCCAGCACCACGTGGGCCTGTTCTGTAGCACGCGTGGAGACGGCTGCTCCAGGAGTCCGAGGCTTGGCGGCCTTGCCGCTTCGTGCGTCTGCTGGGGGGCGCTCCTCACCGAGGGAGTCCCCGAAAGCCCGCCGCACGTCCCGCACGACCTGATCATGGTCGACGTTGCCGGCCGCCGAGACCACGATGTTCTCGGGTCGGTAGCGGCGCTGGTAGAAGCCGTTGATGACGCCCCGCGTCAGATTCGAGATGGACTCCACGGTGCCGAGGATCGGCCGACCCAGCGGTGTGTCGCCGTACATCGCGTGCGCCAGGAGGTCGTGCACCGCGTCGCCAGGATCATCCTCGTGCATGGCGATCTCCTCGAGGATCACCCCGCGCTCTGCCTCGACGTCCTCCGTGTGGAGCAGCGCCCCGGTGACGACGTCGCACACCACGTCTATGGCCAAGGGCAGATCCTGATCCAGCACCCGCGCGTAGTAGCAGGTGTACTCCTTGGTCGTGAAGGCGTTCAGATCGCCACCCACGGCCTCGATCGACGAGGAGATGTCCATCGCCGATCGGCGAGGTGTTCCCTTGAAGAGCAGATGCTCGAGGTAGTGCGCCGAACCCATCTGCGTCCGTGTCTCATCGCGTGAGCCCACGGCAACCCAGACGCCGAACGCGACCGAGCGAACGCCCGGCACGTGCTCGGTAATCACCCGGAGGCCGCTGGGGAGGGTGGTGCGGCGGACAACTCCGCCGTCCCCCTCCCGCAGCAGCGTTCGGGTCTGCGTCCTAGGCATCGCCGCCGGCGGCAGCTTCCTCGACGACCGGGGCCAGCGAGAGCTTGCCGCGGGAGTCGATCTCCTTGATCTCGACCTCGACCTTGGTGCCGACGGGAACCACATCGTCGACGTTCTCGACGCGCTTGCCACCATTGAGCTTCTTGATCTCGGTGATGTGCAGCAGACCGTCCTTGCCGGGCATGAGCGAGACGAAGGCACCGAAGGTGGTCGTCTTGACGACCGTCCCCAGGTACCGCTCGCCCACCTCGGGCATGGTCGGGTTGGCGATCGCGTTGATCGCCGAACGGGCCGCTTCCGCTGAGGGGCCGTCGACAGCGCCGATGTAGATGGTGCCGTCATCCTCGATCGTGATGTCGGCCCCGGTCTCCTCCTGGAGCTGGTTGATGATCTTGCCCTTCGGACCGATCACCTCACCGATCTTGTCCACCGGAACCGTGATGCTGATGACGCGCGGCGCCGTGGGGGCCATCTCGTCAGGAGCATCGATGGCCTCGTTCATGACATCCAGGATGGTCATGCGGGCATCACGGGCCTGCTGAAGCGCCTTGCCCAGAACCTCCGCGGGAATGCCATCCAGCTTCGTGTCCAGCTGCAGCGCCGTGACGAACTCACGTGTGCCCGCCACCTTGAAGTCCATGTCACCAAACGCATCCTCGGCGCCGAGGATGTCGGTGATCGCGACATACTCCGTGGCCCCATCGACGTCGCCGGAGATCAGACCCATGGCGATTCCGGCCACAGGTGCCCGCAGCGGCACACCCGCATTGAGAAGCGACATCGTCGACGCGCAGACCGACCCCATGGAGGTCGAGCCGTTCGAGCCGAGCGCCTCGGAGACCTGGCGAATGGCATAGGGGAACTCCTCGCGTGACGGAAGCACCGGCAGCAGTGCGCGCTCAGCGAGTGCGCCGTGGCCGATCTCGCGACGCTTCGGTGAGCCCACGCGCCCGGTCTCACCGGTCGAGTACGGCGGGAAGTTGTAGTTGTGCATGTAGCGCTTGCGGTTGTCCGGGTTCAGCGTGTCCAGCTGCTGCTCCATGCGGAGCATGTTCAGCGTCGTGACGCCGAGAATCTGCGTCTCACCGCGCTCGAACAGGGCGGAACCATGGACGCGCGGCAGAACGTCGACCTCAGCACTGAGCGTGCGGATGTCGGAGACGCCACGGCCGTCGATGCGCACCTTGTCGCGCAGCACCCGATCACGGACCACCTTCTTGGTCACCGCCCGAATGGCTGCGGAGACCTCCTTCTCGCGGCCCTCGAACTCGACCGCAAGCTCGGCCTGCACGACCTTCTTGATGTCATCGAGTCGCGCCTCTCGCTCAGCCTTGCTGACGATCTGCATGGCCTCGCGGATATCAGCGACGGACAGTCGCTCCACGGCGTCGTAGACATCCGGCTGGTACTCGGGGAAGAGCGGGAAGTCGGCCGTGGGCTTGGCAGCCGACGCGGCCATCGCCATCTGCGCCTCGCACAGGGCGCGGATGAAGGGCTTCGACGCATCCAGACCCGCGGCAACCACATCCTCGGTCGGGGCGGTGGCCCCACCGGCGATGAGCTCAATGGTGCGATCGGTCGCCTCGGCCTCAACCATCATGATGGCGACGTCGTCACCGGCGATGCGGCCAGCCACGACCATGTCGAACACGGCCTCGGCCAGCTGATCGTGCGTGGGGAAGGCCACCCACTGACCGCGGATGAGGGCGACGCGAACGCCACCGATGGGTCCGCTGAACGGCAGTCCGGCGATCTGAGTGGATGCCGATGCGGCGTTGATGGCGACAACGTCGTACAAGTCCTTCGGGTCCAGCGCCATGACGGTGATGACGACCTGGACCTCGTTGCGCAGGCCCTTGGTGAAGGTCGGGCGCAGGGGGCGGTCGATCAGACGGCAGGTGAGGATGGCGTCCTCGGAGGGGCGACCCTCACGGCGGAAGAACGATCCTGGGATGCGTCCTACGGAGTACATGCGCTCCTCGACGTCCACCGTCAGGGGGAAGAAGTCGAACTGCTCCTTCGGGCTCTTGCCCGCCGTCGTTGCGGAGAGGAGCATCGTGTCGTCATCGAGGAAGACCGCGACAGCGCCGGCGGCCTGGCGGGCCAGTCGGCCCGTCTCGAAGCGGATGGTTCGGGTTCCGAAGGAGCCATTGTCGATGACTGCCTCGGCGGTTGAGATCTGGGTACCCTCCACGGGTGCCTCCTGTTTCATAGATGTCTCAGAGGCGCTCGCTGGGCGACCGGTGGCGGTCATCGATCGAGGCCCACGGGCCTGAGCCATTGCCCCTGCTCCCGTAGGTCACTACCGAGGACCGACGACTGGCGCACAAGCGGCGCCCCGGATCCGGTTCGTGTGATGTTCAGTTGTGGTCGTGCGGTCGAACGCGCCCCCATGTCGGGGCGCTGTGGCAGCGGATGAGGACCGGCCGAGTGCCGGCCCTCCCCCGCGATAGATCGACGCAGGCCGAGCCCGAGGGCTAGCGGCGCAGGCCGAGCTTCTCGATGATGGCTCGGTAGCGAGCGATATCGGTCTTGGTGAGGTAAGAGAGGAGCCGGCGACGCTGACCGACCAGGATCAGCAGGCCGCGCCGGCTGTGGTGGTCGTGCTTGTGCTCCTTGAGGTGCTCCGTGAGCTCGGTGATGCGAGCCGTCAGGAGTGCGATCTGCACCTCGGGACTGCCGGTGTCGTTGGGGTTGGTGCCGTAGTCGGCAATGATCTGCTTCTTGGTTGCGCTATCGAGCGACATGCATGACCTTTCACTCGCCCCACGGGGCGGTAGAGATGACACGAATCGCAGCGCCGAGGCCCCACGACCGTCTAGTGGGGCAAGGCTAGCAGCCCCACGCCCCCTTCCCCGCGGCGCCTCAGGCACCCGACAGGAGTGACCGGGACCGGTCGACATCTGTGGCCATCTGTTCGAGCAGGCCGTCGAGGGAGTCGAAGGTCATCTGTCCCCGCAGCCGCTCCACGAACTCCACCCGCACCCGCAGGTCGTACAGATCAAGATCGTCGCGATCGAGGACGTACGACTCGACCCGCCGCTCGCGGCCGTCGAACTGCGGGTTGGTGCCGACCGAGATCGCGGAGGGGTGCCTCTCCCCCGCCGCCGTAAGCCAGCCCGCGTACACCCCGTCGGCGGGGACGACCGGGTCACCCTGCCAGGAAAGGTTCGCGGTCGGGTATCCGAGCTCTCGTCCGCGGTGGTCGCCGTGAACGACGACGCCGTCCAGGGCATACGGCCGCCCCAGAGCATCCTGCGCATCACCCACACGGCCTTCGGCCACCGCTCTGCGAATCCTCGTGGACGACCACCTCTCGGCGCCGTCACCGAGGAGCGGCACCGCAGACACATCGAATCCCCATCGCCGCCCGGTGTCACGGAGCGTGTCCACGGTCCCCGTCGCGCGGTGCCCGAAGCGAAAGTCCTCACCCACCACCACCTCACGGGCACCGAGGCGCTGCACGAGCTCCCGCGACACGAATTCATCCGGAGCCATGGCCGCCATCGAGGCATCGAAAGCCAGCACGTCGACAGCGTCCGCACCGGCCGCCAGCAGCAGTTCCTTGCGCTGCTCCACGGAGGCCAGCGACTCAGGTGCCTCGCGTCCGGGAACGACAGCCATCGGGTGCGGATCGAATGTGACCGCGACGAGCGGCAGTGCGCGACTCGAGGCTGCCCGGCGCGCATGTGCAAGGAGGGCCTGATGCCCTCGATGCACCCCGTCGAAGACGCCTATCGAGAGAACGGCGCCGCTGTCGAGATTCACGCGCTCACCCTAGAACGCCCCTCACTGCTCGTGCGGCGCGGACCACCGCAGTGTGAGCAAGCGAGCAGGCGAACAGACCCATCCTCACGGGACGAAGACCGCGAGATAGCCCACACCAGTCGACGGTGGCGGCTTGGGCCCCACGAGGGCGAGCAGGCGACCATCCTGCGACAGCAGGGCAGTCGGTTCGGTCACATCAGCCTGCAGGTATGACGACACGGGTCGGCCATTCTCCACCGCCAGAGGATCGACCACCTCGAGCGTCGGAAAGGCCCGCCGGGCCATCTCCGACGTCGGGATGAGGAACTCTGCCGGATGCTCCGAGGTCGTCAATGACGTCCAGGCGATCGCGTCGGTCACTCCCCACCCACCGACCCGGGTTCGGCGCAGGGAGGTCAGGTGCCCACCAACGCCGAGCTCGTCACCGAGGTCTCGGGCTAGAGCACGCACGTAGGTCCCTGAGGTGCAGGTGACGGCCACGTCCACATCGATCCAGCCGTCACCGCGCCTGATCTGCAGCACATCGAATCGATCGATCCGCACGCGGCGAGCCGTGAGACTGACGTCCTCGCCCGCCCGGACGAGAGCATGGGCTCGCTTGCCGTCCACCTTGATCGCACTGACCGACGACGGGACCTGGTCGATCTCACCGCGGAGCGCAGCGACGGACCCCTCGATCGCCTCAGCCGTGATCGCCTCGACACTTCGAGGTTCGGCCGTGGAGACAACCTCCCCCTCACGGTCATCCGTCACCGTCGAGAGGCCCAGTCGGATGGTGGCCTCGTAGTCCTTGTCGTGTCCGGCGAGATAGCCCAGCAACCGCGTCGCCCGACCCACGCCGACCAGCAGGACGCCGGTGGCCATGGGATCCAGGGTGCCCGCATGCCCCACCTTGCGGGTGCCCAACGCTCGTCGGACGCCCGCGACGCAGCCATGAGAGGTGATGCCAGCGGGCTTGTCCAGAACCAGAAGTCCCGTGGGGGCAGCCGGGGTCACTCGTCCGCCTGCTCCTCCGAGGGCTCCTGCTCGTCCTGCGGATGCCGATAGGGATCCGCCTCACCCGCGAACCTGGCGTGGGACGCCTGCGCATGCACGGCGGCATCCGCCTCGGCCGCCTGCCGAAGCAGCTCCTCGACGTGCCGGGCATTGTCCGGAACGGCATCGGGGTAGAACGCCAGCGTCGGCGTGAACTTGATGCCGGTCTGCTTGCCTACCTCCGAGCGCAGCACGCCCTTGGCGGACTCGAGTGCCGTTGCCGTGCCGATCTGCGCCTCCTCATCGCCGTAGACCGTGTAGAACACCGATCCCTCGCGCAGGTCAGGAGTCACCCGGACGTCGGTGATCGTCACGAAACCCAGACGCGGATCCTTGATCCGCTTCTCGAGCGTCTCCGCGACGATCACCTTGATCCGATCGGCCAGCTTCCGCTGGCGCGCTTCACTCGCCATGGTCAGGCCTTCCTGGGCTTCTCACGCATCTCGAACGTCTCGATGACATCGTCCACCTTGACGTCCTGATAGTTGCCCAGGTTGATGCCGCACTCGAAGCCCTCACGGACCTCCGTGACGTCGTCCTTGAATCGGCGAAGACCTGACAGGGTCAGGTTCTCGGCGACCACAGCACCGTCGCGAATGAGACGGGCCTTGGCGTTGCGACGAACCTCTCCGGACTGCACCAGACAGCCAGCGATGGTGCCGAACTTCGAGGACTTGAACACCTCGCGCACCTCGGCGGTACCGAGCTGCACCTCCTCGTACTCCGGCTTGAGCATGCCGCGCAGTGCCGCCTCGACCTCTTCGATCGCCTGGTAGATGACGCTGTAGTACCGCACGTCAACGCCCTCTTCGGCGGCGAACTCGGCCACCTTGCCCTCGGGTCGCACGTTGAAGCCGATGATGACGGCCTTCGACGCACTGGCCAGGGTGACATCGTTCTTGTTGATCGCACCGACGCCGCGGTGGATGACGCGCAGGTTCACCTCGTCGCCCATGTCGATCTTGAGAAGCGCGTCCTCCAGAGCCTCGACGGATCCGGACACATCGCCCTTGATGATGAGCGTGAGCTCCGCGACCTCACCCTTCTCCAGCGACTCCAGGAAGTCCTCCAGAGAGCGCTTGACACGATTGCGAGCAAGAAGCGCGTTGCGCTCCCGTGCCTGGCGCGTCTGAGCGATCTGCCGCGCGACCCTGTCCTCGGCGACGACCATGAAGGAGTCACCAGCACCGGGCACGGAGGTCAGGCCGAGCACCTGGACGGGCATGGAAGGCCCGGCCTCATCGATGGCATTGCCCTCGTCGTCGAGCATGGCGCGCACGCGACCGAATGCGTCCCCGGCAACGATGGAGTCACCCGGACGCAGCGTTCCTCGCTGCACGAGCACCGTGGCCACGGGACCGCGACCGCGGTCCAGATGAGCCTCGATGGCAACGCCTTGGGCGTCCTGATCGGGATTGGCGCGCAGGTCGAGCGCGGCGTCCGCGGTCAGGAGCACGGCCTCGAGCAGACCCTCGATTCCGGTGCCCTGCTTGGCTGACACGTCGACGAACATGGTGTCGCCGCCGTACTCCTCAGCCACGAGGCCGTACTCGGTCAGCTGACCGCGCACCTTGGCAGGGTCAGCGCCCTCCTTGTCGACCTTGTTCACAGCCACGACGATCGGCACGCCGGCCGCCTGCGCATGGTTCAACGCTTCAATCGTCTGCGGCTTGACGCCATCGTCGGCCGCGACCACGAGGATCGAGATGTCGGTCACCTGTGCACCGCGGGCGCGCATGGCGGTGAACGCCTCGTGACCGGGGGTGTCGATGAACGTGATTCTGCGCTCCTCGCCGCCCGCGGTCGTGGTCGCCACCTGGTACGCGCCGATGTGCTGGGTGATGCCACCGGCCTCGTCGTTGACCACGTTCGTCGAGCGAATGGCATCGAGCAGCTTGGTCTTGCCGTGGTCCACGTGACCCATGACGGTGACCACCGGAGGACGGATCTCTCTGTCCTCGTCCTCACCCTCGTGCTCGCCGAACTCCAGGTCGAAGGACTCCAGCAGCTCACGGTCCTCGTCCTCAGGCGAGACGACCTGAACGTCGTAGTTCAGCTCACCGCCGAGCAGTCGCAGCGTGTCGTCGTCGATCGACTGAGTCGCCGTGACCATCTCCCCAAGACCGATGAGGACCTTGACCAGATCCGCTGGCATCGCGTCGATCTTGTCGGCGAAGTCGGTGAGGCTCGCACCGCGTGGGAGCCGCACGATCTCACCGCTGCCACGCCTGATCCGGACACCGTCCATGGCCGGCGCCTGCATGTTGTCGAACTCCTGGCGCTTGGCGCGCTTGGACTTGCGACCACGTGACGGACGGCCTCCGGGCTTGCCGAATGCCCCAGCGGTTGTTCCGCGACCACCCGGACCTCCCGGACGACCACCGAAGCCGCCCCGACCAGGGGGGCCACCGGGACCACCGGGGGCACCGCCGCCGGGGAATCCACCGGGACCACCCGGACCACGACCACCCGGACCACCGGCACCACCGGGACGGCCACCGGGACCACCCGGACCGCCGGGACGACCACCGGGACCACCCGGACCGCCAGGACGGCCACCGGGACCACCCGGACCACGACCACCCGGACCACTCGGACGCGCCGGGCGGGGGGGCATGGTTCCGGGGTTCGGCCTCGGGGCGCCCGGCACTGCAGGCGCCGGGCGACCCATGCCGGTGCCGCCTCCGGCACTGAAGGGGTTGTTACCCGGGCGCGGGGTCGCAGGTCGACCCATGCCCGTTCCCGTTCCGAAGGGATTGTTCCCCGGGCGCGGCCCGGACGGACGAGCTGCCGGCCTCGGTGCTGGCTGATCAGGCGCCTTCGCCGCAGGCGCGACAGGGGCTGCCGGCTCGGCAGGCGACTGCGTCTCGTCCGCTGCGGCCGCCGGGGAATCGACGACGGGCTTGGCCGGAGCCTGGTCCGATGCCGGGACCGGCGCTGGAGCAGCGGGCGTCGGCGCGGTCGGGGTCGCTGCAGTCGGGGTCGCTGCAGTCGGGGTCGAGGCAGCGGGCACAGGAGCCGCCTCAGCCGTGGCGCCGGAGGGCGCGTCAGGCTCGTTCGTTGCGGTTGTCTTCTTGGCAGCCGTCTTCTTCGCAGCCGTCTTCTTGGCCGCAGGCTTGTCAGCCGGCGGCGGCATGGCCTCCCGAAGTCGCCGAGCGACTGGGGCCTCGACCGTGGAAGAGGCGGACTTCACGAACTCGCCGAGATCCTGCAGTTTGGCGAGTACTTCCTTGCTGGTTACCCCGAGCTCCTTCGCGAGCTCATGGACCCGAACCTTCGACACAACTCTCCTGTCTTGGTCCGGGCAGGGTGCGCCGGACCGTCAGTGCAAGCGATACACGTTCATGCTCGCGTGCTCATGGGGTGTTCATCCTCGAACTCCCGGTCCGCTCGTCCGGCGTTGGTCGCCGGTCACGTGCACGTCAGGCGGACGCCTGACGTGGTGCTGCTGTCCTTCATCTCGACACACGGCTCCCAGGACGCAATCGCGACCTGTCACCGCTCACCGATCAGCTGCTGCAGGAGGGCCAGATCCAGCGATCCCTCCACTCGCAGCGCCCGTTCCAGGCCCCTGGACCGCTGAGCGCGGCTGAGGCACTGGGGGTTCAGGTGCAGATGCGCCCCTCGCCCAGGCAGTCGGCGAGATGGATCGGGACGTGCTGACCCGGCCACCGCAACGACCCTGATCAGGTCCGTCACATCAGCGCGCCCACGGCACCCCACACACATGCGCTGGGGGGCAGACACCCTGACAGGGGACGAGTGTACCCCTCCGACCATAGAGGTCAGTCCACCACAGGTGCGGCCGTGTCGGGATCAGCCGAATCCGGCCTCGACTCCTGCACAGCGGTGTCCCCACGAATGTCGATGCGCCATCCGGTCAATCGAGCGGCCAGACGGGCGTTCTGCCCCTCCCGGCCGATCGCGAGCGACAACTGATAGTCCGGAACGATCACCCGTGCGGCCCTCGCCACCGGGTCCACGATCTGAACACCCGTCACCCGAGCAGGTGACAGTGCGTGCGCGATCATCTCGGCGGGATCCTCGCTGCTGTCGACGATGTCGATCTTCTCCCCGTTCAGCTCGGCCATGACCTGCCGCACTCGCTGCCCCAGCGGGCCGATGCAGGCACCCTTGGCATTGACGCCCGGCACGTGCGAGCGCACGGCGATCTTGGTGCGGTGGCCGGCCTCCCGGGCAATGGCCGTCACCTCGACCGTGCCGTCGGCGATCTCCGGCACCTCGAGCTTGAACAACTGCTTCACCAGACTCGGATGAGTTCGCGAGACCGTCACCTGGGGGCCCTTGAATCCCTTGCGCACACCGGTCACCACACACTTGATCCGCGTTCCGTGCGGATAGGACTCCCCTGGTGCCTGCTCTTCGGGAGGCAGATTCGCCTCGACCTTGCCAATGTCCACGCGCACCATGCGCGGGTTGCTCGACTGTTGAACCACTCCGGACACCAGGTCACCCTCACGCCCGGTGAACTCGCTCATGGTCACGTCACCCTCGGCCTCACGCAGCCGGGACAGCAGCACCTGCTTGGCGGTCATCGCCGCAATGCGACCGAAACCCTCAGGGGTGTCGTCGAACTCACGGAGGACGGCACCGTCCTCATCAGTCTCCGCGGCCCAGACGGTCACGTGCCCGGACTTGCGGTCCAGCGTGGCTCGCGCCGTTGCCGCTGCACCCTCCGTGCGGTGGTAAGCGACGAGCAAAGCCTGCTCGATGCTCTCGACCACCAGGTCCAAGGAGAGGTCCTTCTCCCGCACCAGCGCCTTGAGCGCGCTGACATCGATATCCATCACATCTCCCCTTTCTCGTCGTCCGGTGCCTCGTCGTCCGGTGCCTCGTCGTCCGGTGCCTCGTCGTCCGTTGCCTCGTCGGCATCCGCATCAGCACTCGCTGGATCTTCTTCAGCGCGCGAACTGTCGCGGTTGAACTCCACCTGCACGATGGCATGAGACACGTCGGCTCGCTTCAGCGTGCGCGACTCGCCATCCACGTTCAAGATGATGGTGTCCTCATCGGGAACACTCTCGATACGCCCCACGAACTCGTCTCCGGACTCGGTCGTGACGCTCACCAGTCGATCAGTCGCCCGGCGCCAGTGGGCCGGCTGCGTCAGCGGCCGGTCGACGCCTGGGGAGGTCACCTCCAGGACGTACGCGCCGGGGACCGCCGCATCGAGTTCCGGCGTCTCCATGAGGTCCGACACGCACCTGCTGACGGTGGCGACCAGATCGAGGTCGACTCCCCCGTCGCGATCGACGACGACTCGGACGACATGCCGACGCCCGGCCTTGACGACTTCCACGTCCTCAAGGTCGACACCGAGGTCCTGTAGGGCCGGAGCGAGGGCATCTAGCAACATGGCACGTGCCGACATCGGCCCTCCAGCATCCTGTTGTGGTCGTCCGCTTGTGTGGTCGCGCGGGCCTCGCGTCGAGATGACACTGACCTCACGACCGACCCGAACAGCTCACCGGACTCCACAGGAGGCCATCAGTCGCTCGGGACGCACCGCAACTGTACCCACTGCATGCCATTCTTGGCACATGCCCGCACGATCGTCAGCCATCCGCGACGGTGCACCTGCCCGCCTGGGAAGGCGGCGACTCCTCGCCCTCGGGGCGATCGCGCCAGCCGTGGTTCTCGTCGGATGCAGCGATGATCCGGTCGAGGCGAACCTCGTCGAGGAGACTCCCGATACCCCTGCCTTGACCATGGTGGTGGGCGAAGCCGAAGCTGCCCTCATCGCCCACTATGACGCCGTCCTGAACTCCGTTCCTGAGAACCAGCAGCAGCTGCGGGATGCCCTGTCCGCCCTTCGTCAGCAGCATGTCGAGCATCGCGCGGCGATGGCAGCAGACGATGCGAGCCCTCCCCTGGGCTCCGTCCCGAATTCACCGAACATCGACACTCTTGTCACGGCCGAGCGCGAGGCAGCCAAGAGCCGCATCGCCTCGTGCGAAGAGTGCAGCGACCCGGAGTTGGCCCGAATACTGGCCTTCATCGCCGCGTCTGAGGCCTCGCATGTGCCCGTCCTGAGGGGCCTGACATGACTCCTGTCGAGGCATGGGCCGCTGTCGTCGCTGCCGAGGACGCCGCCATCTACGCCTACTCCATTGCTGGCGCTCGAGTCGCGAGCGCCGATCGTCGTCGCGCGCGTGCCGGCCTCGACGCCCATCGCAGTCGCCGAGCTCGCGCCTTGGTCCACCTCTCGGCACTCGGCGGCACGCCTCCGGGTGGGGCGGGCGCATACACGCTGCCAGACAACGTCCGTCGCCCCCGCGTCGCCGCCGGGTTGCTCGCCGACGTCGATCTCGGACTCGTCGCCGTCTATGCCGATGCTGCCGCTGCAACAGAGGGAGAGGATCGCAGGTGGGCGGCGAGGGCGGCCGCGGACTGCGCGGTCAGCTCTGTCTCATGGGGGGCCGAATCGCAGGCCTTTCCGACTGTGCCCGCAACGTCCGGCTGAGGATCCGTCGAGACGGCAGGGGGATGACGACCCGCGCGTCACCCGATCAGGTCCCAGGCCAACCGCAGAATGAGCACACCGACGACCGCAAGGAAGACCAGTCGCACGAACTGGCTGCCCCGTCGAATCGCCATGCGGGCGCCGATCACTCCCCCGACGACATTGCCGACCGCCATGAGGCCACCGAGCACCCAGAGCACCGATCCGGTGGCCGCGAAGACCACCATCGCGGCGGCGTTCGTCCCGAGGTTCACGACCTTGGCCGTGGAGGACGCCTGGAGGAACGAGTAGCCGAGCACGCTGACGAGGACGATGAGCAGGAACGAGCCCGTGCCCGGGCCGAGGAGTCCGTCGTACATGCCGATCACCAGGCCTGCCGCCGTCGCGACCACGTAGTGGCGCCGGCGTCCTTGCCACCGCAACGACGTCTCCATGCCCATGCCAGGACGCACGAGCGTCCACACCCAGACGATGACGAGCAGAACCACGATCATCGGCCGGAAGACATCCGCAGGAAGGCGACTCGCCGTGATCGCACCGAGTGCGCTGCCGATGATGGCGGCCAGCACCATGGGCAGGGCCGTCCGCACGTCTGGACGCACACGCCTCGAGTAGGTCGCTGTGGCCGCCCCCGTGCCCGCGATACTCGACGCCTTGTTGGTGGCGAGGGCCTGCACCGGCTCGGCATCCGGCAGGGCGATGAACAGCGCCGGGAGCTGAAGCAGGCCTCCACCGCCCGAGACCGCGTCGACCCAGCCAGCCGCAATCGCCACCGCAATCAGCAGGACGAGCGTGGGCGCGTCCGGCAGGGCGAAGGGATCCATCACCGCGATACCGAATCAGGCCCAGGAGTCGAGGATCCCGGGGATGTCCGCGAGCTGGTGTGCCACCGCGTCCGGCCTCGCCGAATCGTCCGGCACCTGCTCGGAAGGGATGTCCGAGTGTGGGATCCAGATGGCGCGCATGCCGACCTGCTGCGCACCGGCCACGTCGTCCCAGAGGCGATCACCGACGTAGGCGGCCTCCACGGGCTGCACGCCCAGCGCGTCGAGGATGGCATGGAAGGCATCCCGGTGCGGCTTGGCTACCGGCATCTCGCTCGTGTAGGCAGCCGCATCGATCAACTCGGCAAGGTCATCACGTTCGAACACCTCGCGATGATGCGTGCTTGGCCACATGGTGTTGCTGAGCACCCCGATGCGGAGCCCACGCGCGCGCAGTACCTCGAACAGCGGACGCGCCTGGGGATCCGCGATGGTGTGCGGGTCCCAGAAGTCCAGATAGCAGCCGAGCGCGCGAAGATGCCGGGCTTCGGTGATGTCGATGCCCTCATCGAGGAAGATCTGGTCAAGGGCTCCGGCGCTTTGCGCACCCTGGCTATCGCGCTGCACGGCCCATCGGGCGGTCTCCGCCTCGGCGAGGCGATGGGCCAGAGCACTCGCATGCTCGGGGTCGTATGTCTCGGCGTAGGCGTACCACTGCGCCACGAGGTCGATGTCATGCCAAGGGGTCAAAGTTCCACCCCAGTCGAAGACGACCGCGCGGACCGCCATGTCAGGCCTCCACGATCGCGCGGATCACCTCGAACGCCTCATCGAGCGCCACGTCCTCACGATCACC
>JAIOXK010000050.1 GCA_021741645.1 Candidatus Nanopelagicales bacterium
CGGCCTGGATGCTCAGCAGGACGCCGGCGACGGGGCTGGGGATCTCGGTGTCGACCTTGTCGGTGGAGACTTCGAGCAGCGGCTCGTCCACGGCGACGGTGTCGCCGACGGCCTTGAGCCAGCGGGTGACGGTGCCCTCAGTGACGCTCTCCCCGAGAGCGGGCATCGTGACGTTGACCGACATGGGCGGTGCTCCTTCGTCTCAGTCGTCCGCAGAGCCTTGTGGGCAGCGGACGCAGATCGTCATGCGTGGGCGTGCAGGGGCTTGCCGGCGAGTGCGAGGTGTGCCTCGCCCAGCGCCTCGTTCTGGGTGGGGTGGGCGTGGATCAAGGTGGCGACATCCTCCGGATGAGCCTCCCAGTTCACGATCAGCTGCGCCTCGCCGATCTGCTCGCCGACCCGCGAACCGACCATATGGACGCCGATGACCGGCCCGTTAGTGAGCTGGACGAGCTTGATGAAGCCGGCGGTGCCGAGGATCTGGCTCTTGCCGTTGCCGCCGAGGTTGTACTCGTACACCGCGACGTTGTTGCCATGCTGCTCTCGGGCCTCAGCCTCGGTGAGCCCGACGCTGGCGACCTCGGGCTCGCAGTAGGTGACGCGCGGGATGTTGACGTCCGCGATGACGGCCGGGTTGAGGCCGGCGATCTCCTCAGCGACGAAGATGCCGTGCTGGAACCCACGGTGCGCGAGCTGCAAGCCGGGCGTGATGTCGCCAACGGCGAACACGCCTGGGACGTTGGTTCGCAGGCGATCGTCGACGAGCACCCAGCCTCGCTCCATGGCGACGCCCTGCTCCTCGTAGCCCATGCCGGAGGTGTTGGGCCCCCGGCCGACCGCGACGAGCAGCAGGTCGGCGTCGAGCTGCGTGCCGTCCTCGAGCGTGACGTGCACACCGTTCTCGTCCTGTGTCGCGGAAGCGAACCGCACACCGAGACTGAAGTTGATGCCGCGCTTGCGGTAGGCGCGCTCAAGGGCCTTCGAGCAGGCCTCGTCCTCATTGGGCACCAGGTGGGGGAGGCCCTCGACGATGGTGACGTCGGTGCCGAAGGACTTCCAGACGCTGGCGAACTCCACGCCGATGACGCCGCCGCCGAGCACGATTGCGCTGCTGGGCACGTAGTCGAGGTTGAGGGCCTGGTCGCTGGTCATGATGCGACCAGAGATCTCCAGGCCGGGAAGTGATCGGGCGTAGGAGCCGGTGGCGAGAACGACGTTGGTGCCGGTGTAGCGCTCGCCGTTGACCTCGACGGTGTCGGGAGCAACGAGGCGACCCTCGCCTTCGACGAACGTGACGTTGCGGCTCTTCACCAGGCCTTGGAGACCCTTGTAGAGGCGACCGACGACGCCGTCGCGGTACTCGTTGACCTTCGGCATGTCGATGCCGTCGAACGTGGCGCGAACACCGAAGGAGTCGCTCTCCTTCGCACTGTCGGCTACCTCAGCCGCGTGCAGGAGCGCCTTGGTGGGGATGCAGCCGCGATGCAGGCAGGTGCCACCGAGCTTGTCCTTGTCAATGAGGATGACGGACTTGCCGAGCTCCGCCGCCCGGAGAGCGCAGGCGTAGCCGCCGCTGCCGCCCCCGAGGATGACCAGATCTGCATGCGCCACTGTCGACCGCTCCCGTCCGTCATGAAGGTGTGAGGCACATCCTTCCATCGTCGGATTCGACGGTCAGGCCGACCCCTCAGCCATCTCTGCCGCAACCTGGACGAACGTGCGGACGGCGGCCCCGGTCCCGCCCTTCGGGGTGTACCCGTAGGGCGCCTTCTCGTTGTAGGCCGGTCCGGCGATGTCCATGTGCACCCATGCCTGATCGGCCGGGATGAACTCCTTGAGGAAGATGCCGGCGCTGAGCATCCCGCCCAGCCGGTCGCCGATGTTGGCGATGTCGGCGACGGGGGAGTCGAGCGCAGCCCGGAGGTCAGCAGGCAGCGGCATCGGCCAGACGGCCTCGCCCGCATTGCCCGCGGCCGAGCACACCTGCTCGCGGGCCTCGTCGGTGTTGCCCATGACTCCGGCGATGCGCGCACCGAGCGCGATGCGCTGGGCACCGGTGAGGGTGGCCGCGTCGATGATCAGATCCGGCTTCTCGGCGACGGCCATGCCGAGGGCATCCGCGAGGACGAGGCGACCTTCGGCGTCGGTGTTGAGCACCTCGACGGTGGTGCCGTCGAACATCGTGATGACATCACCGGGGCGCTGAGCGGTTCCGCTCGGCATGTTCTCCGCCGTGGGCACCCAGCCCGTGACGCGGATCGGCAGGCCCAGTCGGGCGATCGTCTGCACGGCTCCGATCACCGCGGCGGCGCCGCCCATGTCGGCCTTCATCTCATCCATGTTGGCAGCGGGCTTGATCGAGATGCCGCCCGTGTCGAAGGTGATGCCCTTGCCGACGAGCGCGAGGTGAGCGGTGGCTCCCTTGGGCGCATAGTCCATGCGCACGAGACGTGGAGGATGCGCCGAGCCCATGCCCACCGCCAGGATGCCGCCGCATCCGGCGCGCTTGAGGGCCGGCACGTCCCACACCTTGACCTTGACGGGCAAGCCGGCCACGGAGTCCGTCGCGGCTGCTGCCAGCTCCACCGGGTGCAGTGCGGACGGCGGGGTGTTGACGAGGTCACGAGCGAGGATCACCCCGTCGGCGACGATGACGATGTCCTTGATCGCCCGCTTCTGCGCCGCACTCGGTGCGGACTCCAGCAGCACGGTGATGGCACGAACAGGCTCGGGTCGATCCTTGCCGGACTTGCCGCGGAAGTCGGTGAAGTCGTAGGCGGCCAGCAGAGCGCCCAGCGCGATGCTCAGCATCGCCTCGTCATCGGCGACGGGCAGGCAGATCGCGACGCGCTTGGTTCCGGCGAGAGAGCGCACGGCCGATCCGACTGCTCGCATCGTCGACTCGGCCGTGGGCTCATCCGTTCCGGTGCCCACGGCGACGACGAGCGAGGCCTTGATGCCGCTGCCGCCGGGGATACGGGCGAGGTCGCCAGACTTCCCGGTGGCACCGACGGCGGCCAGTGCGTCTGCCAAGCGTGTGCGCTGGGCGGTCGTGAACCCCGGGCTGACGACCTCGGGCTTCTTGCCCTTGCCCGGGGCAAGGGCGATCACGAGGGCGTCGGTGGTCGTCGTGGCGGGTGCTGTCGAGGAGAGAGTCACGGTCGGCATGGCGCAAGGTTATCTGTGGGCGCGATGTCGAGCAGCGTGCGCGATGCCAAGTAGCGTGCGCATATGACTGATCTGCGCACGACGCCGCTGCATGCCCGCCATCTGGCCGCTGGCGCCAAGATGGCCGACTTCGGCGGCTGGGACATGCCCATCGAGTACACCGGCACGGTCGCAGAGCACGGAGCGGTGCGCGAGGCGTGCGGCGTCTTCGACGTGTCGCATATGGGCAAGGTCGCCGTGCACGGCCCGGGCGCTGTCGCCTGGCTGAACTCGGTGCTCGCAAACGATCTCGATCGCATTGCTGCTGGCCAGGCGCAGTACTCCATGCTGCTCAACGAGACAGGTGGCGTCGTCGACGATCTCATCGTCTACCGCTGGTCCGATGACGGCGCCTACGTCATTCCCAATGCGTCCAACGCGGCCACCGTGGTGGCAGCCCTGCGCGATCGTGCACCGTCGGAGATCACCATCGACGATCAGCACCTGACGCACGGCATCCTCGCGGTGCAGGGACCGCAGAGCGCCGCGGCCCTGGCCGGACTGGATCTCCCCACGGACCACGACTACATGGCGATGGAGATGGCCACGTGGCAGGGCGCACCGGTGGTCGTGTGCCGCACGGGCTACACCGGCGAGCACGGGTACGAGCTCATCGCGCCGAACGAGGTTCTGGTCGATCTGTGGGACGCACTGCTCGCGGCGGGCGCCGTCCCGGCCGGTCTGGGCGCCCGTGACACCCTGCGCACCGAGATGGGGTACCCCCTTCACGGGCAGGACATCAGCCCGACGATCACCCCGGTGCAGGCGATGATCAGCTGGGCCGTCGGCTGGGACAAGCCGGCCTTTGTCGGTCGTGATGCCGTGGTTGCCGAACGAGAGGCTGGACCCACTCGGCGTCTTCGAGGGCTGCTCGCGCTCGAACGTGGCATTCCTCGACCGCACATGGACGTGCGCCTTGCCTCCGATTCAGGTGATGGCCTCGACGGCCCGCTCGTGGGCGAGATCACGAGTGGGACGTTCTCGCCGACGCTCAAGCAGGGAATCGCCCTGGCCCTGCTGGACACCAGCGTGGCCATCGACGATGAGGTCGTGGTCGATGTTCGAGGTCGGGCGAGTCGCTTCCGGGTAGTGAAGCCCCCGTTCGTGCAGCCGAGCACTCGGGCCTAGGAGCCCACTCAGCGCGTCAGCAGTTGCAGCAGTGCGACGTTCGCCTGCGCACCCCACCCCGCCTCATCGGTGAGGTCGAGGGGCAGTCCCGGTGCGAGATCGATGCGCTCGCGGGCAGCGGTCCACGCCGGGTCCAGGGATGACGTGGACGACCTCCACCACTGGCGGGCTCGGTGGTTGAGTCGGTCAGCGATGAGGGCGGCGGCCCAGGTGTCCGTCCCGTCGATCAGACAGGGCGTGGCTCGCGCGGCTCCGGCGAGCAGTACTCCCACGGCTCCCGCGATGCCTTCGGCGCCCAGCCGCACGAGCAGCTGCAGAGGTTCACCGATCGATTCGCGCAGGCCAGCGGTCTCATCGCGAATCTGTGCGCACTGATCCATCCATGACTGGTCGGTCATCCCCGCGGGCTGACCGAGAACGGACGACGCATCTGACTTGGTGAGCAGCGCAATGATGGTTCGGGCGCTCACCTGTTGTGAGGCCGCCACCGCGGGGATCAGCAGGTTCGCCCCGGAGTCCACGGCGCGCTCGGCCTGCTCGATTCCGGTCATCAGGCAGTCCATCGGATCGGCACCAGACGGACGCAGAACGACCTCCTGGACCTGCGCGGACGTGTTCAGGTGCCGCCACCAGAGGTCGAGATCGGCCAGCTCGCCCGTCAGCGCTTCGTTGCGGGAAGGATCAGACACATCGCCGGGGCTGTCACTGGGCGGCGCGATCCGCTCGAGGATGGCGGCGAGGGTCTCGGGGATCTCAGCCGTCATGATCCGTTGCCCGCGGACTCGAAGCGCACCGGCGCCTCGAACGCCGCCTTGCGCGACATTCGGCGCAAGGCGATGAGGATCGGGCGTCCGGCGACCAGGATGAGGACCACCGTCAGCAGCGCACGGGGAATGTCATAGCCCAGCGACGTCATGATGCAGAACCGTAGCCATGACAGGAGGTTCTCGGTCACCGGAGCGCCCGCGATGTATGCCACCTGCTCGGGCAGATTGGTGGTGAAGGGCCAGAACCACAGGTTCATCAGGAAGCCGTAGACCAGGCTTGCGACGGCGCCATAACCGGCGAGCATCGCGAGTTCGCGCATTCCACTCCAGCCTCGTCGGGGGAGGAGTCCGGCCCCAAGCCCCACCCACGCCGCCGCCAGCATCTGGAAGGGAAGCCACGGTCCGACTCCTCCGGTGATCAAGGCAGAGGCGAACAGGCTGATGGCGCCGAGGCTGAAACCGAACCCCGGCCCGAGGGCGCGACCACCGAGAATGAGGATGACCCAGATCGGCTCGATTCCCGCGGTTCCACCACCGAGGGGCCGAAGGGCCGAGATGACTGCGCTGAGCACCCCGAGCATGGCGATCGACTTGGCGTCCATGCCGCCGTCGCTCACCTGAGCGAGGACGACGACGACGAGGATGGGAACGACCACGGCGAAGAGCAGCGGAGCGTCCGTGGCATGGGCGACGGCCGTCGAACCGGGAGCGGCCACGAATGGCCAGACGAAGGCGATCACGCCGACGGCGGACGCGAGTGCAATGGCCACGCGTGAGGTGGTTCCGAGTCGGACTGCACGCACGTCAGAGCGCGGAGTGCTGGTGACGCGAGGAGTCTCAGGTGCGATGGTCATCCGGCGCCCACCTCCGGCTCAGGCAGGCGGGCGAGTGCATGCTCCACCTGCCCGACGGTGAGCCATTCCTGCGGCGAGAGGATCTTGGCCACCTGCGGGGCGAACATGGGGGAGGACATCACGACGTCGGACGTCGAGCCGTCGGCAACCACCTCGCCCTCGGCCAGGATGATCACCCGATCGGCGATCTCAGCCACGAGTTCGACGTCGTGCGTGGCGAGGGCGATGGCGTGGCCGGCAGCGGCGAGATCCGCCAAGACGCGTGCGAGTCGTGTCTTGGTCGGGTAGTCGAGTCCGCGAGTGGGCTCATCGAGCAGCAGGAGCGGTGGTCGAGCCGCGAGGATGAGGCAGAGCACCAGCAGCAGCCGCTGCCCCTCGGAGAGGTCGCGTGGGTGAGTGCCGTCAAGGATCTCCGGAGCCATCAGCGCAAGCAGAGCGCGGGTGGTTCCGGGCTCGCAGCGGGCGTCCCGGTCAGCAATCCGGCACTCCTCGGCCACGCTGGTGGCCTCGAGCAGGTCGGCAGGCTCCTGCGGAACAAGTCCCACGGTGTCGATGAGCTCGGCATCGCCGAGCGCCGCCGGGTCGCGGTCCTTGATGAGCACATCTCCGGTGCGCGTCGGACCAACGCCGACGAGGGCATTGAGGAGCGTCGACTTGCCGGCACCGTTGCGACCCATCAGCGCAACGATCTCGCCGTCATGGATCGTGATGTCCACACCGCGCAGCGCCGGATGACTGCCGTAGCGAACACCGAGGCGAGACGTGCGCACGGTCTCGACGCGGGAGTCGGTCACGACCCGCAGGCGCGGCTGCTGACCGACCAGCAGGTCCCGTAGCGAGCCGGCAGCGCGCCGCGCATCGCGGACCGACAGCGGCATGGGATCCCAGCCGGCCAGACGTCCGAGCTCGACGACCGGAGGTGCGATGGGTGCATGCTGCATGACCTCCGCCGGCGACCCTTGAATGACGGGCGCTCCACCTCCGGGAACGATGATCACCTGATCGGCGTACTGCACCACCCGCTCGAGCCGATGCTCAGCCATGAGGACGGTGACGCCGAGATCGTGAACGAGACGCTGGAGGGCGGCGAGCACCTCCTCCGCGGCACCGGGATCGAGCGCTGATGTCGGCTCGTCGAGGACGAGGATGCGGGGATGTGCCGCGAGCACGGCGCCAATGGCGACCCGTTGACGCTGACCGCCTGACAGCGTGCGCAACGGGCGCTGGCGAATGTCGGCCAAGCCGAGAAGATCGAGAGTCTCCTCCACGCGTCGGCGCATGATGTCGGGAGCAAGGCCCAGGCATTCCATGCCGTAGGCGAGTTCATCCTCGACGGTGTCGGTGACGAAACCACTCATCGGATCCTGCGGCACCACGCCCACGAGATCCGCGAGATCGCGCGGCGCGTGATGAGCGGTGTCCCGCCCGTCCACGAGGACTCTTCCCTGCAGCGTGCCGCCAGTGAAGTGCGGGACGAGGCCGTTCACAGCACTCAGCAGAGTCGACTTCCCGCTGCCCGTGCGCCCGACCACGAGGACGAGTTCTCCCTCGGGGATGCGCAGGTTGACATGAGCGAGGACGGGCGCGCTCTGGTCGGCATACGTGATGGTCACGTCGTCGAACTCGATCATGCGCCCACCTCCACGAGTTCGCGCTGCATGCGCATGCTTCGGGGCAGGGGTGGCGCAGTGACAGCAGCGGTGGCGGCGATGGCCACCCCGATGAGGGCGGCAAGCGGCAGGCTTGGCCAGGTCGGAGGATCGAACGAGGCGACCATTCCCGACATGCCGGACCACGCTGCCACGGTGAAGATCCCGGCCACCGTGACACCGGCTGCGGAGACCAGCCACTCGGGCAGCGACCACGGATCGGGGCGATAGCGGGTGCGCACCTGTGATCGTCCGGACCAGACGACGGCGCCGACAGCGCTGCCGAGGCCCAGGACGAGGAGCGGAAGCCCCATGAGCGCAGGTGACCCGGCGGAGACGAGCCCGTAGGTGCCGATGCAGGCGGCGACGAGTCCGAGCAGCAGCAGCCCCGTGGTGCCGCGGCGGCGGCGCGCCGACTCCGGTCCGCGTCGCCCGTAGCCGCGCGAGTCCATGGCGGCGGCGAGGGTCACCGATCGCTCCAGCGCTCCCTCGAGCACGGGGATGGCGGCTGCCGCGATCGCGCGGGGGCCCGTTGTGCGGCGGCCGCGAAGTCGACGAGCGGTCTTGAGTCGTTCGACATCTGCCACCAGCTGCGGGGTGAAGGTCAATGCCACGACGATGCTGACGCCGAGTTCGTACAGACCCGCGGGAACGGACTTCAGCAATCGGGTGGGCGATGCGAGTGAGTTCGCTGCACCGATGCAGATGAGGATGGTGGCCAGCCGGAGTCCGTCGTAGAAGCCCATGAGCAGGGACTCGAGGCGAACATCGCCACCGATCCGGATGCCGGCGAGCCACTCCGGCAGGGTGATACCGGGCAGGTCGAGGATGGTGGTCGTTCCCACCGACGACACCAGCAGCACCTGCACTGCCATGCGCACCACGATGACGATCAGCCCGAGCTGCAGGAAGAAGCGGAAGGATCGCCCCCAGGGCGCATCGGGACGACGGGCGTGCACGACGAGCGCGGCGACCGCGATGAGCGCGATGAGGAGCAGGGGATTGGTAGTGCGACTGGCCGCCGCCGCCATTCCCAGCGCCCAGATCCACCAGGCGCCCGGATGCAGCCACCGTGCCTCACCCATGGGAGTCCACCCCGCCGGACTGCATGCGCCGTGATCGCTGGCGCACGATCAACCAGATGAGGGCCCCGGCGGCCAGGGCTCCCGTGAAGAGCAGGGTCGGCAGGGGGGAGCCGCTGTCGTCAGCCGATCCCGCGGCCTGGGGAGGCGGAGACGCCGTCGGGTTCTCATCACCCGAGGCGCTGCTCAGCACCGTGGGCGCAGCATCGGAGATGCGCTGCTGCTCCGCTGCGTCGATCAGGGGTGCGCACTCATCAGCGGGGTAGCCGCCCACGCCGCAGATGAGGCCGTTGTCTGTTCGGACATCGCCGACGGATCGGAGCACGTCGTAGCCGGTCGCAGAGTCATCGATGACAACGCACGTCGCGAACGATTCAGGAGCCTGCTGTCCTGCCGGCGCGATGGCCTGCTCTCCGTAGTCGACGACCAGGGCGATGCGCTTCATGTCGGCCTTCGTCGTGGTGTCAGCGCACACCGCGTCGAAGTCGGGCTGCGGCCGAGGTGCGTCATCACTGGAGGCGTCATCCGAAGTGACCGAGAAACGCCATCCCTCGACGGTTCCGTCAGCAGGAGTCCGAAACGCCGGTCCGGAAGGAGCGAAGACCCAGGCACCGTCCGTGACCGTCCAATACGTCCAGTAGCGGTAGGCGGAGGCGTGGGCGAGCGATGCACCCGCAGTCGTCGCCAGCGCCGCGACCACCAGGGCCACGACGCCGACGACGATGCGGGTGCGCATGCCTACTACCTGCGCATCGAGCTGGTGAGGGTGCTGATCAGGTTCATCCCACCGAAGGCCTTGGGCGAGCGGCCCGTCGCCTCGGCAACCATCAGCAGCAGGCCGGCGGCAGCGGGGCTCGTGGCCCCTGACCCGGACACGAAGTCCTTGGCGTTGGCAGCGAGCGCCGATGTGCCCTTGGCGATCGCGGTGCGACCTTGCCGCGCCTGTGCCAGATCGAGCACGGCGAACGCCGTGCTCTGGTAGTCCGGGCCATCGCCGTAGGCCGAGGGGAGCAGGCCCGTGGTGGACAGACCCGTGTTGAGGTAGCTCAGGCCCTTGGCCTTGGCGGTGTTGGCGCATGGCGCGGCGGCAGCCGCCTTGGGCAGCTTCCTCTCGACGGGCAGGGATCCGACGATTCCGAGAGTTCCCTGGGCGCTGGCCATGGGATCGACGGCGTTGCCCGCCTGGTAGGCGAACCCGCCGCCGGCGCTGCACTCCCCCGAGAGGCGCCCGAGGAAGCGCGACGCCTTGGCCAGTTGCGGACGGAACTGGAAGTCGAGGGTGCGCAGGGCTGCTGCGGCCAACCCGGTGGAGTTGGCGTCGGCTGTCCCTCCTGCGTAGTACGGCCAGCCACCATTCGACAACTGATTGGCCGTGAGGTACTCCAGCGACGCCTCGACTGCATCCACGATGCGATTGGTGAGTCGGTTGGGCAGGTTCAGTCGGGAGTCGTCCAACGACATGAGTGACATGTAGGCCATGGCGGTCGAATTCATGTCCGGGCCGCTGTAGTTCTCAGGGTCGGGGGTGCCGCATGGCGCGGAGAGATCGGTCCGATAGGCCTGAAAGGAGCCGTCCTTGCACTGCTGGTCGAGCAGCCAGGTGATCGCTGAGGCGTCGGGCGTGCGGCCCACGGCCACCAGACCCATGAGTCCAAGGGACTGGCGATAGACGCCGTCGTAGGTGGGATCGGCGGACCCGTACAGGCCCGAGGTGGAACTGGGGGCCGCTGATGCGGCGGGTGCCGTGATGCCACCGATCGCTACGACGGCGGACGCCGTCAGGGCGATGATGGTGGTGCGACGTCGCGGGGCGACGCGCATTGATGCAAGAGACATGCGCTTCCTTCTGGATGAGCGGTGCCGGTGAGGAAGGCGCGCATCTCCGATGAGAAATCCCCGATGCTGTTCGCAATCGGGGACGGCTGGGTGGAGACCCGAGCTCCCGTCCCGTTACCTCGACGGATGGAGCCGCTCGCGTTCGCCAGGTGCTCCGACTCTCCCCGAAGGGAACACGGTTGCGGGACAGCGCCGGATTCGCACCGGACTTCCCCTGGACGTCGAACGAGTGGTTTTCAGTTGTGAGCGCATCTGACCATGTGCGAGAGGTCAGTGTCAAAGGTGCCGGTGCACGGCGCGCCGATGAGGGCGATCGTGATGGGCGTCAGCTCTGTGGGTGGAGTGACATCGGCCCGTAGACCTCGTTCTCCTCCTCCAGCAGCACGACGCTGTCGACGCCCGCATCGAGCAGTTCCTTCCAGGACTCGCCGATCCACGTTTCCGCATCGGACTGGGTCGGAAAGGTCTGAGAGCGTGCCGGGTCGGGCTCGGTTCCGTCTATGCGCTCGTAGCGCCAGCTCCACGTAGTCATCGGCGCTCCACCGGCTGGCCTCCGCGCTTGACCTTGGGGGGTGGGACGCGAAGACGACGCAGCTGAAGTGCACGCAGGACTGCGTACAGGGTGATGCCGCGTCGGTCGGACTTCTCGGGGAACTCCTTGGCGGCGCGTCGGTTCAAGGTGACGAGGAGGATCGTCGTATCGATCGCGATGACAGCGGTGAAGGCGAAGAACGCCAGAGACACGAACGACTGAACCGCCGGATTTCGGACGAAACCGAGGACCAGCACCGCGATGGCCACGAAGATGAAGAACTCCGCGACAGTGAACCTCGAGTCGACGAAATCGCGGGTGAACGCCTTCGCCGGACCCTGATCGCGAGGCGGGAGATAGCGCTCGTCGCCAGCCATCATCCCTGCACGAGCGCGGGTGCGCTCTGCTCGATCCCGCTCACGCGCCGCCTTCTTTGCGGCCTTGGGATCCTTGGGAACCTTGAGCTGCTGCTTGCGGGCAGCCTCGGCCTCCTTGCGGGAGGGCGTGGGGCGGCCCTTGGGCGCGCGCGAGTCTTCGACGCCCTCGTCACCGGGGGTGGGTGTCGAGTCGTCGGGAGCGGGGGTCTGCTGGCGTCCGAACATGATGCGTCAGCCTAGTTGGTTCGTGGCGAGGACGGGGTGGGTCGGGAAGGGTCAGCACCTGAGGAATGCTCGAATGCCAGTTAGGCTGGTCACACCGTCGTCGAGGAAAGGTCTTCCGCCATGGGTCTGTGGCAGCGATTCACCCTGATCTTCAAGTCCAAGGCAAACAAGGCTCTCGACCGCGCGGAGGATCCGCGCGAGACGCTCGACTACTCGTACGAGAAGCAACTGGAGCTCCTCCAGAAGGTCCGGCGCGGTGTGGCAGACGTCGCGACCAGTCGGAAGCGCCTCGAACTGCAGATTCAGGGACTGGCCCAGCAGGAGGCCAAGCTGGAGGAGCAGGCGAAGGCAGCCCTCGCCGGCGGTCGCGAGGATCTAGCCCGGGAGGCGCTCACTCGACGCAGCGGTCTGCACGTGCAGATCGCAGACCTTCAGGGCCAGCTGGCCACCCTTCAGGAGCAGGAGGAGAAGCTCACTGTCGCGGCCCAGCAGCTGCAGTCCAAGGTGGAGGCCTTCCGCACCAAGAAGGAGACCATCAAGGCCACCTACTCCGCGGCTGAGGCGCAGACGAAGATCGGCGAGGCCGTCGCCGGGATCTCCAGCGAGTTGGGCGATGTCGGGTTGGCCGTGCAGCGAGCCGAGGACAAGACGGCCCAGATGCAGGCTCGAGCCGGAGCCATCGACGAACTGGTCACCAGCGGTGCGCTCACGGATGTCACCGGGGTGGGCAAGGACGACATCACGGTCGAACTCGAGCGCATGGCGAGCGAGAACGACGTCAACACCCAGCTCGAGGCGATGAAGCGTGAGCTCGGGTCCATCGGTGGCAAGGGTCAGATCGAGCAGTAGGCGCTGCCGACCGGATCAACGCGCATGGCGGACACCCTTGTTCTCGTACACGGGGGTTCTCACGGGGCGTGGTGCTGGGACGACGTGCGTGCCTCGCCAGCGCTTGCTGACGTGCCGTCGGTGGCGCTGGATCTCCCAGGGTGCGGTGCTGATGGGTCCGCACGAGCAGACCTTCGCCTGGACGACTCAGTCGCCTCGATCACGCGCCTGATCGACACTGTTCCCGCTGGCGGGGTCACCCTTGTGGGCCACTCGATCGGGGGCATGGTGCTTCCCGCGGTGGCCGCGGCGCGTGCTGATCGGGTGAGAGCGGTCGTGTTCGTCGCGGCCGTGGTGCTGTCGAAGGGGGAGCGCGGCATCGACGCCATTCCGGAGGATCGACGACCGTCGTACTACGCCATGGCCAAGGCTTCGGGTGACAACTCGCTCCTGCCCGACTTCGCGAACGCCTATGCCCGATTCTTCCCGAGCCTGTCGCCTGAGCGTGCTCAGCAGGTCTATGACCGCCTCACGCCGCAACCCTTCGGTCCGTACCTCCAGCCCGCAACCGTGGGGGCCGAGTCATTGGTGGGCGACGTCAGCTACATCCTCATGGAGAACGATCGGACCTTCCCGGAGGAGTCGGCTATGACATTCGCAGCCAAGACCCGAGGAGAATTGATCCGTCTGCCGGGCGACCATTGTGTGATGCTCACCGACCCACATCTGCTGGCGGTGACTCTCCGTGAGGTGCTGACGCGGAACCGAGGGTAGATTCCAGACGTCAGCACGAGTGCATGAACGCGTGGTTCGTGTGGGAAGGGCGTTGTGGCGAAGACGCGCTATGGAAGCGATCGCGGCCTGTCCGTTCGGATGACGGGCACGCTGTTCGGTATCGGCCTGCTGTACGTCGTGCTCGGCGCCCTGCTGATGTCTCTGGGGTTCAACGCCTGGTTCATTCTGGCCATCAGCGGCGGCATGCTCTTCGCGCAGTGGTGGTTCAGCGACTCCCTCGCGATGTCAGCCATGCGTGCCGTGGTCGTCACCCCCGAGCAGGCCCCCCAACTGCACGCTCTGGTTGATCGAGTCTGCGCGATGGCCGACATGGACAAGCCCCGCATCGGCATCGCCGACAGCGACGTCCCGAATGCCTTCGCCACGGGACGGACACCGAATCGTTCGGTCATCGTCGTGACCACCGGGTTGCTCAAGCGACTCGATCAGGAGGAGCTCGAGGGCGTGCTGGCACACGAGCTGTCGCACGTCGCCCATCGCGACGTCACGGTCATGACCATCGCGTCCTTCACCGCGATCCTCGCCGGGTTCATGGCGCGCAGCGTCATGTGGTCGAGCATGGGTCGCAACCGCGACCAGAACACGGCCGTGATCTTCATGGTCGTCATGGTCGTGAGTGTGATCGTCTACTTCATCTCCTACATCCTCATGCGTGCGCTGTCGCGCTACCGAGAGCTGGGGGCTGATCGTGGCGCGGCCCTGCTGACCGGTCGGCCATCTGCACTTGCCCGTGCGCTGCAGAAGATCTCCGGCGACATGGCATCGATCCCCACACGTGACCTGCGGCAGATGGAGCCAGTGAGCTCCTTCGCCTTCGCCCCGGCGTTCGCACGCGGTGGTGGCTTCAGCCTCGAGTCGATCATGTCCACGCATCCGTCCTTGGAGAAGCGGCTGGAACAGCTCGCACGCATCTCGGCCGAGCTCGGCGAGCGGTAGGGCAGTCGTGGGATTCCTCGACGCGGTGCTGGGCCGACGCAAGGCGGTCAAGCCCGATCTCGACGCGCTGTTCGCGTTGCCGAACGCAGCGATCTCCCTTCAGGTGAGCATGGACCTGCTGCCCACGGGACGCGGCTCGGTGGCGTTCCGGGCGCCGGAGGGGCGGGCGTTCGCGGATGTGGAGGCGGAGGTGCGAAGCCTTCTGGATGCAGACGGTGGTCCGCCGGTGGAACTGCAGCAGGACGAGTTCGGCTTCACCTGGCTGGTCGTGCGCACCGAGCCCGCTGATCTGCCCGGCGTCGTGACGGACCTCCATGCGGTCAACGTCTCGCT
>JAIOXK010000051.1 GCA_021741645.1 Candidatus Nanopelagicales bacterium
GATTCCCTGAGGATGCATCGTGATGGTCGAGACTTCTCCGTCGGCGCGAGCATCGGCGTGGCGACCATCACGCCGCATCGCAGGGATGGCATCGACGACATCATCAGGGGTGCGGATGAGGCCTGCTATCGCGCGAAGAGGTCTGGTGGAGGAGCCCTCGAGGAAGTGGAGTCCGAAACGCCGGGTGGCTGACCTATCAGTGCGCGACTCGCCTCATATACCGATCAAGGAGCGCCAAGGCCGCGACGGAATGTGAGTCAGTCATCAGGCCGCGGCTGATCAGCTGCCAGACCTCGTCCTCGGTGAACGTCCCGCAGCGCATGTCCTGCTCTTCGATCTCTCGGCTGGTCGGCACCGGCGACAGGTCCGTCGCGAGGAAGACATCGAAGCCACTGGACGAACGCCCGTAGCCGGCATGCAGGAACCCCAGATGGGTCCAGGTATCGGCCACGAGACCGGCCTCTTCCTGAAGCTCGATTGCTGCGGCCTCGCGGGGGGTCAGACCGGGTGGATCGACGACGGCTCCCTGAGGGAACTCCCAGAGGCGCTGCTCAACCGGGTAGCGGTACTGCTCGACGAGATGGAAGTGCACACCGTCGAAGGGCACGATCAGCGAGAAGTCGCGACTCCGCACCACGCCGTAGATCCCGGTGGAGCCGTCGCGTCGCTCGACAACGTCTTCGGTGAGCGTCATCCACGGGTTCTCGTAGACGGTGCGACGGTCCAGGCAGCGAATGTCGGGTTGGCGCTCCGTGTCATCGTCCTCGTCGCGGGTCACTGGTCGAAAGTAGCGCCTGCGCAGCGGTCGGGGCCGGTCGACATCCGGAACATCATCCGATGTCCCACACCATCAGCGCATTGTGCGTCACTCTAGGATCAGACCATCGCGGTCTTGCCGATGCCGGTGCCTGGAAGGACGTAGCAATGGAGACACCCACCGCCACCAAGGACCTCGCCTCCCGAATGCGCAACCTGCGAACCTGGAACATCGTGGTGGGCTTCGCTCACCTGATTCAGGGCCTGGTGATCGTTGCCTTGAGCAGCGACTTCTCTATCCCGATCACTGCCAGCTACATGTCCGGCCCTCCGGGCGCTCCATTGGAGCCACCGGTCGTGCTCATCGACATGCCCCTGGCCTGGGGCGTGGCGCTGTTCTTCTTCCTCAGTGCCTTCTTCCACTTCCTGGTGAGTGTCCCCAGCGTCTTCCGGCGCTACTCCTCGGGGCTGGCGAACGGGCACAACTACTACCGCTGGGCCGAGTACTCGATCTCGTCGAGCATCATGATCGTCCTGATCGCGCAGGTCACGGGGATCGACAATGCCGCAGCCCTGATGGCAATCTTCGGCGTCAACGCGGCCATGATCCTGTTCGGCTGGGTCCAGGAGAAGTACGTCAAGCCGGGCTCAGGGGACATGCTGCCATTCGCCTTCGGATCCTTCGCGGGCATCGTGCCATGGCTGATCCTGGTGCTCTATGTTCTCTCTCCCGGGCGAGAGACGGCGGCCACCCCGCCCGCCTTCGTCTACGGCATCGTCATCACGATCTTCCTGCTCTTCAACTGCTTCGCCATCGTGCAGTGGCTGCAGTACAAGAAGAACCCCATTGACTACGTCAAGGGCGAGAAGGCATACATCGTCCTCAGCCTCGTGGCGAAGTCTCTGCTCGCATGGCAGATCTTCGCGAACACGCTCATCCCGCCCGCATAGTCACGTGCGTTCAGCCCGACCTGGAAGGACGATCCGTGCAGGCGCGCATGACGTCAGGCAACGATCAACGGCTTGATCTGGGCGAGGGGCCGGTCTGGGACTCCGTGCGTCACCAGCTGTGGTGGGTGGACAGTGAGGCGGGGCAGGTATTCCGTGGGGATCTGACGGACGATGCCCTCGTCGTCGACCACATGTGGGACTTCGGCGAGAAGGTCGGCTCGGTGACTCCGGCCGACGACGGCGGGTTCCTTGTCGCAGTCGAGCGGCAGGTGCTGGTGATGAATGCCGCTGGTGTCCGCGTCGGTGCCATCGATGTGCTCCCGTCAGGGCAGTCGAGTCGCCTGAACGACGGCGCCTGCGACCCGGTCGGGCGCTTCCTGGTCGGCAGCATCCGGTTGGACGATCGTCAAGCGCAGGAGTGCCTCTGGGCGGTTGAGCCCGACCGAACGGTGCGGCGTGTGGTGGAGGGGGTCACCGTCTCGAACGGAATCGGCTTCTCACCGGACGCATCGACCATGTACTACGTCGATACACGGCCCGGAGTCCTGCTCGCCTTCGACTACGACTCGGGCTCGGGAAGGGCAGCGAATCGACGAGTCGTCAGCGATTGCGGCGGAACGCCCGATGGCCTCGCTGTCGACAGGGACGGCAATGTCTGGGTCGCCTTCTTCGGCGAGGGGGAAGTGCGCTGCTATTCCCCCTACGGTGAGGTCGTCGACCGGATCAGGGTGGCGGTGCCCAACGTGACGTGTCCGGAGTTCGCGGGTCCTGACCTGGACCGCCTCGTCATCACGACGGCCTGCTTCCGCATGAGCAAGGCCGATCGGGCGGCGACACCCGAGGCCGGCGCCGTGTTCGTGACGGACATGCCGGTGGCGGGCCAGCCCGTGCGTGGGTGGGCCGGCTCGACCTCCTGAATCAGGCGGACGCGGAGTTCAGCAGCTCGACCTCGGCAGCGGTGAGGTCAATGGTGCCCATGGGCAGCAGGTCGCGCAGCTGCTCCACCGTTCGCCCGCTGGCCACCGGCGCGGTGACACCCGGGCGGGTCAGCAGCCAGGCCAGGGACACTGCGGCCACGGGGCAATCATGCGCGGCAGCGACGGTGTCGAGTGCATCGAGAATGCGCTCGCCACGGTCGTCCAGGTAAGCCGCGGCACCCTTGGCGCGGGCGCTGTCCACCTCCACTCCCGGGCGGTACTTGCCGGTGAGGAAGCCCTTGGCGAGGGCGTAGTAGGGCAGTGAGGACAGCTGGTACTCGGCCACGATGGGCGCGAGGGTCTCCTCGTACTTCGTGCGCTCCACCAGGTTGTAGAGGTCCTGGATGGCGATGAAGGGGGACAGGTCGTGCTCGCGCTGCAGCCGGAGAGCCTCGGCGAGGCGCGCAGGGGAGAAGTTGGATGCGGCCAGGTACTTCACCGTGCCGGACTTCACCAGCTCGTCGAGTGTCTGCAGGTAGTCGAGCATGGGGACGTTCTCATCGTCCTCGTGCGCGTAGTACAGGTCGATGTAGTCCGTCTGCAGCCGATCGAGGGAATCCCGGAGGGCGGCGCGGATGTTGTCTGGCGCCAGACCCTTGCGGGCCGTGAGCTTCGCGACCTTGCTGGCGATGATGAGGTTTTCGCGACCACCGCGTGCGACCAGCCACTGGCCGATGATCGTCTCGGAGTCGCCCCCGACATTGCCGGGAATCCACTCCGAGTAGACGTCGGCGGTGTCGATGAAGTTGCCGCCTTGGGCCACGTACTCGTCCAGCAGGGCGAACGAGGCCTCGGTGTCAGCGGTCCATCCGAACACGTTGCCGCCGAAGCACAGCGGTGAGACGAGAACGTCGGTGGGACCAAGGGGGCGGGACGGGGTCAGTGGCAGCGTCGGCATGTCGCCATTGTGCACCTGTCTAGATGACATGCGTCACCCGGTTGCGGTGAACAGCAGATCCACGACCGTGCGTCCGTCGCGAAGTGCGCGGCGTTCAAAGCGCGTGATCGGCCGCCCCTCAGGGCGAGGAATGGCACCACCTTCCCAGTGGGGATCCTGATCGAAGCACTCCAGAATGCTGACGGCGTACTCCTCCCAGTCGGTGGCCAGATGCCACGTGCCTCCGGGCACGAGCCGCGAGTGCATCAGGTCGACGATGGCTGGCTGCACCAGTCGGCGCTTGTGATGGCGAGCCTTGGGCCACGGATCGGGGAAGTAGGACCGCACCTGTGTCAGCGAGTGGGCAGGCACCATCCGCTCCAGCACGGTGATGGCGTCGGCTTCCATGACCCGGACGTTCTCGAGCCCGGCATCGCCGACCTGGGCGAGCAGCTCCCCGACACCGGGAGTGTGGACGTCGATCGCGAGGAGGGCGGTGCTGGGATCCGCGGCAGCCATGGCCGCGGTGGCGCGTCCATCACCGAAGCCGATCTCCAGGACCCACGGTATGTCCGCTCCCCACACGGTTGCGGGGTCGAGGGGCTGATCACCCATCTCGATGATCAGGCCGGCGTACTCCACGAGCGCCTGCTCGGCGCGCGTGGTGATGCGTGTGCGGCGAGGCTTGAAGGTTCGGATACCCGGCCGCAGGGTGACGGGCTCCGCGGTCACGCCAAGATGGGAGCGCTCTCCCGTCACGCCTCCACCCGTAGGCGAAGCGGCGCGTTGACCCGGTGCTTGCGATCGTGCTCGATCGTCCATGCCGACCCGATGCCACGCGACCGGAAGTCCCACAGCCCGTCCGCAGAAGGCCCCTCGGAGAGCAGGGCGGTGTTCTCGTCGATCCCCACGACGACCTTGCCCGGCATGATCAATGGCCGCATGACCGAATCGGGGATGAAGCGACTGAACTTGTCGAAGTGCGGCAGCACTCGCAGGTCGGGCAGGACGGCGAGTCCGTCGGTGCCGCCCTGACGCGGATGCCTGATCTCCGGGACGTAACCGCCGAGGGCCATCGCCCCCGCGCTGCAGCCGGCAAGCGACGCTCCGGCCCGCCACTCGCTCGCGATCGCAGCCCATACTCGCGTCCCGGCGAGTGTGCGCGCCAGATGTCGCGGGCTGCCCCCGGAGAGGTAGATGAGGCCGGCACCGGCAATGGCCTCGGCGTGCTCTGCATCATCGGCATCGGCCCGTGTCCGCACGTCGATCACGATCTGCTCCACGCCCAGTCGCTCGGCCGCCTCGGCGCCGAGGCAGTGCCATGAGTTGAGGACGGCGTCTCCCTCGGGAGCAGCCGCGGTGGCGAGCTGCACGTATCTGGCCGGACGATCGGCCAGCAGCCACTCCTCGATGTCGTGCATGACCGGCAGGTACTCCCCGCTGCCCACCAGCGCAATGCGCCCAGGTGTTCGATCAGCCGCCATAGGGTCCGAGGGTAGCGATCATCTTCCGCTCCACCAGTGGTGGCGGGGAGGAAGCGTCGGTCCGGTGGCCACGCCGACGATCAGGGCAACGATGTGGACGAGCACCCCGAAGCCCACGACCCATGCGACTCCCCATCCCAGGAGCCACCCGCTCAGTGCCGTGACGATGGCGAAGCCGGTGATCCGCAGCGTGGCGGCGGTGGTGAAGACCTGGCTGTGGACGTGTGCGGGAGTCTCCCGAACGCGCACTCGGAACATGGCCGCTAGGGCGGGTGGTTCCGCTGCCCCGAAGATGAAGGCCGCGGCCAGCAGGGCGGGCAATGTTGGTGCGAGGCCGACGGCTAGCAGCGCCACGGCCGACACCGCAACGCTGACGATGATCGCTCGGTCAGGTCGAGCAATGGGTCGAAGCGTGAACCACACGGCCGTAGCCCCGCCACCGATGGCGAAGGCGCCCAGGATGAGGGCGGTGAGCTCCAGGTCGTCGAAGCGCTCGATCGCGAGTACCGGCGCGAGCACGATGAAGGGTGCCTGGGCGGCGAACCCGAGCGACGTGAGGATTGTGGATCGACGAAGCGCTGGACGTCGAAGCAGGGCATCCATCCCGGTGCGAATGTCGGCTCGGACGGATGCCTTCCGGGGTGTGCGACGTTGCGGAAGCGGCACGAAGGGAAGCGCGGCGATGGCGCCGACGACCAGCGCCGCGGTGAGCCACAGGGGTGCCTGGGCGGAGACGACCACGAGCGCTGCGGCGGCAGGCGGTGCCACGAGCGATGCCACGCTGTAGGTGGCAGCGTCTGCCGAGTAGGCGCGGGGCAGTCGGGTCGCGGACAGCAGTGATGGCAGCTGCGCACTCAGCGCACCGGTCACGACGGGCGTCCCGAGTCCGGCCACGAGCGCCAGGGCGAAGACCCACGCGAGGGGAGCCCGTCCCAGAGCAATGGCCAGGCCGATGAGGCCGGCGGCCATGATGACCATGGTCGCCAGGAAGGCGCCCTTGGGAGCCGTGCTTCGGTCGATCCGGATCCCCATGACGGGGCCACCGATCGCGGCAGCCGCAGTCAACGTCGCGACCACATACGACCCAGTCGCGGCCGTTCCTCCGGCAGCGATGACCCCGATGATGATCGCCGGCCCGACTGCCTTGGTCGAGGCCCGGGCGAGCGTTGCGGTGGTCAGGTAGGCGGCCAGCCCGCGATCGGGGGTCGCACTGGCTGGACTACTGGTCAGCGGATTCCTCAGGATGCGCCGCGTCGTAGTACTCGCAGAAGGCTGCGTACGCACGCGGCCCGTAGACGGTGGCAGGGCCGCCGGCCATCAGGTAGGTGACACCGATGGCCTCGGCCGCCTGCTGCTTGGTGGCGCCGGCCTTGACCGCCCCGCGGGCATGCGAGGCGATGCACCCATCGCACCTCTCCACGACGGCGATCGTGAGGGCCATGAGTTCCTTGATGGCGGTGCTCAGCACGCCCTCGGCCAGGGCAGCGCCGTGCAGTTCTCCGAAGCCCTTGTACACGTCGGGTATGGCGCGGCGGAGTTCGCGTCCTAAGGGAGCGAGTTCGTCGAGGACACCCTTGCCATGAGAATGCGTCATGGCAGCAACCATACCCCGGGGGGTAGAGGTGTATCCTGTCGACATGGACACCGATCCCGCCGTCACCCGCGACATCCTCATGCGTCTCAAGCGTGCGAAGGGGCAGCTCGAGGGCATCATCCACATGATCGAGGACGAGCGCAGCTGCGGCGACATCGTGACCCAGCTCGCGGCTGTGTCCAAGGCGCTCGACCGTGCGGGATTCAAGATCGTCGCGAACGGGCTCCAGCAGTGCTGGGAGCAGGGTGACGAGGCTCCTCTCACGCGCGAGGAGCTGGAGAAGCTCTTCCTCTCCCTCGCGTAGACGTTTCAGTGGCGGCGTAGGTTGAGCACATGAGCACTCAGACCTTTCGCGTGACCGGCATGACGTGCGACCACTGCGTGCACGCGGTGACGGAGGAGGTTTCGGCCCTGGATGGCGTTGAGGCCGTCACCATCGAGCTGGTGGCCGGGGGAGCATCGTCCGTCCTCGTAACCAGTGCGTCGCCGATGAGCGCGGAGGTCATGCGGGCGGCTGTCGACGAAGCCGGTTACGAACTCGTCGAGTAGATCCATACGTCCGCTTTGGGAGCAGGCCCACCATGACATCGACGGTCGACCTTGAGATCGAGGGGATGACCTGCTCCTCGTGCGCGGCGCGCATCGAGAAGAAGCTCAACCGGATGCCCGGGGTAGAGGCAACGGTCAACTACGCGACCGAGAAGGCCCACGTCGTCCTTCCCGTCGGCACGAGCGTCGACGACGCCATCGCGGTCGTCCAGGCCACGGGCTATGCGGCGACTCTTCCAGCACCGTCCGGTGGTGATGACAGGGTCGCAATGGACGATGTCGCCGCTCTTCGGCGTCGCGTTCTCATCACGGCGATTCTCTCCATCCCCGTGGTGGCGATGGCCATGGTCCCGGTTCTGCAGTTCGACTACTGGCAGTGGGTGTCGCTGGCACTCGCCACTCCCGTAGTGACGTGGGGTGCCTACCCCTTCCACCGCGCCGCGTGGGTCAACGCCCGTCACGGAGCGGCCACGATGGACACCCTCGTCTCTGTGGGAGTCACCGCCGCCTACGCCTGGTCGGTCTACGCCCTGGTATGGGGTGGGGCTGGCGTGCCAGACATGCGGATGCCGTTCACCTTCCTGCCCCATGAGGACTCCTCCGGCCCGGAGATCTACCTCGAGGTGGCCGCCGGGGTGACCGTCTTCATCCTCCTGGGACGGTACTTCGAGGCTAAGGCGAAGGCGCGGTCGAGCGACGCGCTGCGTGCACTGGCAGCCCTCGGCGCCAAGGATGCGTCCGTGCTCCGCGACGGCGTTGAGCTTCGGGTGCCGATCACGGACCTGCGTGTCGGGGACCTGTTCGTCGTCCGCCCAGGTGAGCAGATCGCGACCGACGGAGCAGTCGTCGAGGGAGCCTCTGCCGTCGATGCCAGCATGGTGACGGGGGAGCCAGTGCCCGTTGAGGTGACGGTCGAGGATGCCGTCGTCGGCGCGACGGTGAACGTCAGCGGTCGACTCGTCGTGCAGGCAACACGGGTGGGCTCGGACACCCAGCTCGCCCGCATCACCGCGCTCGTTGAACAGGCGCAGTCGGGCAAGGCCCCCGTGCAGCGGCTCGCCGATCGAGTGGCGTCGGTCTTCGTGCCGATCGTCATGGTGCTCGCCGTGCTCACCTTGATCGGCTGGATCCTCATCACCGGGGATGTGCAGATGGCCTTCACTGCGGCCGTCGCCGTACTGATCATCGCCTGCCCGTGTGCCCTCGGCCTCGCCACTCCGACCGCGCTGCTCGTCGGCACCGGAAGGGGAGCCCAGCTGGGCATCCTGATCAAGGGTCCGCAGGTGCTCGAGTCCACACGGCTGGTCGACACGATCGTGCTCGACAAGACGGGCACGATCACGACGGGCCGGATGGCCATGGTCGATGTCGTGGCGGCACCTGGCGTGGACACCCGCGATCTGCTGCGGTGGGTCGGGTCGCTCGAGGACGCCTCCGAGCACCCCATCGCCGTTGCCGTGGCCGCAGGTGCACGCGAGATCGTGGGCGACCTCCGACCGGTCGAGTCGTTTCAGAGTTCCGGAGGCCGCGGCGTGCAGGGCGTCGTCGACGCAGTGGCCGTGGTGGCGGGGCGCCCCGAATGGCTGACGTCCGAATGGTCTTTGAGTGCGCCCGTCGAACTCGTTGAGGCGCGCCGCGAGCAGGAGTCACATGGACGCTCGGTGGTGATGGTGGCCGCCGATGGAATGATCGTCGGGCTCGTCTCGGTGGCTGACGCCGTCAAGCCGACGAGCGCGCAGGCGATCACCGAGCTCCGGGGCCTGGGGTTGCGACCGGTTCTGCTCACCGGTGACCATGAGGCCGCTGCTCGATCGGTGGCGGCCGAGGTGGGAATCGACGACGTCATCGCCGGGGTGCTGCCGGAGGAGAAGGTCGCGACGGTCGAGAGGCTTCAGGAGTCGGGCGCGATTGTGGCCATGGTCGGCGATGGCGTGAACGATGCCGCGGCTCTGGCGCAGGCTGATCTCGGCATGGCCATGGGCACGGGCACTGACGTGGCCATCGAGGCGGCGGACCTCACGCTCGTCCGGGGCGACCTGCGGTCTGCCGTCGACGGGCTGCGCCTGTCCCGGCGAACCCTGGCCATCATCAAGGGCAACCTCTTCTGGGCGTTCGCCTACAACGCTGCGGCCATCCCGCTGGCGATGGCCGGGCTGCTGAATCCGCTCGTCGCGGGCGCAGCGATGGCCTTCTCGTCCGTCTTCGTCGTCTCGAACAGTCTGCGCCTGAGGCGGTTCTCCAGCGTCACTTCAACGCGTGCTGCATGATCGGCCCGTGGTCCCCTTCAACGTCGACGCGATCGACCTCAACACTCTGCGGCTGAGACAGAGCGCGAAGTACCAAGCCTTCGCACCGGATGTGATCCCGGCATGGGTCGCCGAGATGGACTTCCCGCTCGCCGAGCCGATCGCTGATGCCCTGCATGAGGCGATCGATCGCTCCGACACGGGCTACCAGTCGGGTGCGGGCCTGGCGGATGCCGTCACGGGGTTCCTGCACCGGTCGTGGTCATGGAAGGTGCAGCAGTCGCGAGTGTTCGGCATCTCGGATGTGCTGTCAGGGGTCAACTGGGCGATCCGGCTGCTGTCACGCCCGGGCGATGGAGTCGTGGTCAACACACCCGTCTATCCGCCGTTCTTCAGCACCATTCGTGACATCGCCGAGCGCCAGGTGGTGGACGTTCCGCTGACCCGATCGCCGAACGGCCAGTACGCCTTGGACATGGCCGGCCTCGAGGCGGCCTTCGCTCGGCCAGAGGTCACGGCGTACGTGCTTTGTAGCCCGCACAATCCCACCGGCACGGTCCCCACGCGGGGCGAGCTGGAGCAGATCGCCGAGCTCGCGCACACGCATGGTGTTGCGGTGATCGCTGACGAGATCCACGCGCCCCTGACCCTGCCGGGAGCCGTGCACACTCCGTATCTGACGGTTGCACCCGAGGACGCGACGTGCGTGAGCCTGGTGTCGGCGTCGAAGGCGTGGAATCTGCCCGGTCTGAAGTGCGCGCAGATGATCGGCACCGATCGCACGGCGACGACGATCCGCGAGCGACTGCCGAAGGAGGTGCTCTACAGCGCCGGGCACCTCGGGGTGATCGCATCCGTCGCGGCCTATGAATCGGGGGGACCCTGGCTGGAGCACGTCGTGAGCGTGATCGACACGAATCGCTCGCTCGTGGCCGAGCTGCTGGCAGAACACGTCCCTCAGGCGTCCTATGTGCCCCCGGCCGCGTCCTACCTTGCATGGATCAATCTGAGCGCCTACGACGTCGGACCCGACCCCTCGACGACCCTGCTCGACGAAGGCCGCATCGCCGTGAATGCCGGCCCGACCTTCGGCGCGGGCGGGGATGGGCACGTCCGACTGAACATGGCGACGTCGCCGGCCATTCTCACGGAGGTTGTTGAGCGCATGGGTCGATCCCTCGGGAGTGCCCGTCAGCATGGTGCAATGGGGCAGTGAACCTCAGGCTCCTGCGCATCGCCGTGGCGACTGCTGGCATAGCACTGGTCGGCGGCCTCGTCAGTGCCCCGAGCGTCAGTGCGGAGCCAGCGGCCAAGACCACCGTTGATCGATATGCGATCGGGGACTCGGTCATGCTCGGCGCTCGAACGGCCCTGCGCAAGAGGGGGTTCGCCGTCAACGCCACGGTCAGCCGTCAGGCCTATTCGGCACCCGCCATGGTGCGCAAGCGGTCCTCGACCCTGCCGCGCAACCTGATCGTTCACTTGGGCACCAACGGGACCTTCCCGCTGGAGACGTGCCGCAAGATCGTCGAGAACGCGGGTCCGCAGCGCCGCGTGTTCCTCGTGACGGTGTCAGTGCCACGCAGCTGGGAGAAGTCGAACAACCGGACGATTCGCGCGTGCGCCAAGTCCTTCCCCTCGAGTCGCGTCACCGTCGTCGACTGGAAGGGGCTCGCCTCCCGAAACCCCGGATGGTTCTACTCCGATCGGGTGCACCTGAAGTCGGCCGGCGCCCGTGGATTCGCCCGACTCCTCGACCGAGCGGTGGAGGGGCGGTAGGCCTTCCTGTGCGGTGAGTCACACATAGGCCCCCGTGGCTTGTGCACTTGGTCACAGGACAGCGCTTTCATGGTCGCTAGGGGATGTCAGAACGCCTGAACGGGTGCATGCTAGAGCGATCGCGTGGCCACGAGGGCCGCGACCTCGATCGCAACGGAGCGATTCATGACCGTCCCCGGGCTTGACCAGGCACCCACGAAGAACAAGCAACTGCTGGAGTGGGTGGAGGAGATCGCCGCCCTCGCGAAGCCTGATCGCGTGGAATGGGTCGACGGGTCCGACGCCGAGTGGGAGCGCCTGACGCAGACCCTCGTCGATGGCGGGACCTTCACGCGACTCAATGATCAGATCCGCCCGAACTCCTTCCTCGCGCGTTCTGACCCCAACGACGTCGCCCGCGTCGAGGACCGCACGTTCATCTGCTCGCAGCGCGAGGAGGATGCCGGTCCGACCAACAACTGGATGGACCCGGCCGAGATGAAGGTCACGATGAAGGGGCTGTTCGACGGTGCGATGCGCGGTCGCACGATGTACGTCATCCCCTTCTCGATGGGGCCGCTCGGATCACGCATCTCGCAGCTCGGCGTCGAGATCACTGATTCGCCCTACGTCGTGGTCCACATGCGCATCATGACGCGCATGGGTCAGGCCGCTCTGGACGAGATCGGCGAGTTCGGCGAGTTCGTGCCCGCAGTGCACACGGTCGGCTACCCGCTCGTCGACGCTGACGGCAACCGCCGCGACGACGTCGCATGGCCGTGCAATGACACGAAGTACATCGTCCACTACCCGGAGACCCGCGAGATCTGGTCCTACGGCTCCGGCTACGGCGGCAACGCCCTGCTGGGCAAGAAGTGCTTCGCCCTGCGCATCGCCTCGGCCATGGCTCGCGACGAGGGTTGGTTGGCCGAGCACATGCTGATCTTGAAGCTCACCTCTCCGAAGGGGAAGTCGCACTACATCACCGCTGCGTTCCCGTCCGCCTGCGGCAAGACGAACCTCGCCATGCTCGAGCCCACCATCCCGGGCTGGAAGGTCGAGACGGTCGGCGATGACATCGCCTGGATGCGCTTCGGCGAGGACGGACGGCTCTACGCGATCAATCCCGAGGCTGGCTTCTTCGGGGTCGCTCCGGGCACCGGCATGTCCACGAATGCCAACGCCGTGCGGACGCTGACGGCCAACTCGATCTACACGAACGTTGCCCTCACCGACGACGGCGACATCTGGTGGGAGGGGCTGACCGATGAGGCCCCCGCACACCTCATCGACTGGAAGGGCAACGACTGGACGCCGGAATCGCCGGATCCCTCCAGCCACCCGAATGCCCGGTTCACCGCGCCGGCGGGGCAGTGCCCGTCGATCGCGCCGAACTGGGAGGACCCCGCTGGCGTGCCGATCGAGGCGATCCTCTTCGGGGGCCGTCGTGCCACCAATGTGCCGCTGGTCACGGAGTCCTTCGATTGGGAGCACGGCGTCTTCATGGGTGCCACGGTGTCCAGCGAGATGACGGCGGCAGCCGTCGGCGGTGTCGGACAGCTGCGTCGCGATCCCTTCGCCATGCTGCCGTTCTGCGGCTACAACATGGCTGACTACTGGGGTCACTGGCTGAAGATCGGCACGTTCACTGCCCCCGAGAACCTGCCTCGCATCTACCAGGTCAACTGGTTCCGCAAGGATGCCGACGGCAAGTTCCTGTGGCCCGGCTTCGGCGACAACTCGCGCGTCCTCGACTGGGTCATTCGTCGGCTCGAGGGCGAGGCTGAGGCGGTTGACACCCCCATCGGTCGGGTTCCGGCTGCTGGCGAGATCCCGGTGGAGGGCCTCAATGTCTCCGAGGAGCAGATGGCTGAACTGTTCGCCATCGATCCCGAGCGCTGGGTGGCCGAAGCGGATCTGACCGAGGAGTACTTCGCGAAGTTCGGTGATCGACTGCCCGCCGAGATGCAGGCGCAGCTCACCGCCCTGCGCGAGCGGCTCGCCACCGCCTGACTTCACCCCCCGCCCCGTCCGCCGAGAGGCAGTGAATGGTCGTGAAACGCCCGGGTGAGGGCGTGTTTCACGACCATTCACTCCCTCTCGGCGGTGCTGGGGTTAGCTCAGGGTGGCGACGAGGACGGCCTTGATCGTGTGCATGCGGTTCTCCGCCTGATCGAACACGATGCTCGCCGGTGACTCGAACACCTCATCGCTGACTTCGACGCCATCGGTGAGACCGAAATCCGCGGCGATCTGCTGGCCGATGGCCGTGTTCTGATCGTGATAGGCCGGCAGGCAGTGCATGAACTTCGATGACCGATCACCTGTCATCGCCATCAGCCTCGCGTCCACGCGGTAGGGGCTCAGCAGTGCGACTCGCTCAGCCCACACCTCCTTCGGCTCGCCCATCGACACCCACACATCGGTGTGCACGAACTCGGCACCCGGCAGGCCCACTGCCGGATCGTCGGTCAGCGTGATGACGGCTCCCGTGGAAGCAGCGAACTCCCGAGCCATGGCCTGCACACTCTCGTCCGGCCACAACTGCTCGGGAGCAACGATGCGCACATCTGCACCCATCATCGCGCCCATCACGAGCAGTGAGTTGCCCATATTGCTGCGCGCATCGCCGACGTAGGCGTAGCGAAGGGGGGAGGACGGATCTGCGGCGTGCTCCCGCATCGTGAGGAAATCCGCGAGCATCTGCGTCGGGTGCCATTCGTCGGTGAGGCCGTTGAACACCGGCACGTCTGAGTAGTGAGCCAGTTGCTCCACCTTGTCGTGCCCTGAGCCCCGGTACTCGATGCCGTCGAAGATTCGTGAAAGGACGCGGGCGGTGTCAGCGATCGACTCCTTGTGGCCGATCTGGCTAGCACTGGGATCCAGGACGGTGACGTGACCGCCTTGGTCGCGCATGGCCACCTCGAAGGAAATCCGGGTGCGCGTCGATGTCTTCTCGAAGATGAGCGCGAGCTGCTTGCCCGTCAGGCGAGGCACCTCGGTACCGGCAGCGCGCTGGGCCTTGAGCTCGGCCGCGAGGTTTAGCAGGCCGTCAAGCTCGGCGGGGGAGAAGTCGGCTTCCTTGAGGAAGTCACGTCCGGTGAGGTTCACCGGCG
>JAIOXK010000052.1 GCA_021741645.1 Candidatus Nanopelagicales bacterium
GTGGATCGCTACATCGCGTACCCGGGACAGGCGCTCTCCTACATGACCGGCCGGCTCGAGATCAGTCGACTTCGTTCGGCCGCGCAGAGCGCGCTTGGGGATCGCTTTGATGTGCGGGAATTCCATGACGTGGTGCTGGCCAATGGTGCGCTCCCCCTGTCACTGCTCGATCGCGTGGTGACCGCCTGGGTGACCGAGCAGCTCGTCGACTAGCTCAGACCACTGTGTGTCAGCCCCGGGCCGCCAGACGCGCCTTCAGGGCATCTCGCTTCTCCTCGAACCGGGCTGCCTGATCGCTCATCGATTCGATGAGCGCAGCCAGTTCATCGCGTGCGATCTCGCCGTCGGCGCCAAAGTCCGTCCGATCGAAGACGCGCCACTTGCGAACCACGGGCATGACGACGTCATCAAGGTGCAGCCGCAGGTCGTAGATTCCCTCCACCGCGATCTGCACCGCCATGCGACCGAAACCCTCGATGCCGTGACCGGGCATCGCGAAGTCACGCACCGAGGCCAGCACGGCCTCCATCGTCTGGTCCGGCGTCAGTTCGAAAGCGGACTCGATGACGTTGCGATAGAAGATCATGTGGAGGTTCTCATCGAGTGCGATGCGCGCCATCAACTGCTCGATCATCGCCTCCCCCGCCGCGTTGCCGGTATTGCGGTGGGATACCCGTGTGGCCAGTTCCTGGAATGACACATAGGTGAGGCCGGCAAGCAGACCGGGATTGATGGCCGTGAATCCCTCCTGCATGTGCCGCATGCGCGCCTCCTCCAAAGCCCTTGGATCAATGGCACGCGTGGCCATCAGGAAGTCGCGCATCGCAGTGCCGTGGCGGGCCTCCTCCGCCGTCCAGCGCCCGAGCCACGCTGCCCATGCGCCATCGCGACTGACGTTGAGGGCGATCTCCGTGTGATAGCTCGGCAGATTGTCCTCGGTCAGCAGATTGATGATCAGACTCGTACGGGCCGCATCGGAATAGCGCAGTTCGTCCGCTGACCACGGTGTTCCATCCAGCGGACCGTCGAAGTCACGACCCTGACTCCACGGGACGTATTCGTGCGGATACCAGTCCCGAACCGTGGTCAGATGCCTGGCGAGCTCACGCTCCACCACCGGCTCCAGATCACGTGCCAACTGTTCGTCCGACATGCGCGCAGCAACCATGGGCACAGCCTGTCACACGCAGCGCTTCACCAGCGTTCTCGATACGTCCATTGGTCCTGAACATCTCTCGACCATCCTCGGTCACGAGGTCTAGTGTTGATGGCAGAAGACATCGATGCGCTACTCGAGGAGGCGGACCATGAGTGACAAGGTTGCCGGTGCTGCTTCACCGTCCCAGGTGGCTCGCGAGACATTCGTCGGTGTGGACACCCCGGGTGACGCTGCCGATCAGGCCGAACGACTGTCCATGATCATGGAGGCTGAGGCCACCCACAATGCGCTCAACGGTGGTGGAGGTGAAGGCAGCCTCGATGAGCTCCCCTACCCCTTGGAGGATGTGGAGTCCGTCCTCGCCATGGAGGACGCCGATGACTCCAGCGACGACCCGATGCACGCAGGCGGACTCACCCCCAAGCCGTGGATTCCGGCGGAGGAGTCGGCGATGCACATCGTGGACCTCGACGATCCCGAGGATGAGAGCTACGTCGGCGATGAGACGAACGCCGAGCGGGCTGATCCCTCATACGACCAGTTCGACGGCAAGCCAGAGGACCTGACTCCCGAGGACGAGACCCTGCTCGGCATCGACCCGTACGACGCCTAGGGACGACGCCTAGGAACGACGCCTGGGGACGACGCGCTCTCCCCGACGGACGGATCAGGGCAGCAGCCCGCAATGGGCCAGCGCCATGCGCACGAGGCGACCCTGGCCCCCGGACATCTCGGCCTGGAATTCCGGACGTAGGGCCTCCACCGGCGTCACCCACACCAGGTCCAGCGCATCCTGCGAAGGTGAGCAGTCACCGTCGAGCGGGACGACGAAGGCGAGCGAGACAGCATGCTGACGCGGATCGTGAAAGCCCGTCACCGAGGCGTCGGGGAAGTACTCCACAACAGTAAAAGGCTGGGGCGACGGCGCCACCCTCGGCAGTGCCACGCTCCCGAGGTCCTTCTCCAGATGACGCATCAGTGCATCGCGCACCCGCTCTCCGTAGAGGACTCGGCCCGACACAACGGCCCGCGAGATGCTCCCATCCGGCATCGCCCGCAGCAGGAGACCGATCTCGATGACCTGACCACGCTCATCCGTCCGGACCGGAACAGCATCCACATACACGATCGGAAGACGCTCGCGAGCGCTGGCCAAGTCATCCTCAGCCAGCCACGCTCCCCTGATGTCCACGATGTCAGTCACTGATCGAGCGTAGCGTCCGAATCCGGGATCGCGCCTTAGGCTTCACCCATGGCTCACAGCACTCCGGCCGACGACGGCCCCACACGACCAGACGGAACCCCCTTCCCGGCTCACCGCCCGGAGGAGGAATGGCGGGAGCAGCTGGATCCGGAGGCATACCGCGTGCTCCGCGCCGCCGGCACCGAGGCTCCCTTCACCGGTGAGTACACCAACGAGAGCCGGACGGGGACCTTCCGCTGCCGAGGCTGCCGTGCTGAGCTCTTCCGCAGCGATGCGAAATTCGACTCCCACTGCGGATGGCCAAGCTTCTTCACCCCCCTCGCTGAGGATCGCATCATCCTGCTGGAGGACTCCTCCCTGGGCATGACGCGCACCGAGGTGCGCTGCGCGGCCTGCGGAGGACATCTCGGGCACGTCTTCGCGGGCGAGGGCTACCCCACTCCCACCGACCAGCGGTTCTGCATCAACTCGGTGAGTCTGGATTTCGAGCCTCAGGAGTGACCCGCCTCACGCCGAGGCGCTGATGAGCAGTACGCCCGTGAGTGCCGCTGCAACACCGACGTACTGCACGGGCCGAAGGCGCTCTCGCAGAAGCCAGGCGGCAAGGACCGCCGTCACCACCGGATACAGCGAGCCGAGCACGGCGACGGTCACCAGCAGCCCCATGGTGGTCGCGACCCCGTAGGCAAGGTTGGCTGCGGCATCCAGCACTCCGATCGATGTCAACTGCCATGCGTCTGCTCGGCCTGAGCCCCGCCATGGCCTGGCCAACAGGAGGGGGATCGCCAGCACAGCGACAGTGGTGATGCGCATGCCCGTCATGGTCATGAGGGGGCTCGTGGCACTCCCCTCCGCCATCAGAACGAACATCCCTCCGAAGGCCAACGCGGCGATGGCCGCCAAGGCGAGCGGCACCAGGGCCTCTGCCCCCGTCAGCTCTGGACCACTGGCGAGCAGAATGCCCACGATCGCGAAGACCACTCCCAAGTGTGCGAGCGAGGACGGCTCCTCGCCACGAAGAAGCCCCACCGCTACCGGGATCACAACGGCCACGGATACCAGTGGTGACACGATCCCCATGGGTCCAAGCGCGAGCGCCCGATAGAAGGCCACCATGCCCACGATTCCGAGCAGGCCCGACCCGATGGCCCACGGCCAGAATCGTGAATCCGCTCCCCAGGCACCCATCACCGTGGTCACCAGAGCCAACGTCACCAGCCCCACCAGCTGTGAGAGCCCGTAGACGATCAGCACCGGCCGCCGCCGCGAGGCCACCCCGCCCAGAAAGTCGGCGGTGCCCCACATCAGGCTCGAAGCGAGGGCAAGGACAGCGGACACCGGCACAGGCTAGGCGGTGTTGACTTCTGCGGCGGTGTCGGTGCGAGCGGCGCGGCTACCGTCGAAGCAGCCGTCGTCGGCGTAGCCTGCCGGAGTGAGAAGCATCTCCCGCACAGAGGATCGGTTCGCCGATGCGGTGCAGGGCCTTTCCTCGGTGACCGTGCGCCCAGAGTTCATCCTCAACGAGGCACCGGCACCACAGCGGCTTGCTCCCTCGACGGTCGCCATGACAGCTGAGATGGCTGATCCGGAATCGGATCTGGTCTCCGGACGCTTCGTCCTCCTGCATGATCCCGATGGCGTGGACGAGTGGGAGGGTTCCTTTCGAGCCGTAGCCTTCGTTCGCGCAGAGCTGGAGTCCGAGTTCATCGAGGAGCCGCTTCTGCACGACGTGGGCTGGAGTTGGGTGACCGAGGTGCTCGCTCTGCGGCAATGCCACGCTCGTCACATCGGGGGCACGGTGACACGCACGCTGGGCCGCTCCTTCGGCACGATGCACGAACGCCCGAGCGATGGGTACATCGAGATCCGGGCGTCGTGGACTCCCGAGGAGACGCCCGACGGCGCCACGAGAGACGATCTTGCCGAGCATGTTGCCGCCTGGCTGGACCTCATGGCCCAGGCGGCCGGCCTCCCGCCGGTTCCTGAAGGAGTCGTCAGCGTCGACTCGCGGCGCCCGCGGACCAGGAGCTGAGTCTCCTGACGCAGAGCACCGGAGATGGGCCTGACAGCGCCAGCGCGGCCGAGACCGCCCAGCAGCCGCTCGTGCCGCTGGAGCCACGTGACGGTGTCCCGTCGATCATGGTTGATGCGGATGCCCTGATCGCCTACTGCTCGGATCTGGCCGCCGGTTCGGGCCCGGTCGCCATTGACGCGGAGCGTGCATCGGGGTATCGCTACAGCCAACGGGCCTATCTCATCCAGCTCAGACGATCGGGGGCCGGGACTGCGCTCGTCGATCCCATCGCCCTGCCGGATCTCACACCGCTCGCGCGTGCCCTGAGCGGCACCGAGTGGATCCTGCATGCCGCCACCCAGGACCTTCCCTGCCTCGCGGAGGTCGGCTTGGTTCCAGACCGCCTCTTCGACACCGAGTTGGCTGGAAGGCTGCTCGGGCGGGAACGGGTGAGCCTTGCCGCGCTCGTGGAGAGCGAACTCGGCCTGCATCTGGAGAAGGGGCACGGTGCCACCGACTGGTCCGTGCGCCCACTCAGTCCCGCGCAACTGCGGTATGCGGCGCTCGACGTGGAGGTTCTGGTCGAGTTGCGCGACGCACTGGCGGCAGCCCTCGAGGAGCAGGGGAAGACCGACCTCGCTCTACAGGAGTTCGTCTCCCAGATGTCCTTTCGCCCCCGTGAGCGCACAGAGGAGGAATGGCGGCGCATGTCCGGGCTGCACAAGGTTCGCAAGCCACGTGCGCGGGCCATCGCTCGGGAGTTGTGGCGCACCAGGGATGACCTCGCACGCGAGCGAGACATCGCCGTGGGTCGCCTGCTGCCGGACGCGTCGATCATCGTCGCTGCCCTGTCCGACGTGGACTCACTCCAAGGGCTCCGTGAGCTTGCGGGCTTTCATGGCCGCGGGGCGCAGAGATTCGCGAAGCACTGGTGGGCTGCCATCGAGCGGGCTCGAGGTCTGCCGGATACCGAGTGCCCCGGACCGCCGCCTCGAGCCGACGGCCCTCCACCGCCTCGCGCGTGGGCTGACCGTGATCCCGAGGCGTTCGCTCGACTGGAGTCGGCTCGACGCGTGCTGGCCGCCACGGCAGAGTCCATGGGAATGCCGGTCGAGAACCTCCTGACACCGGACACCGTGCGGCGGCTGTGCTGGCGTCCGCCTGCGGAGATTGATGTGCTGACGGTGTCTGCAGCGCTGGAGGCTGCCGGTAGCCGCCCCTGGCAGGTGACGGCCACCGCCGGCCCTCTGGCGCAGGCCCTGCTGAGCGTCGACGCGCCAGAAGTTACCGATGAGTAGCCAGATAAGTTACTGACGGGTAATATCGCGTCATCGGACCGACTGCAGGGAGCCACCGTGTCGCGAAACATCCAGGACGTCGTCTTCGTGGACTCCGTCCGCACCCCCTTCGGCAAGGCCGGCAGCGCGCTGGCGGAGACTCGAGCCGACGACCTTGTCGTCAAGGTCTTTCGCGAACTGCTGCGACGAAACCCTGACCTGCCGGCCGACCGGATCGACGATGTAGCCGTCGCCGCGACAACCCAGATCGGCGATCAGGGCATGACGATCGGTCGGACAGCCTCGCTGCTTGCCGGGATTCCGCACACGGTGCCGGGGTACTCGATCGATCGCATGTGTGCCGGTGCCATGACAGCCGTCACCACCCTCAGCTCGTCCATCATGGCCGGCGCCTACGACATCGCCCTGGCTGGCGGAGTGGAGAGCATGTCGCGCCACCCGATGGGCGATGGCATGGATCCCAACCCGCGCTTCATCTCCGAGCGTCTCGTCGACACTGATGCCCTCGTGATGGGCGCCACCGCCGAGAATCTCCATGATCGATTTCCTCAGCTGACGAAGGAGCGCACCGACGCCTTCGCCCTGGGCTCCCAGCGGAAGACGGCACAGGCGTACGCCGAGGGTTGGATTCAGCGGGACCTGGTTCCGATCGCGACGCGCTCACAGGATCAAGGCTGGGGTCTGCTCACCGAGGATGAGTCCATGCGCCCCGAGACGACTCTCGAAGGCCTAGGGCAGCTCAAGACACCGTTCCGTCCGCATGGTCGCGTGACAGCCGGCAATGCGTCCGGCCTCAACGACGGCGCCACCGCAGCGCTACTGGCATCCGAGTCCACGGCTGACGATCTGGGACTGACCAAGCGCATGCGCATGGTGGGCTTCGCCTTTGCCGGCGTCGAGCCGGAGGTCATGGGCATTGGCCCTGTCCCGAGTACCACCAAGGCGCTGGAACGTGCCGGACTGTCCATCGACGACATCGACCTGTTCGAGGTCAACGAGGCCTTCGCCGTTCAGGTGCTCGCCTTCCTCGATCACTTCGGCATCGCCGACGATGATCCCCGCGTCAACCCGATGGGCGGCGCGATTGCCGTTGGCCATCCCCTCGCCTCGAGCGGCATCCGCCTGATGAACTACCTGTCTCGCGACTTCGAGCGCCATCCGGAGGCTCGTTACGGCATCACCACCATGTGCATCGGCCTGGGCATGGGCGGAACGGTCATCTGGGAGAACATCGGTCACGACGGGAGCAAGGCATGAGCACCGAGCACACGACCAACCCGGACGAGGTCGTCACCCACGCGCGGGTGCGACGTGTCACCCTCCCCCGAGGCGCCGGCACCATGGCGCTGATCACGGTCGACAACGACAAGGACCACACGCGCCCGACAACGTTCGGTCCCGCAGGACTGGCCTCCCTTGACGCAGCGATCGACGAGGTGGCTGCCATGACGGACATCGCCGCCGTCGGCGTCACCGGCAAGCCGTTCATCTTCGCTGTCGGGGCTGACCTGTCTGCGATCGGACTCGTCAACGACCGCAACGTGATTTTGGAGTTCGGTCAGTTGGGGCACAACGTCATGCGTCGCCTAGGCGAACTCGACGTGCCGTCCTTCGCCTTCGTGAACGGCGCGGCCATGGGCGGAGGCACCGAACTGGCCCTGCACTGCTCCTACCGGACGATGTCGACCGCCGCTGCCGCCATGTCCTTGCCTGAAGTGTTCCTCGGCCTCATTCCCGGCTGGGGCGGGGCATGGCTCCTGCCGAATCTCGTTGGCCCGGCCAACGCACTCGAGGTCATCGTCGCCAATGCCCTCCAGCAGAACCGGCAGCTGAAGCCCAAGGATGCCCTGCGCCTTGGCATCGTGGACGTGCTGTTCGAGTCAGCGGACTTCCTCGAGCAGTCCATGCAGTGGGCGGCAGACGTTCTCAACGGGACCGTCACGGTGGAACGGCCAGAGATCGACCGCGACAGCTGGGATGGCATCGTCGACTTCGCCACCGCGATGCTGGACGACAAGCTCCACGGCGCCACTCCTGCTCCCTATCGAGCGCTCGATCTCGTGAGGGCTGCCCGCACTGCCTCTCGATCAGATGGGTTCGACGCGGAGGACGAGGCCCTTGCCGATCTGGTGATGGGCGAGGACCTGCGCGCCTCCCTCTACGCCTTCGACCTCGTGCAGAAGCGAGCAAAGCGGCCCGTTGGGGTTCCGGACAAGTCGCTGGCGCGCCCCGTGCGCAAGGTCGGGGTCGTCGGGGCGGGTCTCATGGCGAGCCAGCTGGCGATGCTGTTCGCCCGACGTCTGCAGGTTCCGGTCGTCATGACCGATCTGGACGACGAGCGAGTGCAGAAGGGTCTGGCCTTCGTCGAGAAGCAGATCTCCGCGGATCTCGACAAGGGTCGCCTCTCCCCGGACAAGGCCAACCGACTCCGCGCCCTCGTCACGGGATCCACCGACACGTCCGTCTTCGCGGATGCCGATTTCGTGATCGAGGCGGTGTTCGAGGATCTCGAGGTCAAGAAGCAGGTGTTCGCATCCTTGGAGGCCGTCGTCACCGCGGAGTGCATTCTGGCGACGAACACCTCGTCACTCTCCGTGACCGCGATGGCGGCGGATCTGAGCCATCCTGAGCGTGTCGTGGGCTTCCACTTCTTCAACCCGGTGGCCGTCATGCCACTGCTGGAGATCGCGCGAGCAGGCCAGACGGACGATGGCACCCTCGCCACCGCCTTCGTGGTGGGCAAGCAGCTGAAGAAGACCTGCGTGCTTGTTCAGGATGCGCCCGCCTTTGTCGTCAATCGACTTCTCACGCGATACCTGAACGAGGTGATCTCCGCCGTCGATGAAGGCACCCCTCTGGACGTCGCTGATCGCGCGAGCCGGCCCCTGGGCCTGCCCATGTCGCCCTTCGCCCTGCTGTCGCTGGTTGGGCCCGCAATCGCCCTGCATGTGTCCGAGACCATGCACCGGGCCTTCCCGGACCGCTACACCGTCTCAGAGAATCTCCGCAGACTCGTCGACGCTGGCGTGACGTCAGTCTGGCTGCCCACTGAAGGAGGCGGTCAGGAGATGGATCCTCGGGTCCCGGGCCTGCTGGTGCAAGGAGACTCCCCCTCCACCGAGGAGCAGCTCCTTGAGCGAATCGGTCTCGCTCTGGCCGATGAGGTGCGTCGCATGCTGGACGAGGGTGTCGTGGCAGAGGCCCAGGACATCGACCTGTGCATGATCATGGGCGCCGGATGGCCGTTCTGGCTCGGAGGCCTCACCCCGTACCTGGATCGATCGGGTGCGTCAGAGCGGGCGGCCGGATCCCGCTTCCTGCCCCAGGGCGTGGCTTCCGTCCCCGCGTAGTCAACCGGAGCCGGGGAACTAGGTCCGATCCGTGACACGATCCACGCTTGGCTCGTGGACGCGCCCCGCGATGGTCTCGACGATCTGACGTGAGATCTCCTGCGCAGTGAGTCCGCACGCGGCGAGAACTTCCGTGCGCCGCCCGTGGTCGAGAAAGGCCACCGGGACGCCCAGGCTCCGGAGGGGGACGTCGACGTCGGCGTCCTGCAGTGCCCGCGAGATGCTCGAGCCGATCCCACCTGCTCGGATTCCGTCTTCGAGGACGATCACGAGCCGGTGGTCACGAGCCACGTCGACAATCGATGGCGCTACTGGGGATACCCAGCCTGGGTCGATCACCGTGGAGCCGATGCCCTGAGCCCGGAGCCGCTCGGATACATCGATTCCGATGGCGGCGAACGACCCGATGGCTATCACGAGCACATCGGATTCACCTGAACGCGCAAGGACGTCATATCCGTCGCCCGTCGAGATGGCTCTGATGGATGGGCCCAGTGCCCCCTTCGGGAAGCGCACGACCGTCGGAGCATCCTCTACCGAGACTGCTTCTCTCAGCAGCCGTCGAAGGGTCTGCTCATCTCGAGGCGCGGCGATGCGAAGACCGGGAACAACTTGAAGCATCGCGAGGTCCCACATGCCGTTGTGGCTTGCGCCATCGTCACCCGTCACGCCCGCTCGATCAAGCACGAAGGTGACCCCGGCGCGATGCAGCGCACAGTCCATCAGCACCTGGTCGAACGCCCGATTGAGGAAGGTCGCATACAGGGCCACGACGGGATGCAGGCCGGCGAATGCCATCCCTGCGGCACTGGTCGCCGCGTGCTGCTCGGCAATGCCCACATCGAAGGTCCGCTCCGGGAACTCATGGTGGAAGCGTTCGAGTCCGGTGGGTCCCAGCATTGCCGCCGTGATGGCCACGACATCAGCACGCTCCCTGCCGATCCGCACAAGCTCGTCGCCGAAGGCACCGGTCCAGGTGGGTCCAGCTGCGCTGACCGGGCGACCAGTGTCCGGATCGATCACGCCAACGCCGTGGAACCGATCCGCCTCATCGTTCTCCGCCGGACCATAGCCCTGACCCTTGTGGGTGATCGCATGCACGATGACCGGTCCGCCGAAGTCTCGCGCGCGCTCCAATGCGAACTGCAACTCATCAAGGTCATGGCCGTCCACGGGACCGATGTACTTCAGGCCGAGATCCTCGAACATGCCCTGCGGGGCAACGATGTCCTTGACCCCCTTCTTCATCCCATGGAGGGCTCCATAGAGCGGATCCCCCACCACCGGTGTGCGATGGAGAAGTCGCTTGCCCCAGTCCATGAACTTCTCGTACCCGCGCGTCGTCCTGAGTGTCGAGAGGTGGTGCGCGACTCCGCCGATGGTCGGCGAGTAGGAGCGACCGTTGTCGTTCACCACGATGACCATCGGCCGCTCCGACGTGGCGATGTTGTTGAGCGCCTCCCATGCCATTCCGCCGGTGAGCGCACCATCGCCGATGACCGGAACAACATTGCGCACACCCAGCTCGCCGGACAGCTCCAACGCCTTGGCGATTCCGTCGGCGTAGGACAGCGCCGTGGAGGCGTGCGAGTTCTCGATTACGTCGTGCACGCTCTCGGACCTGCTCGGATATCCGGAGAGCCCGTCACGCTGTCGGAGGGAGTCGAATCCACTAGCGCGGCCGGTCAGGATCTTGTGGACGTAGGCCTGATGTCCGGTGTCCCAGAGAATGACGTCCTGTGGGGACGCGAACACGCGATGCAGAGCGATGCCCAACTCGACCACACCAAGGTTTGGTCCGAGGTGGCCGCCCGTGGCCGAGACCTTCTCTACGAGGAAGGCCCGGATCTCGGCCGCCAGCTGGGGCAGAGCCTCAGGAGCAAGGGCACGCACGTCGCTGGGATCAGCGATGCCTTCGATCAGAGCCACCACGTGATTCTAGGCGATCAGGAGCAACTGCGCTCGCACGGCACGAACCTCACGCAGTGTCGCTTGATGAGCCGACCCGAGGGCTTCCAGGGCCTGCAGGACCTCACTGATCTCGTGACTGTCCAGTTGCTCGCCCAGCTCCCTGCGAGCCGACGCATACGCCGCCCGCAGGCCCGCCGTGGCCCCTTCAAGCTCCTGTTCGACCACCAGAGCAAGGGCTATCGGATACCGCCGTAGCGCTGACGTATGCAGTTCCGACGCCCCCCGATCCACAAGCCACGGCACAAGTCGCTCGAGGAACTCCTCGGTGTGCGGAGGCGGGAGATCCCGAGGCCACCCGCTCGGCAGCACAGCCATGGGTCGGTGTCGACTCAGAGGAGCGACCGAAGCACGTACTGCAGGATGCCTCCGTGGCGGTAGTAGTCAGCCTCACCAGGGGTGTCGATGCGCACGAGAGCTGTGAACTCCACCGTACGACCGTCAGCTGCCACCGCCTCAACGTCGACCTCAGAAGGGGTCTGACCCTCGTTGAGCTCGGTGATGCCGCGGATGGTGAACACCTCGTCGCCCTGGAGCCCCAGAGCATCGGCACTCATGCCCTCCTGGAACTGGAGCGGCAGAACGCCCATGCCGATCAGGTTCGAGCGGTGGATGCGCTCGTACGACTCTGCGATGACTGCCTTGACTCCGAGCAGTGCCGTGCCCTTGGCCGCCCAGTCGCGACTGGATCCTGAGCCGTACTCCTTGCCCGCAAGCACGACGAGCGGAGTGTGGTGCGCGGCGTACGCCATCGCGGCGTCGTAGACCGGGACCGTGAGATTGTCTGGCGTGGTGAAGTCGACCGTGAATCCGCCCTCGACATCGTGCAGCATGAGGTTCTTCAGGCGGATGTTCGCGAAGGTCCCGCGAATCATGACTTCATGGTTGCCCCGTCGTGAGCCGTAGGAGTTGAAGTCCGATGGATTCACCCCGTGATCGCGCAGGTACACACCGGCGGGGCTGTCAGGCTTGATGGTTCCCGCCGGTGAGATGTGGTCGGTGGTCACCGAGTCCCCGAGCTTGAGAAGGACCCGGGCGCCTGTGATGTCCTGAACCGGAGTCGGCTCGTGACCCATCCCGTCGAAATACGGTGGCTTGCGCACATAGGTGCTCGTCGGATCCCAGGAGAACGTGTCGCCGGTGGGTGTGGGAAGCGACTGCCACCGGTCATCGCCGGTGAACACGTCGGCGTTGCGGTGCACGAACTGATCCCGCGTGACCGCCGTGTCGATGACTTCCTGAATCTCCTGAGCAGTGGGCCAGATATCCGCGAGGAATACCCCATTGCCCTGCTCGTCGAATCCCAGCGGCTCGTTCCCAAGGTCGATATCCATCGTGCCGGCGATCGCGTAGGCGACGACCAGTGGCGGCGAGGCAAGGTAGTTCATCTTGACGTCGGGGTTGATGCGGCCCTCGAAGTTGCGGTTGCCCGACAGCACCGACACGACCGCCAGGTCAGCGTCGTTGACCGCCGCACTGACCTCAGGGATCAACGGACCGGAGTTGCCGATGCAGATCGTGCATCCGTAGCCGATGACGTTGAATCCGAGCTTGTCCAGATAGGGCAGGAGCCCGGCCTTCTCGTAGTAGTCGGTGACCACCCGGGATCCTGGGCCCAGGGTCGTCTTGACCCATGGCTTGCGGGACAGACCTCGCTCGACGGCCTTCTTCGCCACCAGCCCGGCACCGATCATCACGAAGGGATTCGAGGTGTTGGTGCAGGAGGTGATGGCGGCGATCGCCACCGCACCGTTCGCGACCTGCACGGGTGCACCGTCGATCACGGTGTCCACGACGGCAGCAGGATCCTTCGTGTACGAGGTGACGTCCCTCTCGAACGCGGCCTTCGCCTCGCTCAGGAGAATGCGATCCTGCGGGCGCTTCGGACCGGCCAAGGACGGAACCACCGTCGAGACATCGAGTTCGATGTACTCCGAGTACACGGACTCCTTGCTGGGGTCATGCCACAGCCCCTGCTCACGGGCATACGCCTCGACGAGCGCGATCTGCTGATCGGAGCGACCCGTAAGGCGCAGGTATTCAATCGTCGACTCGTCGATGGGGAAGATGGCCGCCGTCGAGCCATACTCGGGAGACATGTTGCCGATGGTCGCCCGGTTTGCCAACGGCACTGCTCCGACGCCGTCGCCGTAGAACTCGACGAACTTGCCCACGACACCGTGCTTGCGGAGCATCTCCGTGATCGTGAGCACCAGATCAGTGGCCGTGGCTCCGGCCGGAAGCTCACCGGTGAGCTTGAAGCCCACCACGCGTGGGATGAGCATTGACACCGGCTGACCGAGCATGGCCGCCTCAGCCTCGATACCGCCAACGCCCCAGCCGAGGACGCCGAGACCGTTGACCATCGTGGTGTGCGAGTCCGTTCCGACGACAGTGTCGGGATAGGCCTGCCCCTTCCTGGCCATGATCACGCGGGCAAGTGCCTCGATGTTGACCTGATGGACGATCCCCTGGCCGGGCGGCACCACCTTGAACTCGTCGAAGGCGCTCTGACCCCACCGCAGGAACTGGTAACGCTCCCTGTTCCGCTTGTACTCCAGATCCACATTCAGCTGTTCGGAGTCCGCAGCGCCGAAGAAGTCTGCGATCACCGAGTGATCGATGACCAGTTCAGACGGATTGAGCGGCTCGATCTTCGTGGGATCCCCACCGAGCTCCTTGACGGCCTCACGCATCGTGGCGAGGTCCACCACAACAGGCACACCGGTGAAGTCCTGCATGACGACGCGGGCCGGGGTGAACTGAATCTCCTGCGTGGGCGCTGCCGAGGCATCCCAGTCACCGAGCGCCGAGATCGCCGCGGCGGTGATGTTGGCCCCATCCTCGTTGCGGAGGAGGTTCTCCAGCAGGACCTTGTGGGTGAAGGGCAGCCGTCCCGAGTTGGGCACCGAGGCGATGCGGAAGATCTCATAGGACTCCGACCCGACGGCCAGCTCCCCGCGTGCTCCGAAACTGTCGATGCTGCCCACCGGAATTCCCTTCCATCGGTCCCCGATTATCTCGACGTCAAGATATCGCATGGCCGAGCGCAGCCACGCGGTCACCGACTGAGCAATGCCACCGTCTCCAGGTGATGCGTCATCGGGAAGGCGTCGAATGACCTGAGGGCAGTCAG
>JAIOXK010000053.1 GCA_021741645.1 Candidatus Nanopelagicales bacterium
GAATGGGTCTCGAATGCGACGCAGTACGTGGGAACGGAGAACATGGCTGACGGTGCTCGGACACGGGCGTTCGTCGAGGGGCGGTTCGAGGATGAGTTCATGCCTCCGCACAATGCCGACGAACTGCGAGCGACGATGATCGCGACGATCGGGCGGATCGGTCTCGCGCACCCGGGGGAGCGGGTGGTTGCCGTGAGTCACGGGGGTGCGTCGAACACCTTCCTGGCTCACGTGGTGGATTCACCGCGGCGGTTCTTCTTCAACCCCGGCTACGCGTCGATCTCCCGGGTGCAGGTGTGGCCTCAGGGCGAGGGGGCGAGGTTCGTCCTCGTCAGCATCAACGAGCCGGTGACCGTGGACGCCCGCCACACGGACTTCCTCCCCGGCGGCTAATCCGCGAGCGGTGGATCCGCGTCCGAACGGTGGATCCGCGTCCGAACGGTGGATCCGCGTCCGAACGGTGGATCCGCGCGCGGGTGCTGACGCGCACTGACTACTGTCAGCGCGTGGTCGGACTCGGAACAGTCATCAACGTTGGGGCCATCGTTCTCGGGTCAAGCATTGGGGTCGCCCTGGGGCATCGCCTGCCGGAACGCACGCGCGTCACCGTGACCGACGCGCTTGGACTGCTGACACTGGTGATCGGCGCGTTGAACATCGTGGCGATTCGCGACGAGGACTTCGTGGAACTCGTGGGGAGCAGTTGGACGCTCTTCGTTGTCCTCGGCGGTGTGGTGATCGGTGGCGTCATCGGCTCACTGCTCGGCATCGAGGACCGATTGGAGCAGTTCGCTGGGTGGTTTCAGGCGCGGTTGGCGAAGGACTCGTCGTCCGAGTCTCGAGAGCGGTTCATTGAGGGGTTCGTCACGTCATCTCTCCTGTTCTGCATTGGACCACTGGCCATCCTCGGAGCGTTGAGCGATGGGCTCGGAAATGGGATTGAGCAACTCACCCTCAAGTCGGCACTCGACATGTTTGCGGCCCTGGCCTTTGCTGCGACGCTCGGCTGGGGTGTCGCCCTGTCGGCATTGCCTGTAGGCCTATGGCAGGGATTCCTCACTGTGCTGGGCATTGGGGCGGGGGCCTTCCTTCCGGGGGCGCTCATCGCGGCGGTGACTGCGACGGGGGGCGTACTTCTCCTCGGGATTGGCTTACGGCTGCTGCACGTCCGGCAGATAGCGGTGGGCGACCTCCTGCCAGCACTGGCTGTTGCCCCCCTTATTGCGTCTCTCTTTCTGCTGTGACGCAGATCCGCCGTTCGCGCGCAGATCCGCCGTTCGCGCGCAGATCCGCCGCTCGCGCGCAGATCCACCGTTCGCGGGGCCTGGACGTGCATTGACATACGACCGTCGGGCCTCCATAGTTGTCTAGACAACTGACCCCGTCCGAGGAGTGTCCCGTGGCCGATGTCGCCGAACAGCTGAAGCCCGAGGTCGTACCGGCCTACATCGCCAGTTCAGTCCTCGACGGCGAGGCTCGCGAAGAGGCCATGGTCATGATGCGTCGGCTGGCTGACCACGTACGCAACAAGACGACCGACCAGGCCGACGGCAACTGGCAGGAGCCGGTCGAGAACTACGCTGACGAGGAGCTGTTCAAGGCGGAGGTCGAGACGCTCTTCAAGCGCATCCCCCTGCCGTTGGCGCTTTCCTGCGAACTGCCGGGCAAGAACACCTACAAGGCGCTCGAAGCTGTGGGTGTCCCGGTGGTCATCACCCGGGATGCCAAGGGCGAGGTCCACGCGATGCTGAACGTGTGCCGCCATCGCGGCGCGCTGATCTGCGCGCAGGGTCACGGTGAGGCCCGTGCGCTCACCTGCACGTACCACGCCTGGAGCTACGGCATGAACGGCGAGCTCCGGGGCATTTATGGCGAGTCGACCTTCGGCGACTTCGACAGGTCCGAGCGCAATCTGATCGAGCTCCCCGTCGTGGAGGAGGCCGGTCTCATCTTCGTGTGCCTGACTCCGGGCCTGGAGATCGACATCGACTCGTGGCTGGGTGACTTCAAGCCCATTCTGGAGGGACTCAAGCTCGACGAGCTGCACCTGTTCTCGTCGCGTCAGATGCCCGGGCCGAACTGGAAGGTGACCATCGAGGGCTACCTCGAGGGCTACCACTTCGCGTCCTTGCATCCGAATACCGTCTTCAAGACCAACCTCAGCAACACCGGGATCTTCGACGGGTACGGTCCGCACGAGCGCGTGGGCTTCGCGCTGCGCAATCTGGAGAACGAACTCAACGACGGCAAGGACGTCGAGGACCTCGATCCGTCCGCGAATGTGGGCGCCATCATCTGGCTCTTCCCGGGCATGTCCTTTGCCGGCGCCTTCCGTGAGCGCATGACATGCTCCCTCGTTCTTCCGACCACGAACGTGAACGAGTCGATGACGGAGCAGCGGGTCCTGACCCGCAAGCCCGTCACTGACGACAACCGCGAGGATCTCGAGGTCTTCCGGGACTTCTTCTACGACGTCACGTACGGGGAGGACTACATCACCGGCTACGGCGTCCAGAAGGGCGTCAACAACGTGGGCGGAACGACGCAGCTCTACGGCCGCAACGAGCCCGGTGTCCAGTATGTGCACCAGACGATCAACCGGATCATGAAGGAGAACCACGTCGACGGCATGGCCCTGCCCAAGGAGGCGTAGCCCGTCGAGAGAAACACAAGGACGACCTATTTTCCGGTTTCCATTGACGTTGGGACCGAACTTGGGTGGAATACCCCACGGTGGCGATCCGACCGCCGACGAGACTTAGGAGTGCAGATGGGTTCACTGGACGGCAAGGTTGCGGTCATCACCGCGGGCAGCACGGGCATCGGCTTCGGGATCGCCAAGGCCTTTGTTGACGAGGGCGCGTCCGTAGTCCTGGGCAACCGCTCTGCAGAGAAGGGCCAGCATGCGCTGGACCGCCTGAACGCGGGCGACCGCGCCACGTTCGTCGAGACGGATGCGCTGGTGCGCGCGAGTGTTGACAACCTCGTCGACACCGCGGCCTCCACTTACGGCACCGTCGACATCATGGTCAACTGCGCTGGCGGCTCTGATGGCTGGGCGCTCGTGGGTGACCTGAGCGACGAGGCGTGGGACAAGGGCCTGGCGTGGAATGCATCCTCCGCATTCTGGGGAACTCGTGCCGCACTGAAGTACATGCTCCCCAAGGGCTTTGGGCGCATCATCAACATCGCCTCGATCGAGGGCAAGATCGCATCGAAGGTCGCGGTCTCCCACTACATCGCCGGCAAGCACGCCATGATCGGCCTGACCAAGGCGACGGCCGTCGAGTACGGCACCACGGGCGTGACCTGCAACGCGATCTGCCCCGGTCCGATCGAGACCGAACTGATGAAGGACGCCGGCGCTCAGGTGGCGGCTGCGTCGGGCATCACCTACGAGGCCTTCCTCCAGGATTTCGCCAACGACTGCCTGACCAAGGAACTGCAGACGGTCGAGCAGGTCGCCGGCATGGCAGTGCTGCTGGCAGGCCCGTTGGGCAACGGCATGACCGGCGCGACGTACAACGTCGACGGTGGCAGCGCCCCCTTCTAGGCCCTAGACACGAATCGTGCGCCGCCGGATGCCTGATGGCCCGGCGGCGCACGCATGATCAGCCGACCCGTGCATTCGAGAGAAGAGTCATGAAGGACACCTGGATCGTCGACTGGCAGCGCAACGAGCGCCTGCCGTACTACACGCGCGCCAACGCCGGTGAGGTGCTGCCCGACCCGGCGAGCCCGCTGGGCTGGAGCCTTGTCTTCGAGAAGGGCCTGCTGCCCGGCTGGTACCGGGGGTTCGTCGAGTTCGGCATCTACGGTCCTGACGAGTTCAACACCCCGCCGAAGATTCCGATGGTCGGCATCTTCGGCGGCTACTTCTACCTGAATCTCTCGCACATGCGCCTGCTCGGTCTGCGTCTGGGGGCCGATCTCGATGAATTCGACGCGGGGCTGCTGGGCTCGCACCCGGACACACCTCCGTATGAGCCGCATCCGGATGACATCAACGCGGAGCTGTCCGCCAAGGCGATGGCCACGATCGGCGAGATCCTCGGCTCGACGTCATTCCCGAAGATCGACGAGGACCGCCGACGCACGGCTGCGTTCGCCGCTGATCGACCGGACCTGACGACGCTGAGCGATGCCGACCTGGTGGCGCGTGCACGCTCCTTCATCCCGGAACTCGACAATGGATTCGCCATGCACGACTACTCGAGCCTTGCCTCGACACTTGGCCCGGGCATCCTGACGGGACTGTGTGCGCAGGCGGGCCTGCCCGAGCTGCACCTCGAGCTCATCTCCGGCCTGGGCGATGTGGACTCGGCGTCTCCGTCACGGGGCCTGTGGCGTCTGTCACGAGAGGCCAATGCGTCAGCGGAGATCACGAGCCTGTTCGACGAGGGACCAGGAGCTGTTCTCGCGGCCATCCTTGAGCCGAGCACACCTGACACGGAGGCGTTCGCCGCATCGTTTGCGGACTTCATGAAGGAATCCGGGTCCCGTGGACCCAATGAATGGGACATCCACGCCCTGTCCTGGGAGGCCGACCCGATCGCCCCGCTGAAGCTGGTCAACGGCATTCGCCGAGCATCTGATGACGATTCGCCCCAGGCCCGGCATGAGCGACTCTCCGCCCGTCGAGCGGCCGCCGCGGATCGACTCCGCACCGCGCTTGAGGGCAATGACGAGGCGCTGGGGACCCTCGAGATGGCGCTCGCCTCGACGGTGCTCTGCGTGCCGGCACGCGAGCGCACCAAGGCCACCTGCGTGGCGGTGGTCAACGAGGTGCGCATGACGATCCGTGAGCTCGGGCGCCGAGGGGTTGCGGTGGGCCTGTTCGCCAAGGCCGAGGACGTCATGATGCTCATGGACGACGAGCTGGACGCGTACGTCGCGGATCCAGATTCCTTCCGCAGCGTGATCGCAGAGCGGCTGAGCGACTATGACGCGCTCTACGAGCTCGAACCGCCGTTCATCATCGCTTCGGATCCGGCTCCCCTGTCACAGTGGCAGCGTCGCAAGGAGCGCGTGATGCCTGCGCTGGGCGAAGGGGATGTCCTCGCAGGCCTCGGGGGTGGCAGCGGTCGCTACTCAGGCCGTGTGTGCGTCGTCACCGACCCCTCGGACATGGCCAAGCTCGAACCGGGCGATGTGCTCGTGGCGCCCTTTACGGACGCAGCCTGGACGCCGCTCTTCCTCATCGCGGGGGCGGTGGTCGTCGACGTCGGCGCCATGAACAGCCACGCGGTGGTCGTCAGTCGAGAACTCGGCATCCCGTCCGTCCTCTCGGTCACCACGGCGACGGCGCAGCTGCGGGACGGCATGGGGGTCATCGTCGACGGGTCAGCGGGGACCGTGACTGTCGAGTCGGCGGCCGGGGTGGTTACGGTCTAGCCATGGCGTACGTGTACGAGGACTACCGGGATCTGAAGGTGATCGAGCGGGTCGAGGAGGCCGACGGCGTCGTCTCCATTCGGCTGGAGGCGCCCGAGGGGGAGCGGCTGCCGGGCTGGGATCCCGGGGCGCACATCGACGTGCAGCTGGAGAACGGCGTTGAGCGGCAGTACTCCCTGTGCAGTCACTTCGGCGCGGACACCTGGCGGATTGCGATCCTCAATGAGCCCCAGAGCCGCGGCGGTTCGAGCTACATCCACGAGCATGTCAAGGTTGGCGACGCGGTGCGCACGCGTGGACCGCGCAACAACTTCCCGCTCGTCGATGCGCCTGCCTACCTGTTCATTGCGGGCGGTATCGGCGTCACGCCGATGATTCCCATGCTGGGTGAAGTCATCTTCGACAAGGACGCCCCGTGGACGTTCTGGTACGGAGGCCGCACCCGCGCATCGATGGCCTTTCGGGATCGGCTCGAGGGCCTGGGAGTCACGCTCTGGCCCGAGGACGAGAAGGGCCTGCTCCCGCTTAAGAAGATCCTGACGGATGCGGCCCCGGACACCGCGGTGTACTGCTGCGGCCCCGGGCCCCTCATCGACGCGGTCGAGCAGGCGTGCGCCAAGCTCGGGCGCCCTGCCCCGCATGTCGAGCGCTTCTCGGCGAAGGCGGTCGACACTGACGGCGACGGCGGCGACCACGAGTTCACCGTGGTGGTCAACAGCACCGGTGCTGAGTTCTCGGTGCCGGTCGACACCAGCATCGTCGAGGTGCTCCAGGCGGGCGGTGTCCCCATCATGACCTCTTGCGCCGAGGGCGTCTGCGGCACCTGCGAGACCAAGGTGATCGAAGGGGAGATCGTGCATCGGGACTCGCTGCTGTCCGACGAGGACAAGGAGGAGGGGATCTACATGATGCCCTGCGTGTCCCGCTGCAAGGGCGATCGGCTGGTCCTCGACCTCTAGTCCGTCCCCGTCACAGGCGATGTGTGGACGTCCACGAACCCCTTGTGGAAGTCATCTAGACAAGTGTACGGTGGGGGCATCCTGTTCGACTGTGCCCGAGAGGACCCTCGATGACGACTCCCTTCGTTCCGCCCACCCGTGGTGACGGCCCACTGCGATTCGCGCCGGAGATCCCGAACACGCCGGGTACATCGGAGACGGTCCCGTCGTCCTGGTACACCGACCCGGAGCGTTTCGAGCTCGAGCGCAAGTACGTCCTGAACCCCAGCTGGCAGATCATGTGCCGCTCGGAGGAGCTGGTGAACACCGGCGACCACGTCGTTTGGGAAGGCCAGGGCGAGACCATCGTCATCACCCGCAAGAAGGACGGCAGCCTTGGCGGCTTCCACAATGTCTGCCTGCATCGCGGGGCTCGCATCGTTCGCGACAGCGGTGAGTGCGCACGCCGCTTCAAGTGCCCGTGGCACGACTGGGTCTACGACTTCGACGGCAAGGTCGTCGGAGTGCCGGATCGCGAGGACTTCGATCAGGACATCCTCGGGGGGCTGCAGGCGCACCAGGTCGAACTGGCCGAGTGGGGTGGCTGGGTCTGGGGCGTGCTTGCGGGACCGGGAGTTGCGCCGCCGCTGGACGAGTGGCTGGGCGAGGACATCCTGCTCGACCTGGGCGCCTACCGCATGGAGGACATGTTCCTGAAGGAGAAGCTCACGTGGTACGTCGACGTCAACTGGAAGGTTGTCGTCGATGCGTTCAATGAGTTCTACCACGCACCGGCGCTTCATCACATCCCGCCGCAGGACGTCAAGGACGGCCGCGAGATGCGGATCTTCGAGTTCGACCGCCACTCGATGATGGTCGTTCCGCTCAAGGGCGCGCTGCCGAAGCTCAAGGAGAACCCGGACCATCAGTCCGTGGCGATCTGCCACTACACGATCTTCCCGACCGGAGTGTTCAACAACAACCCTGAGCACCTGCAGCTCTTCCGGTCGGTGCCGATCTCGCATAACCAGACGCGGTTCGAGACCTGGGAACTCTGGTACAAGACCGATGACCAGGACTACCTCGAGCGCACGCAGCGGCACTGGGATCACCTCAAGATCGTTGTGGGCGAGGACGTCTGGACATGGGAGGACATCGCGGCTGCGTCGCGCTCGTCCTACTACAAGCAGAACTTCTTCAATGATCGCGAGTGCAAGATTCCCAAGTTCCACAATCAGGTTCAGCGACTGATCGACGAGGGCATCGCTCGTGACCTTGCAGGCAACTGACGTGGCACCTGTCCTGTCGGACTTCACCTTCTCGTTCAACTGCCTGCCCGAGGTTCCGCTTGATGAGCGGTTCGCAGCCGCGCGTGCCGCGGGGTTCACGGATGTGGGCATCAGCATCCGCTGGCTCGGGCTGTGGCTGCAGGACGGCCATGATCTGGACGAGTTCGAGTCCCTCCTGACGAGCAACGGCCTGCGCCTCACGGAACTCGAGGCAGTTCGGGTCATGCAGGAGGAGCCTGACCCGAAGCTGGAGCTCTCAGCGGTGCTCGCTGATCGGTTCCGTCCGGCGCGCCTGCAGTCCGTCGCGCCCTACGCGGGCACCCTGGACGACGCGGCAGCTCGCTCCGGTGCCGTGGCCGACCAGTTCGCCCAGTGGGGTGTCGACGTCGTGCTCGAGCCACTGCCGTTCACGAACATGCAGACGCCGGCTGCTGCGGTCGAGATCATCACTCGGGCGAATCGGCCCAACCTCTCGATGTGCATGGATGTCTGGCACCTCTATCGAATGGGCCTCGATCTCGACCACCTCGATGCACTGTGGCCGTACATCTCCACCGTGCAGTTCAACGACGGCACGATCGAGTCGCTCATGCCGGACGACCTCCTGCAGGACTGCCTGGTCAATCGCATGGTCCCCGGCCAGGGCGAGTTCGCCCTCGCGGAACTCGTTCGCCAGCGCAACATCCATCGTCCGGACTCGACCTTCTCCATCGAGGTCATCTCCGCTTCACTCCAGCAGCAGGACTCCTTCACCACGGCTCAGCAGATCGCGGACGGCATCGAAGCGGTCCTCGCTGCGAGTCGCTGACCCCCGCACCGACGAAAGGGCACTCATGACCACCTACCGTGTGGACGAACTCCGTCTCCCCGATCGTCACGACATCGAGCAGATGATGTTCCGGTATGCCAAGGCGGCCGACATGGCTGACATCCAGACCCAGCTGACGTGCTTCCACCCTGATGCGCGCGTGAACTTCAGCGGCACGTGGCTCGAAGGGCACGAGGCGCTTCGCGAGGCATGGAAGAACGCCTACACGCGATATGCGCAGACCTCGCATGCGGTCACCAACATCTCGATCACCTTCACGGGTACTGACGACGCTGAGGCGGAGAGCCTGATCACTGCGTGGCATCGCGGTGCGGACGGCAAGGAATGGACGCTCCACGGCCGATACATCGACACCTGGTACAAGAGCGTCGAGGGATGGAAGATGAGCACGCGCGTGATCGTCGCGGCCGGTGCCGTGGGCCGCGATGAGTCAACTCTCACGATGATGCAGCGCCTCATGCTCAGTGACGGTCATTGATGGGTCGCATGCAGGGCAAGGCATGTGTCGTCACCGGTGGTGCCCGCGGGATCGGTGAGGGTATCGTCCGCCGCTACGTTGATGAGGGCGCGCGCTGCGTCATTGCGGACATCGATGTGGAGGCTGGTGAGAAGATCGCCAGTGAATTGGGTGACGCTGCGATCTTCGTTCGGTGTGACGTCACATCCGAGGCAGACATCACCTCGGCCATCGAGACCTGTCGAGCGTCCTTCGGATCACTCGACGTCATGATCAACAATGCAGGTGTCGTCGGCGTGCAGGGGCCCATCGGGGACACGTCGCTCGCGGACTACGAGCGCACGATGGCCATCCTGCTCACAAGCGTGTTCCTCGGCACCAAGCTCGCCCTGCCGATCATGAAGGAGCAGGGCGATGGCGTCATCATCAACACCTCCAGCACGGCCGGTGTTCAGGGCGGTCTCGGGCCGCATGTGTATACGACGGCCAAGCACGGCGTGATCGGACTGTCCAAGTCGGTAGCGGTCGAGGCGGCGCCTCATGGCGTTCGCGTCAACGTGATCTGCCCCGGGGCGACCCTTTCCTCGTTGACCGCGGGGCTGGTGGCTGGCGACAAGGACAACCTCGACGCGGCCTATGAGCGCCTCTCGTCGAAGTACCCGGGTGGCAAGGCCCCGCGACCAGAGGACATGGCGAATGCCGCCGTCTGGCTTGGCAGTGATGAGGGGCGCTTCATGAACGGAGCCGTCATCGTCATGGATCTGGGCAAGGAGGTCCTGTCGGACCGAGCCGCCAAGTTCTACCCGATTGACTGAAGGGCGGCGACGGCAGCGAGGAAGCTATCGGACGATGGTGTCCGGCTGGCCATCTCCTGATCCACCCCGCAGCGGTCCATCCTCAACTCGCCGAGCGCCCCACGGCTGAGACACCGCTCAGGATCGCTCGCTCGTTGGCCATGCGTGTACGCAGGATGTCCTCCCCGCGATTGATGAAGTCGCGGTTGACCGTGTCCATCACCAGATCCATGGCCGTTGAGAATGCGCGGCTGGCACGCTGGTAGTCGGCAATGACATCCGAGAGCACCAGGGACTCACCCATCTGGGCCGCTTCTGCGGCTGTGGCGACATCCGCATCACCGGTCGCTGCGGCAACGTCAGAAGCGAAACTCAGATACACGGGGATCTCCTCGCGCATCACCGAGATCTCGCGTTCGCTGGCATTGGCGCAGTTATTGAGCACGATGGTGAGCATGTGCAGGCGAATCTGCTGAGCGGGGTCAGTGATGCTCGGCATGATGTCGCGCATGATCTCGTCCACGACGTCCTCGAGGATGCGTGACGTTGAGGGTCGAGTGATCATCGGGTGGCCTCCGCGGTGTAGGGCAGCTCGAGCGAGTAGTCGAGGTACAGCTTGTGGAAGTGCGCGTAGGCCGTCATCAGGAAGGTGCCCATGACGCCGCGGTGCTGGCCGGCCGTGACGTCCTCGGTGCCCTGGAGGATGTCGAGCATCAGATGACTGGTGCCGAGCAGCAGGAAGTACTTGGCGATGGCCGGATTGATCTGCTCCTCGGTGAGGCCTGTCAGTGCGCGATAGCTGGCGAGGAAGGCCTCAGGATCCGGGTGGTAGAGATGCGGGGGCATCGGGATCTGCAGGTAGTAGCCGATATCCAGCCGCGGGTCACCGATGCGGGCGAACTCCCAGTCGATGATGTAGGGGTCAGTGCCCTCGGACAGCAGGAAGTTGCCAGGCTGCAGGTCGCCGTGCACCAGCGCGAGCGGAACCTCCGGCGGGATGTTCATTCGGATCTTCTTGAGCGTGTAGCGCAGGATCGGATCGTCCTCACCGATGCACTCGAGCATGCGCTCGTAGTTGGCGATGACGTCGTCCAGATGAGCGCGCCAGTCGCTGGGTCGCTCGATGGCGGCATCGATGCTGTCCAGTGGGGTGTTGTGCGCCGAGGCCATGATCGCGACGAAGTCCTCACGGGCCTTGTCCAGATCCGGACCCGAGTCCAGGAACTTCTGCATGGAGGTCGAGTCGATTGCCTCCGAGATGATGCACTTGCATCCCATGTACTCGCCAGTGGCGTCGAAGTAGCGGGGAGTGGGAATGAGGAAGTCCGGCAGGTCCTTCACCGCCTGCAGGATCGCCCACTCAGCGGCACGGTCACTGCGGAAGACGCTGCTCTCGACGGGAGGATCACCGCGAAGGACGAGCTTCTCGGTGCTGCCGTCGGCCCATTGGACTTCGGCCATCACTGTGTCGCGGCTGTAGCCGCCGGGCACGGGAGCCGTGCTCAGGACGGTTGCCCCGCAATCGGGCTCCACTGAGTTCAGGAAGGCCTGAAGCTTCTCGGCGTCCATGTCTATGCCTCCTCGGGGCGGTAGCTCAGGTCGGTGCGATCTCGGGTGCCTCGAACGGTCTCGGGGCGCTTGGTGAAGTAGTCGTCTGCGATCGGCTCGGTTCGAGTCCAGTCGACGACCTCGGTGCGGTGCGTCATCAGCCACGCGCCGCCCCGACGCGCGTAGCGGTCGATGTAGCGGCCGCAGATGAACCGATCGAAGTGGTCGGCGCCATGCTGGTGAAAGGCTTGAAAGTAGACCTCCCCGGAGGCCTCATCGCCGGTGATGGTCAGGTTGATCTGGCCGAGGAAGTGCTGCGTCGTGCGGTAGCCGCTGAGCGCCTTCATGGCCATGTCTGCCATCTCATCGGGCCCACCGCGGAAGGTGCCGTAGTGAGTGGTGGCATCGTCGGAGAAGACCGATCTGACCAGATCACGATCCTGGCGATCGAGCCCGCGGGTGTAGGTGGCGGAGAGCGCGCGGAGTTCAGCCTCGTCGGCGAGGCGCTTGAGGGTGTACGCCGTCATGGCGCAAGCACGCACTCGAGATGGCCGAACCCTCGATCGTCCGGGTCATCGACGTTGACGCACGTGGCGAAGTTCTCGGCCCACGCATCGGCTCTTGGCAGGAACCAGCCAGCCGCATCTCCGACCTCGGTCGGATGCGTCACGTCCCAGACCTCTCCCTCGTGGTGCTCCTCGCCGCGGTACACCCCGCGGCCACGGCGGTCATTGAAGCCATCGTGGTAGCCCCCGCCCTGCAGGTATGCGGGCCAGCCCACCGGGGTGAGGAGGAACTGATCGATGGTGCCGTCCGGGCGGGTCAGCGAGACAGTCGTGTCAGCGGCGCGTGGCAGGCCATCGACGCGATTGGCGGTGGCGTGTCCCGAGGCATATCGCCATCGGGGCTGCTCGGGGTCGAGTGGAATGACGACAGCCTCGAATCCGTCCACTGAGTCATCGGCCTGCTGGTGGAACTGCCAGAACATCACCCGATCGGGCATACGGACCATGGTCCATTGGCGCATGGCGAAGCCGCGTCGAGGATCGCGACCGGTGACGGGGGCGATGCCGTCATTGACTCCACCGGTGCGTCCCATGCCCCAGGAGTGATCGCGCACACCGACCCATGAATCGGGAGTCACAGCCAGGGTGCGGTCGCCTACGGCGATCGTTCCGGTGACCTCGCAGGCCTGGTCGTAGTTGGTGCGGTCGTACACCTTGCGTCCGCCGGAGTACCGCACGATGCGATCCTCAAGGTGCGGCTCGTGGAGTCCCTTCCACGTCAGGTCGAATGTGATCCCGTAGGGGTTGTCGCTGCTCGTCAGGTGCAGTTCGCTGAGCGGGGCGACGATCTCCAGGCGCAGGGGGCCGACGGCGATGTCGTCGTTGTCGGGCCTGAGCCGACGCGACCAGCGCATGTTGTGCTGCTTGCCATCGAGGATCACGCAGGCGAAGCCGTCGATCACATCGGTGTTGGGGTGAAGTCGAATGGCGACCCACAGGCTCGCACCGGAGACCTGGTCGCCGAGAGTGAAGTAGAAGCCGTCGTTCCAGTGCGGGGAGTCGCTCACGACGGAGTCGAAGGTGCCACCCACCTGATGGCGCGGGTATTCGTCCATACGCGTGAGGCGCCCCGGATCGACCATGGCGCAATCGTAGTCCCCGAATCCCTAGTTATGGGACTAAATGTCCTATAAAGTCTGGCGACGTGAAGACTCTCATTCTTGGCGGAAGCACGTTCGTCGGTCGGCGCATGGTCGACCTCCTCGTCCGGGAGGGCCATGACGTGGCAGTCCTGAACCGTGGCCGGACGGCATCGAGCCTGCCGGAGGGAGTCCAGCGCATTGTCGGCGACCGCACCAGCACGGAGTCGATGCGCGAGGCTCTCGGAGGCACCGAGTGGGATTCGGTCATTGACGTGTCCGGGTTTGTCATGGCCGCGGGCGGCGGACAGTTCGAGGATCTGATCGCCATGCTGGACGGCAGCGTGGGTGCGTACGTGTTCGTCTCTTCGATCATGGCGTACGAACCGAGCGGGATCATGCCGTGGACGGAGGACTCGGCCACCACCAGTGATCCGGAGACGACCTACGGAGGCTTCAAGGCGCACGCCGAGCGCGCCATCCTTGAGCGCCACGCGGCGACCGACTTCCCCGGATCGGTGGCGCGACCTGCGGCTATCTACGGTCCGGCGAACAACATCCATGACATGGAGACAGCCATGTTCCTGCGGCTTCGCCGGGGGCTGCCGATCCTCGTTCCGCATGAGGGTCTGGTCACGACGAGTTACGGGCACGTCGACGACCTGTGCTTGAACCTGCGTGAGATGTCCCAGCTTCCCGCCGCACGGGGCGAGGTCGTCAACATCACTGGACAGGGCGCATCATCGCTGGCCTGGACGCTGCTGCTCGCCGACATCGTCGGCGCAGAGGCGAACATCGTGAACCTGCCGACCGGGTTCACCGATCGAAAGCCCTTGTTCGGCCATCTTTTCGGCGTCAAGCATCATGGCATTCTCTCGGTCGCGAAGGCGGCCGCTCTGGGGCTCACTGTCGAGCGCGGTATCGAGCAGGGCTACCGCGAGACCTACGAGTGGTTCTGCTCGACTGACCTCGTCGATGCTCCCGACCAGCTCTCCGACCCCGTCTGGGGAGCTGGCTATGACTTCACTCTGGAGTCTGAGGTCGCGGGCGAGCTGCGGGGCCGCTGATGGACGCGTGGGTGGCAGACGACATCATCGCGCGTGCCATCGACGCCGGGCTTCAGGATCCGTCCCTGGGATCAGCGCGCCAGTGGTCCGCGGTGCGTGAGTACCTCGACAACCGCGGCTCGGACCCCTGGCC